>CAZALA010000009.1:0-52564 GCA_964485725.1 uncultured Propionivibrio sp. | reverse complement strand
CCGCGTCTTTGCCGCGACGGCAAACGGCGAGGGCATGCTGCGCTGCCGCGCCACCGGCGTCGGCGAGCACACGCTGCTCGCTGGCATCATCCGGCTCGTCGCCGAGGCGCAGGGATCGAAAGCGCCGGTGCAGCGCCAGGCCGACCGCATCGCGGCGATTTTTGTCCCGGCCGTGTGCGGCATCGCTTTGCTCACCTTCGTGCTGTGGTGGCTGGTCGGCGGCCTTTTCAGCACGGCGCTGATCAACGCCGTTGCCGTTCTCGTCATCGCCTGTCCGTGCGCGCTCGGGCTGGCGACGCCGACGGCGATCATGGTCGGCACCGGTCGCGGAGCCGCCGCCGGCATCCTCGTGCGCAACGCCGAGGCGCTCGAGCACGCCGGCAAGACGACGATTCTTGCCGTCGACAAGACCGGGACGCTGACGCGCGGCGAACCCGTCGTGACGGACATTGTGGCGCTCGCCGGGAGCGAAACCGAAGTGCTCGCGCTGGCCGCAGGCCTCGAGCAGGGCTCGGAACATCCGCTTGCGCGCGCGCTTTTGCAACGTGCCAGCGAAGCTGGCGTCACGCTGGCGGCGCTCAGCGATTTCCGCGCGCATCCGGGCCGTGGTGTCGTCGGCAGCGTCGGCGGCCGCGCGCTCAGGCTGGGTTCGCCGCAATGGTTTTCCGAGTTCTCCGCACTGGCGCTGCCGCAAGAGGCCATCGCCGCGCTGCAGGGCGCCGGCAAGACCGTCGTCGTCCTCGCCGAAGGGCAAACGCCGCTCGCGCTGGTGGCGATCGCCGATCCCGTGCGCGCGAGTTCGCAGGCGGCGGTCGCGCGCCTCAAAGCGCTTGGTGTCAGAGTCGTCATGCTCACCGGCGACAACGAGGTCACCGCCGCCGCGATCGCGCAGGCGGTCGGCATCGAGGATTTTCGCGCCGGCGTTTCGCCCGCCGAGAAGGCGAGCGCGATCGCCGCGCTGAAAGCCGGGGCCGGCGACGGCATCGTCGCGATGGTCGGCGACGGCATCAACGACGCGCCGGCGCTCGCCGCCGCCGACGTCAGCTTCGCCATCGGCGCCGGCTCCGACGCGGCGATCGAAGTGGCCGACATCACGCTCGTGCGCAGCGATCTTGCCGGCGTCGCCGATGCCATCGTCCTGTCTCGAGCGACGCTCGCGAAGATCCGCCAGAACCTCTTCTTCGCCTTCATTTACAATGTTCTCGGAATTCCCCTTGCCGCCTTCGGGATGCTCGGGCCGGTGATCGCCGGCGCCGCGATGGCGATGAGCTCGGTCTCGGTCGTTTCCAACTCGCTGCTGCTCAAACGCTGGCAGCCGGGTCCTTGAACGCAAATCAGAAAGGATGAAAACCATGCAGGAAATCGATCTTGGCGTCGGCGGAATGAGCTGTCAGGGCTGCGTCAAAAACGTCACCGGCGTGCTGCAGGCGCTGCCGGGCGTAAAGAGCGTGACCGTCTCGCTCGAAGCGGGCAAGGCGCACCTCGTCTACGACGAAAGCGCTCTCGGCCTCGATGAACTCAAGGCGGCCGTCGAGAATGCCGGTTTTGACGCGCTTTAGGAAAGGCGAAGATGCCTGAAGAAAGTTTGACGCCCGGCAATCTGTCGCGTCCGGTGAGGCTCACTGCGCTCTCGCACGGCGGCGGTTGCGGCTGCAAGATCGCCCCCGGCGTGCTCGAGAAGATCCTCGCCAAGAGCGCGCCCGCGATTGTTCCGCGCGAACTCCTCGTCGGCATCGAAACGAGCGACGACGCCGCCGTCTACCAGATCAACGCCGAGCAAGCGATCGTCGCGACGACCGATTTCTTCATGCCGATCGTCGATGATCCGCACGACTTCGGCCGCATCGCGGCGACCAACGCGATCTCGGACATCTACGCGATGGGCGCCACCCCGCTCTTCGCGCTCGCGATCGTCGGCATGCCGGTCAATGTGCTGCCGATGGAAACGATCCGGCTCATCCTCGAAGGCGGTGAAGCGGTCTGCGCCAAGGCCGGCATTCCGATCGCGGGCGGCCACACCATCGACTCGGTCGAGCCGATCTACGGTCTCGTCGTCATCGGCCTCGTGCATCCGGCCAGGGTGCGCCGCAATACCGGCGCGCGTGCGGGCGACCAGCTGATCCTCGGCAAGGGGCTCGGCGTCGGTCTCTACAGCGCGGCTTTCAAGAAGAACGCGCTTGCCGCGGCCGATTACGCGACGATGATCGCGACGACGACGCAACTTAACACGCCCGGGACGGCGCTCGGTGCGCTCTCCGGCGTGCACGCGATGACCGACGTCACGGGCTTCGGTCTGCTCGGGCATCTCGTCGAACTCTGCAAGGGCTCGCGCGTCGGCGCGCGCCTTGACTACGCAGCGCTGCCGGTGCTTCCCCACGCCGTCGACTACGCCGCGCAAGGCTGCGTCACCGGCGCGTCGGCGCGCAACTGGGCAAGCTACGGCGAACACGTCGAACTCGACCAGGGACGCATCGGCGATAAGGAGCGCGCCCTCCTGACCGACCCGCAGACGAGCGGCGGTCTGCTCGTTTCCTGCGCGCCGGAAGCGTGCGCTGAGGTGCTCGCGATCTTCTTGCAGCACGGTTTTGCGAGCGCCGCGGTGATCGGCGAAATCGTCGCCGGAGAAGCCAGGGTCAGCGTCGTTTAGCGGGCAGTCGGGCGATGGGGGTCGGGGGGCCGGCTTTGCGCGCGGCAGCGCGCCTCAGCGCTCGTCCGCGGCGCGAGCCGACGTACACAGGCCGAGGGCGATGGTTGCGTCGGTGCAGGGTACGGGCGCCGGCGTGGCGGCCCTGGCGCGACGGGTGCGCTCCGGCGGCTGCGGCGTCGGCCTGCCGGCGGCGACAGTCTTTTCGGCAACCGGCGCGCGCGGCGGCGACGCGGCGACAGCCGGAGCGCTGACCGGAGCGCTCGCCTCGAACGGCGGCGTCGGCGCCGGCACAAGGACTTCGCTTCGCGCCGGCGCAGCGACGACAGGCGCTTTCGCCTCTGCGGCGAGCGGCGCTTCCGGCTCTTCCAGCGCTGGCGTATGCCGTTGGCCGCGAATTGCCGAAGTCGCATAGACCGAGGCGACGAATACGATGGCAACCGAGACGACGACGAGGGCAAGGCGTCTTCGCCGTTGCTCGAGGCGCGAGCTTGCGCGCGCATGCCGCTGCGGGGGCACCGAAGCTGGCAGTTCGGAGGAGACGAGTTCAGCGCGCAGCGGGTCGATGCGCGCATGGATGCGGCGATGGAAGTCGTAGCGGCGGCGCCGTTGCGGATTCGAGAGGACTTCGTAGGCGGTCGTCAAATGCGACAAATGCCTGCGTGCCTCGTCCTTCGACGTGCCCGGGCGACTTTGCTCGTGGCGCGCAAGAAGCGCCTTGTAGGCGGCGCGAACAGCTGCGTCGTCGGCGTTCGGAGAAATCTCCAGGATTGCGTAACAGTCGAGTTGCCGGTCTATCGCCATCGCTGCTTCCCCCGTCGATGCCACGAGCGCGAGTGCTGTGACGGGTTGTGAATCGCGCCCGGGGAGGCAGTGCTGCGCCCAGGCCAGTGGCGTTTACGACACGATGGCGGCGCCGGAAGTTCCATGACGGTGGTTTGCAAAAGCCGGCGCAGGCCTTGTGTTTGCAGGCGCGCAAGGGATTGCAGGCGCGGCATCAGGCCCGCAATCAATATGCAATATGCATCAAATTGGCGCGTGCGTGCTGTTTTCCGCCCTGCCGCACAGGGCAAGCGGGCTGCTTGCCGCGCGCGCGGTGGTCAGCGCCGCTTGAGGCCGGGGTCGAGCAGGGCGCTCGTGTAGCGCTCGCCGCAGTCGGCGGCGAGCGCATCGCCCAAGACGCGGCGGATCGCCGCGCCGAGCTCGCTCGGGCCGCGCGCCGAGTTCTCGGCCTGCGCGCAGAAGTACGAGACGTCCTTGTGCGCGTTGCGGATCGAGAAAAGGCTGCCGTCGAAATTGCCTGCGAGCGCCGGCCTGACCGTTTTTTCCAGCGTCCCCGAGCGCGCCGCCCCGGCCGACATCAGGTCGTACAGCGCCTGCCAGTCGACGCCGTTCTCGCGCGCGCGACCGTAGGCCTCGGCGAGGAGGACGGCGGTGCCTTGCGTGACGAAGTTGTTGAGCAGCTTGGCGAAGTGGCCCTTGCCAATGCCGCCGACGCGCCGCACCGATGTCGCGTAGCGCGAGACGATGGTTTCGACGCGCGGGAAGAGGGCTTCGTCGCAGCCGACGATTGTTCCGAGCCGGCCGGCCGCCGCCTCGGGCGGGCCGCCGGTCACCGGTGCGTCGGCGTAATCGACGCCGCATGACTTAAGCGCCGCGGCGACCTCCAGCGAGACATCGGGATTGGACGTCGTCGCGTCGATGACAAGTTGTCCGCGGCGCAGCGCCGGGCGCATTTGCGCAAGCACTGAGCGCACCGTGTCGGCCGAGTCAAGGCAGAGCATGACGACGTCGCACTGCTGCGCGAGCGTGCGCAAATCGTCCGTCTCCGTGGCGCCGAGTGCGGCGAGCTCGGCAATGCCTTCGCGACTTCGGTGCACGAAGACGGTGACGGCGTGGCCGGCCTGCAGCAGCTGGCGTGCCATGCCGCGACCCATGAGGCCGGCGCCGACAAAGCCGATTCTTTCAGGCACAGTCATCGTCGTCATCGTCGGCTCATCTTTCTCCGGGTTCTAGGCAGGTTTGCGCAGCTTCTGCAGCAGCATCGTCACGAACGGCCAGAAAAGCAGCAGCAAGGCGATCGTCATGATGGCAGCGACGAGCGTCGAGTTGGTCCAGAAGATCGAGAGCGAACCCTTGGAAAAAATCATCGACTGGCGGAAGGCGTCCTCGGTCTTGTCGCCGAGCACCATCGCCAGGACCATCGGCGCGATCGGGTAGTCGAGCTTCTTCAGCAGATAGCCGGCGATGCCGAAAGCGAGCGCAAACCAGAGGTCGAGGCGCGCGCCGGAAATCTGGTAGGCGCCGATGAAGCAGACGACGACGATCATCGGGCCGATGATCGTGAACGGAATGCGCAGGATGGCGGCGAACATCGGCACCGTCGCCAGCACCAACACGACCGCCATGACGTTGCCCATGTACATGCTCGCGATCGTGCTCCAGACAAAATCCGGGCGCTCGATGAAGAGCATCGGTCCGGGCGTGAGGCCCCAGATCATCAGGCCGCCCATCATCACCGCGGCGGTCGCCGAACCGGGAACGCCGAGCGCGAGCATCGGCAGGATCGCACAGGTGCCGGCCGAGTGATCGGCGGTCTCGGGCGCGACGATGCCGGCCGGCTCGCCCTTGCCGAAGCCGTCCTTGCGGCGCGCAAAGCGCTTGGCAAGACCGTAGCTCATGAACGAGGCCGCGGTCGGTCCGCCCGGCGTGATTCCCATCCAGCAGCCGACGAGGGCGCTCCTGAGCAGCGTCACCCAGTACTTGGGCAGCGAGACGATGGCGTCGAGCACGTCGCGGATCTTGATGCGCGCGTGGATGCCCTGAAAGCGCAGGCCTTCTTCCATCGTCTGCATGAGTTCGCCAAGGCCGAAGAGGCCGATGACGGCGACGAGGAAGCTGACGCCCTTGATCAGTTCGGTGATGCCGAAGGTGAGCCGCATGTTGCCCGACATGCCGTCCATGCCGACGGCGGCGAAGGCGAAGCCCAGCATCATCGAAACGATGGCCTTGAAAGGCGAGCTGCTGCCCATGCCGATGAAGCTGCAGAAAGTGAGCAGATAGACGGCGAAATATTCGGGCGAGGAGAACTTCAACGCAAATTGCGTGACCCAGCCCGAGAGCACGGTGATCACGGCGACGCCGAGCAGCGCGCCGATGCCGGCCGACATGAAGGCGAGCGTCAGTGCCTGCGTCGCCTTGCCCTGCTGAGCCATCGGGTAGCCGTCGAAAGTCGTCGCGACCGACGAGGGCTCGCCCGGGATGTTGAACAGAATCGACGTCGTCGAGCCGCCAAAGAGCGCGCCCCAGTACATGCTCGTCAGGAGGATGATCGCCGAGATCGGATCCATCGTGAAAGTCAGCGGAATCAGGAGCGAGACGCCGTTCGGCGCGCCGAGACCGGGCAGTACGCCGACCAGAATGCCGAGCATGACGCCCGCGGCCATCAGGCCGAGATGGTAGGCCGAGAGGACGATCCCGAAGCCGTCCATCAGGTTGCCGAAATTATCCAAACGCTTCTCCCTGATTTACGCGAAATGCAATATTCTTGGTCGCTGCGGCTTTAGTAGATTTTCAGCAGCGCTTCGATCGGGCCCTTGAGCAGCGGCACCTGGAACCACTTCTCGAAAACGAAGTAGAAAATGACGATCGTGCTCGCGCACACCGCGAGCGCCTTGCCGACGCGGTAGCCGCCCTGAATCGTCATGACGCCGAAGAGGTAAAGCGCGAGGCCGACGTAGAGGCCGAGCAGCATTGAAACGGCGACGAAGCCGAACATCGGCAGGAAGAAGCTGAGCATGCGGCGGCCCTGCTCGCGCGTCAGGAAAATTCCCCGTGCGTGGCGGTGTTTGACGATTGCTTCGATGAGCACGCCGGCGCTCGCCAGCATGATGAAGAGGCCGATGTAGAACGGGAAATAGCCGGGTTGCGGGCCGGCGTCGCCCCAGCCGGTGCCGATTTCAAGCGATCCGTAGCAGACGATCGCGCCGCCCAGCGCGGTCGCGAGCGCGACGGCAATTTCCATCGTCAGGCGGGTGAGCAGGGTCCCGGATGAGTTGACCATCAGACAAACTCCACGTTGATCGTTGATTGCGATCGGGGCAGGCGAGTGGAAAACTTACACTCGCCTGCCCCGGAACGTCAGGCTACGGCCTTACTGCACCATCCATTTTTCGCGCTTGAAGACTTCGGTCGCGCGCTCGGCGTCCTGCTTGGCGTAGGCGCGAACATCGTCGCCGCTCATGAAGCGATCGCTCTGCGAAGTCTTGTCGATGTAGGCTTTCCACTCGGGCGTCTCGCTGACTTTTTTCAGCATCTGCGTGTAGAAGGCCACCGCCTCGGCCGGCGCCTTGGCCGGCAGCCACACCGTGCGCGGCATCTGGTAGCTCGGGATCGGCACGCCCGAGTCCTTGCACAGCGGGATGTCGGACCAGGCCATGTCCTTCGTCACCTTCGGACCCGCGGCCATGCGCTCGGTCGAAAAGACGCAGAGCGGCCGCACCATGCCGGCTTTCCACTGGCCGAGGTTTTCGTTCGGGTTGTTGACGTTGGCGTCGATGTGGCCGCCGGCAAGCTGCACCGCGGCTTCGCCGCCGCTCTTGAACGGGATGTAGGTGAATTTGGCGCCGGTCGCGGCGCTGATCATGCTCGCCAGCGTCTGGTCGGTGTCCTTCGATTGCGAGCCGCCCATTTTCAGGCCGTCGCCTTTCTTGGCGGCTTCGATGAAGCTCTTGGCGTCCTGGTAGGGCGAGTTGGCGTTGACCCAGATCAGGAATTCGTCGAGCGCCATGCCGGCGATCGGGATCAGGCTGTCGGCCGTATAGCCCATCTTGGCGACGAGCGGCAAGAGGTATTCGTTGTTGGTGCCGAAGGTCAGCTTGTACGCGTCGTCGGGTGTCGCCGATCCATAGACGAAGCCTTCGCTGCCGGCGCCGCCGCCCTTGTTGAGGACGACGATCGGCGCGCTCATCAGCTTGTACTTGAGGACGATCGACTGCACCGTGCGCGCGAAAATGTCGGTGCCGCCGCCGGCGCCCGAGGCGACGACGAACTCGACCGGTTTCTCCGGCACCCAGGCGGCGCTCGCTGCGGTGGCGTAAAGCGCGGTGGCAAGGAGCGTGGTCATCAGTTTGCTGGTTGACATCGTAGGGTCCCTTTCGTGGTTGAAGCTTCGATGAAAATGAATTGGCGCAGGTCTGCTGCTTATCGGGAAATCGTCTCGTTCTTTTCGGCCAGGTTTCGGGCCGCCATGCGCGCCGCCAGGAGCAGCGCTTCGCGCGTCGCGCCGACGTTGGCGATGCCCTGGCCAGCGATGTCGTAAGCGGTGCCGTGCGCCGGCGTGCAAACGGGGAAAGGCAAGCCGCCCATCATCGTCACGCCCTTGTCGAAACCGACGAGCTTCATCGCGATCTGGCCCTGGTCGTGGTACATCGTCAGCACCGCGTCGAAAGCGCCTTTCATTGCGCGCACATAGACCGTGTCGGCGGGATAGGGACCGAAGACCTTGAAGCCGCGCTCGAGCCCGGCCGCGACCGCCGGCGCGATGATGCGGATTTCCTCGTCGCCGAAATTGCCGCCGTCGCCGGCGTGCGGGTTGAGCGCGGCAACCGCGATGCGCGGCTCATCGAAACCGGCGCTGCGCATGCAGCGATCGGTGAGCGCGAGTTCCTTGAGGATGCCCTCCATGTTGATCGCCGCGGCGACTTCGGAGAGCGGAATGTGCGAGGTCACGCGAGCATTCCAGAGGCCGCCGAGGACGTTGAATTCGCGCGCGTGCCCGTTAAAGCCGATGACTTCCGAAATGAAGCGGATTTCATCGTCATAGCCGGCATAGACGTAGCGCATCGCTTTCTTGTTGAAAGGCGTGAAGCAGACGGCGTCGGCCTTGCCGGCGTGCGCAAACTCGAGCGCGCGGCGGAAGTTGTCGACGGCGAAAGCGCCGCCCTCGATCGTCGCTTCGCCGCGTGGCACCGCGCCGGCGGCAAGGTTGCCGAGATCGACGAGCACCGGACGCTCGCTCGCATCGAAAGCTTCACCGTCGCGAACGATCGCGACATCGAGCGCAGCCAGCGACACGCCGGCGTCCTTCGCGCCTTCCTCGAGAATGCGCCGATCGCCGAAGACGACGATGTTGGCCGCGGCGCGTACCTCGGGGACGGCGAGCACCTTGGCCGCGAGCTCGGCGCTGATGCCGGCTGGATCGCCCATGGCGAGCGCGAGGGTCGGGCGGGCGAGGGCGGTGGTCGGGCTCATCATGCGCAAAGCTCCTGGTCGGGGATAGTTCGAAACGGGTGGTCGAATGCCCGCCATACTGATCCCGACAACGATCAGTTGTCAACAATGTTACATGTGGTATCCTGAATGCAGAATTCAGGGCGTCGCCATCGGCAAGCTTGCCCGCCCTGCCGGCGACGTTAAAATAGCGCCCGTGCCGGGGCTTGCGATGGAAAGGAAGGCTGCGATGAACGCTGATCACGATGTGCTGGCCGCCGCGAGCGCGCTGCTCGCTGCCGATTCCGAAGTCGCGCCGATCGACCGGCCGACGCTGCACAACGTCGTCGTCTCGCGCCTGCGCGACATGATCATCGAGGGCCAGCTGCCCTGCGGCCTGCGCATCCACGAGGGACAGGTCGGCCAACAGCTCGGCGTCTCGCGCACGCCGCTGCGCGAAGCGCTGAAAGTGCTCGCCGCCGAAGGCCTCGTCGATCTCGTGCCGAGCCGTGGCGCGACGGTGCGCAAACTCACCGCCAAGGACGTCAAGGACATGCTGACGGTGCTCTCCTCGCTCGAGGAACTCGCCGGCAAGCTCGCCTGCGACAACGGCAGCGACGAGGACATCCGCGCCATTCGCGCGCTGCACGACGAGATGCTGCGCTGCTACGCGAAGCGCGACCGGCTGCAGTACTTCAAGTGCAACCAGCAGATCCACACCGCGCTGATCGCGCTCTCCGGCAACGAAGCGCTGATGCTGCTGCACGGCATGCTGCAGGCGCGCATGAAGCGCATCCGCTTCCTCGGCCATCGCACCGAAGAGCAGTGGGCGGCGGCGGTCGCCGACCACGAGGAAATGATCGCGGCGCTCGAGGCGCGCGACGGGCCGCGCCTCGTCGCTTCGATGCTCGAGCACCTGACGCGGACCTGGGAGCGCATCGAAAACGCGCTCTAATGCCGGCCGGCTGCGCTAGGCGATACGGCGTTGCAAAACGTCTTGCGTAGCGCTGTCATGCGGCGGCGCTTTGCGCCTGGTCTTGCCTGCACTCGCTCGGCCGGATCAGGAGTGAGGCGCAAGTTCTGCACGCGTCACTTTCGAGCCTCGCCACCGCGTCCGCGTGCTCTTCGCTACCCTGTGGACCGATCTGCTCCCTTGTCGTGCGCTTGCCTGCCGCATCGTAGCGAACCAAAGTGGCATAATGCCCGCCGCGCTCGCGCGGCTCAACTGAGATATGCCCTGGTGGCGTGAGGCTGATTGCGGACTGATCCTTGGCGAGCTCAGGCGTTGGGGAAAGTACAGTACTAAGTTTCCCCAACGAAATCGTTCACGCGCCGACGCTCTGGCGGGATCGCACCTATGATCGCCAGCCATCGCTTCCGACAAGCTCCAGGTTTCTTACGCCGTGGCGCACGATGCCGAACTGGGCCGGCAGGGGGATGACGTATCGCATCATCGCCTTCGAACGCGCGAAGAAAAGATCAGGGCGCGATGGCCGTGTGAGCGGCCGAGCGAAAACGGTAAGCGCGGCCGATTCGACCTGCTCGCCGCTCCGCGCAACCGCCGCTCAGTCGGTTTCTATGCGGAAACCGATCTTGAGCGTGACCTGAAAATGCGCAACCTTGTCGGCGACCACGTGCCCCGTCGTCTTGACGACTTCGAACCAAGATATATGCCGGATTGTCTTGGCGCTGGTCTCAATGGCATTGCGTATCGCATCATCGACGCCTATTTGCGAGGAACCGACTATTTCAACGACTTTGTAGACATGATCCGACATCACGAACTCCCTGATAATAACTTCGGCCGAAAGCGCAATAGTACCGGCAATCCCGACGACAGGACCAGGCCGAGATCTCGGGCGGCATTGAGTCGGTAACTGGCTTCTCGGCCGGGAAGTGCGTTGAACGGCAGCTTCCTCATTCCGCGAATTGGTGCGCCCGACCCTAAGGCGGCATTCAGGGCCTAGAGAAGCGGTGGCGCAAAGCGGACTTTGCACGTGGACCTTATTAGGCTTCCAGTCCGTCGGCTTCGGGGTCGATTGCTTCGATCTTCCTTAGTGCCGTTCCAGGTCGGGCTGAGCCCTTCCCGGGCTTGTTGGCGTTTGCGACCAGCGCGACCTTGCCCACCCGCCAGCCTCGTAATGGCCGCCGGATGAGGCAGGCAAAATCGAATTCGCCGGAACGATTGAAAGTCCAGACGAATTCGGCCTGTCTGCCCGCGATGCGTCCGTTAGCGCCTGTCCGGGTCGTTGACTTACGCCACCTGATGTGCCATATTTTTTACAGTTTTGGAAAGACCGTTCACATTGTGAAGTGCTTGATGGAGGAGCCGCTGAGTAAGGAGTCCCACTGGAAAACACCAACAAGGAGGTTGTCACTATGCAAACTCGTCTTTTTGTTGTCATGGCTGCAGCGTTGGCGTTCGCCGCTTCGCCGGGGGCGCAGGCAGCGGATCCGATCAAGGTCGGCATGCCGATGGTCCTGTCGGGGCCGGGTGCTCTGTTCGGCGAGCCGACGCTCAAGGGCGCGCAGATGCTGGTCGACGAGGTCAACGCCAAGGGCGGCGTGATTGGCCGTAAGCTCGAACTCATCTCGCGCGACAGCAAGGGCAATGCTGATGACGCCGTCCGTGTTGCTCGCGAAATGATCCTCAAGGACAACGTCGACTTTCTGGTTGGTACCTTCACCGCGGCGGAAGGCCCGGCGGTCTCGCCGATCGCCAAGGAAAACAAGATCGTCTTCATCGCACCAGTGTCGAAGCCCTACCAACTGATGTCGCCGGAGAACATCCACCCCTACGTGTTCCGGACCGCCTCTACGACCGCCATCGAGGGGAGTTCGGCGGCAGAGTTGATCGCCAAGCTTAAGGTGAAGCGCGTGGCGACGATCGGCCCTGACTACACCTATGGGCAAGAAGTGACCGCCGCGTTTGTCAAGCACCTGAAGAAAATCAGGCCGGACATCGAGATCGTCGACCAGCAGTGGCCCAAGCTCGGCGAGGCGGACTACACCCCGTTCATCAACGCTCAACTGTCGAAGCGACCTGAGGCAGTGTTCACTTCGCTGTGGGGCGGGCACTTCGTGACGTTCATCAAGCAGGCGAAGCCGCTCGGGTATTTTGACGCGATCAAGCCGGAGTTCATTGTCGCCGGCGGTGAGGCCGGTTCGATCGAATCCGCCAAGGCGATAGGTGCCGACTACCCGCTCGGCATTTGGGGCAACGCCTACGACGTCTTCAATTGGGACGACGGACCGGCGATTCACAAGGAATTCGTCGAGCGCGTCAAGAAGTACACCAACACCGAGTACCCCTCGTCGTGGCCGACCGTGGGCTATATCGCCATGCAGATGCTGGTCGAGGGCATCAAGAAGGCGAATAGCGCCAAGTCGGACGACGTCGCGAAGGCACTGCTCGGTTTGACGGCCGAGACCCCGATCGGGAAGCAGACCATCAACCCGAAGAACCACTCCGCGAATCGCGGGCAATTCTGGGGCAAGATGATCAAGGATCCGCGCTATCCGTTCCCGGTCATGGAAAAGCCGATCTACGTCGACCCGACCTCCTTCATCGAATGATGGGTGGCGGCGGCGAAATAAGCGACCAGCCCCAGCACCAAGCCGGCGCTACGGTCAAGACACTGGCCAAGGTGTTCGATATCCTCGATCACCTTGGCTCGGTCTCCCAGCCTCAGACCGTCTCGGAGATTGCCGACAGCACCCAGATCAACGTAACCACGGCATACCGGTTGTTGCAAACGCTCACCCGGCGCGGCTACACCGAGCAGGATCCAGATACGCGGTGCTACGCGCTCGGACCGCGACTTTTGGAACTGGGCAGCGCCTACGTCGGCAACCATGGCCTCGTGGGAGTAGCGCTGCCGCGCCTCGAAGAGCTTCGCGATAAGGTTGGCGAGACGATCTACCTCGCGATCTACAACGACGGGGACAACGTCGAGATCTGCGCAGCCGGCGGCCATCAGGCCGTCAGCGCCGGTTTTCGCGCCGGCCACCGCGAACCCGCCAATTGCACGGCGACCGGAAAGGTCTTGCTCGCGTTTCTTCCCGAGAAAGAACGCAACCGCTTTCTCCATCGCGGGTCCCTGATCGGTCGCACCGCCAACAGCATCACCGACAAGGCCGCTCTCATGGAAGAACTCGCCCTGATCCGCGAGCGGCGCTACGCGCTCGACGCTGAGGAACTGGCGTATGGCTTGTGCTGTGTCGCCGTCCCCGTGAATGGCGCGTCCGGGCGAGTCAGCGCCAGCATCAGCATGGCCATGCCGAAAGCCCGTTTCAAAGCGAAATCCGTCGCCGGCTGGGTCAAGCTCCTGAATGAGACGGCCGCGCGCGTCTCAGGCGCGCTGGGTTTGTCCGGCGGCAGGTGAGCCATGAGCGACGGACAATTCCTTTTCGGGCAGTTTCTCGGCGGCATCACAACCGCCATGTTTCTGTTCCTGATCGCCTCGGGGCTCTCGCTCATCTTCGGCGTTCTGCGCGTCCTCAACTTCGCGCACGGTTCCTTCTACATGGTCGGTGCCTATCTCGCCTGGCAAATCGTGCATTCGATCGGTCCCGGCCCGGGCACTTTCTGGTTAGCCGCGCTCGGGGCGGCGGCCGGCGTCGCCTTGTTGGGGGTCGCCATCGAGCGCCTGTTGCTGCGCCATCTGTACGACCGCGAGGACCTCTACCAGCTCCTGTTCACATACGCGCTGGTACTGGTAATTGCCGACGCTGCAAAACTCATTTGGGGGACCCAGCAGCTTTCGGTGCAGCGGCCGAGCATCCTGGACGGCACCCTGCGCCTCTTCGGGGTCATTGTGCCGCATTACAACCTGTTCATCGCGGTCCTGGGCCCCGTTATCGCGCTGTCCATCTGGCTTGTCCTTTACCGCACGCATATCGGCCGCATGATCCGAGCGGCGGCGCTCGACCGTGAGATGCTGGGCGCGCTCGGCGCCGATGTCGGCTGGCTCTACACGACCATGTTCGGAGTGGGGTCCTTCCTTGCGGGGCTTGCCGGCGCACTCGTCACGCCGGTCAAGACGGTTGTCCCCGGCATGGACGTCGAAATCATCATCGAGGCCTTCGTGGTGGTCGTGATCGGCGGGCTGGGCTCGCTCTGGGGGACCTTCCTCGGTGCCCTCATTTACGGCCAGTTCCTGTCCTTCGGCATCCTTGTCTTCCCGCGCTTCTCCATTTTCGCGGTGTTCGCCCTGATGGCGATTATCCTGATCATCCGGCCGTGGGGCCTGCTGGGGAGACCGATGCGATGAGACGGCGTCTGTTCGAGCGTATTCCCTGGGCAGCGATCGCCTTCGTGGTGGCGCTCGGTATTCCGCTCCTGGGGTCGCGCTTCTACACGTCGGTTGCCACTGACATCCTCATCCTCGGGCTGTTCGCGACCAGCCTGAACCTCCTGCTCGGAACAACCGGTCTCGTCTCTTTCGGGCATGCCGCCTATTTCGCCGTCGGTGCCTACACCTGCGCCATCCTGATGAAGACCTACAGCATGTCCTTCACCTTCGGCCTGGCGATGGCCGCCATGCTTGCCGGCGGAGTCGCGCTCCTCTTCGGCTTTTTCTGCGTGCGCCTGACGAAAATCTACTTCGCCATGTTGACGATGGCCTTTGCACAGATCGTGTGGGCAATCTGCTTCAAGTGGAACGACGTGACCGGCGGCGAGTCGGGCCTGATCAACGTCCCCTATCCCGACCTCGGCTGGATGGACGCAATTCCGGGCCTCAGCAGCATGCGAATCGGCGAGCGTTATTTCTACCTCACGCTGGTGATCGTTGCAATTTGCCTGGCCGCCTTGCGGCGCATCTCGCAATCACCGTTCGGGCGAATGCTGACGACCATTCGCGAAAATCCGGAGCGGGCTGAATTCATTGGCGTCCACGTGCGCGGCTACGAACTGGCTGCGTTCGTCGTGGCAGGTATTTTCGCCGGGGTGGCGGGCGCTATGTTCGGCATCTTCAACCGGGGCGTCTTCCCGGACGCGGGCTACTGGGCAAAGTCGGCGGAAGTCCTGATCATGGTCATTCTCGGCGGCATGAACCAGTTCTGGGGTCCGATGGTGGGTGCTTTCATGCTGATTGCGCTCAATCAGCAGATCACCTCCTATACGGAATACTGGCCGCTGGTGCTTGGCGTGATCCTGATCGTCCTGCTGTACGCGTTTCCAGCGGGAATGGTGGGAAGTCTCGCCGCTTTAGTGAGCGAGCGCAGGAGACGACCCGATGCTTGAGGTTCACGGTCTGAGCAAATCGTTCGCTGGTTTCAAGGCGATCTCCGACGTGAGTTTCGCAGTGGCGCGGCGGCAAACGACCGCCGTCATCGGTCCGAACGGCGCCGGGAAATCGACGCTGTTCAACTTGATCACGGGTCATTTGCGTCCCGATGCCGGGAGGGTCCGCCTCGAGGAACGCGACATCACTGCAGGGGCCCCGCACGCCATCTGCCGTATGGGAATGGGACGTTCGTTCCAGCGCGCCAACATCTTCCCGCGCCTGACCGTGTTCGAGAGCGTGCAGGCAGCATTCATCGCCAGCAGCCGCGCGGCGGTCGATTTCTGGCGTCGCTCCGAGGACATGTTTCGGACGGAGACCGAAACCCTCCTTTCATCCCTCGGGATGCTCCACGAGGCGGCGACGCCGAGCGGCACGCTCTCTTATGGCAACCAGAAGCAACTCGAGCTTGGTATCGCGCTTGCCGCCAGCCCCCGAATCCTTCTCCTCGACGAGCCGACCGCCGGAATGTCGGCGAGCGAGACGCGCGAAAGCATCGAGGTGCTGCAGCGGATCGCCTCCGAGAGAGAATTGACTCTTCTTTTCACCGAACATGACATGGACGTCGTCTTCGCCATCGCCGAACAGATTGCCGTACTTCACCAAGGCAAACTGATCGCCGTCGGTTCGCCTGCGGAGGTGCGCGCGGACCGCGAGGTCCGGCGAGTCTATCTCGGGGAGCGGCAATGACGGCGCTTCTCGATGTCCGGGACATCCATGCTTCCTATGGGCACTCACGCGCGCTGTTCGGTATCTCGATCGAGATCGGCGGCGGCGAATGCGTCGGCCTGCTCGGCCGCAATGGCGTCGGCAAGACCACCACCATGCGCTCGATCATGGGCCTGACGCCGCCCTCTGCCGGGCAGATACTGTTCAAGGGGAAAGACATTGCGGGCTTGCGCCCGTTCGAGATTGCGCGCGCCGGCATCGGCTTCGTTCCTGAGGACCGGCGCGTGTTCGCCGATCTCACCGTCGCTGAGAATCTCGACGTCGCGGCCCGGGCGGCGAACCGCCCAGGACCATGGACCGTCGAAGCGGTGTTCGAGTTTTTTCCCAAGCTTCGGGAACTCGCGGCTCGACAGAGCGGCTATCTGTCGGGCGGCGAGCAGCAGATGCTCACCATCGGGCGGACTCTGATGTGCAATCCGGAGCTGCTGCTGCTCGACGAGCCCTCGGAGGGATTAGCGCCGCTCGTCGTCGACGCCCTGCTGGAGCAGGTGACGAACTTGAAGCGTCAGGGCCTGACGATCCTGATCGCGGAGCAATCGACGGATTTCTGCTTGGCGCTGGCCGACCGGGTCTACGTCCTGCAGAAGGGCACGGTCCGCTTTTCCGGCCCGGCCGCAGCGTTGCGCGACAACGACCGGCTGCGCGAGGAACTGCTTGCCCTCGCTGTTCCCGGTGGAGCGGACCCGCCCTAAAAACATTCACCCACGTCGCTAAAGGAGAATCACATGCCGTTCGTCAACATTAGAATCCTTAAAGGGCACTCGCAGGAACGCAAGGACGAGATTTCGCGACGCGTGACCACAGCGATCAGCGAAGTCGCTCAACTTCCCAAGGACGTGATCTGGGTCGTCTTTGAGGACGTAGAGGCAGAGGACTGGTACGTCGGCGCAACCCGCGTCAGCGAGCTGATAAAGGCCGCGGCGCAGGCGGGGGAAGCAAAATGACAAACGTCGAAATTCGCGACGCCCGCTTTCAAACAGTCGTCGGCAAGACAGTGGAATTCGAGACGCTGGGGACGGGTTTCCTGTTCACCGAAGGACCCGCGTGGCATGCGCAAGGCAAGTATCTGCTGTTCAGCGATATGCCCGGCGATCACCTTCGCCGATGGTCGGCGAAGGATGGCGTCACCACCTTCCGCAAGCCGTGCAACAAATCCAACGGTCTTACTTGGGATCGCCAGGGAAGGCTGCTCGCCTGCGAGCACGCCACGAGCAGAGTCACGCGGACCGAGGCCGACGGCAGCATTACGGTGCTTGCAAGCCACTACGCTGGCAAGGAGCTGAATAGTCCCAACGACATCGTCTGCAGGAGCGACGGCGCCATCTTCTTTTCCGACCCGACCTACGGCCGGATGGAATATTACGGGGTTCCACGCCCCTGCGAGCAGGCGTGTCGCGGCGTCTACCAGGTGCGTGAGAACGAGCAACCGATCCTGCTGGTCGATGATTTCAGTCAGCCGAACGGTCTTTGTTTCTCGCTGGACGAAAAGCGCCTGTTCGTCAACGATACCGATCGCCAGCATATCCGCGTCTTCGAGGTTCGCGACGATGGCACGCTGTACAAGGGGCGGGTGTGGGCGGAAACCACCGGCTCTGGGCAGGGCGCCCCCGACGGGATGAAGATCGACAGCGGCGGGAATCTCTACTGTTGCGGCCCGGGCGGCATCCACGTCTTCGGCCCCGACGCCGTCTGCCTTGGGGTAATCCAGGTGCCGGAAGGCGTGGCTAACTTTACCTGGGGTGGCGAGGATTTGCGCAGCCTCTTCATCACTGCGTCAACGTCGCTCTACCGGATCAAGGTTCTTGTTCCTGGGCACATAGCCTGAACAGCCCCAAGGCCCATGTCGGGGGCTGCAAGTTCAGTCCCCCGGCATGGACTGCAGTGCGAGCGCAATGACGGCTTTTGAGTGCGCATTGCAGTCAGAACGGGTTATCCAACATCCAGTGTCGGGTGTGAATGAAATCTGGCCTTCCCCCGAGTTAAGCCCTGTCGTTGAGAACGACGGGATCTTCAGCTGGATCGTGTCTCCT
The DNA here is from genome assembly GCA_964485725.1 of uncultured Propionivibrio sp. GTDB lineage: Bacteria > Pseudomonadota > Gammaproteobacteria > Burkholderiales > Rhodocyclaceae > Propionivibrio. The sequence goes on along the minus strand of CAZALA010000009.1, from coordinate 34,664 downwards.
ATTCCCCAGTGATGACGTGGGTCTCAACTGCCACGCTCCCAAGTCGGCCAAACCGTCGTCTCGCATCCTTTCCTTTCCGCAGGGCGGTGGCGCCGGAAGACGCAACACTGGCCGCTTGCAGGCAGGGTCCCTTTGCGCGGCGATCATCGCTAAGCAGCTAGAATAACGGCCATGCGACTCGATCTTCCCAAGCTGCGCGAACGCATCGATCTATACGAGAGTCTGATGCGGCTCGACAGACCGATCGGTATTCTGCTCCTGCTTTGGCCGACGCTATGGGCGTTGTGGTTTTCCTCACTCGGGCAGCCGGACTGGCGGGTAGTGTGGATCTTCGTGCTCGGTACGGTACTGATGCGTTCGGCCGGCTGTGTGATCAACGATCTCGCCGACCGCCGCTATGATCCGCAGGTGGCGCGCACGAAAGAGCGTCCGCTGGCCACGGGCAAGGTTTCTGCGCGAGAAGCCCTGATCCTTTTCAGCGTACTGGTGATCTGTTCGCTCTGCCTGATTCTGCCATTGCGCAGCGGGTACATCATGGGTCTTTCCGTCATCGCCCTGTTTCTGGCAGCGAGCTATCCCTTTACCAAGCGCTTCCTGGCCGTGCCACAGGCGTATCTGGGCGTGGCTTTCGGCTTCGGCATCCCGATGGCTTACGTTGCCCACCTCGATATGATTCCAAGAGTTGGCTGGTGGCTGCTGGTGGCCAATGTCTTCTGGGCGATGGCCTACGATACCGAGTATGCGATGGTTGATCGCGCCGATGATTTGCGCATTGGCATCAAGACATCGGCCATCACCTTCGGTCGTTTCGACGTCGCCGCCGTGATGCTCTGCTACGCTGCAAGCTTTGCGCTGATTACGCTGGTCGGCTTCAAGTTGCGCATGGGCTGGACGTTCTATGCCGGGGTTGGTGTCGCGGCGGGGATTGCAACCTATCACTTCACCTTGATCCGGCAGCGCGATCCTGCGCGTTGCTTCAAGGCCTTCCTGCACAACAACTGGATTGGCGCCAGCATTTTTGCTGGCATCGCGCTTGATTTTCTGCATCAAACGGAGCTGGGCTAAACGATGAAATACACGAAAGATACGCGACGAAGTTGCGTCTTCGTGACCAAGCCCGACCAGGACAGCAGCCTGGGATGTCGGCTATTGGAATAAATCCCCAAGGACGGCATCTGGCCGCGAATCGCTGATCGACGCTCTACGCGCGTTCACCGGCCGCTTTCAATCGTCATCAACCTTCACTACCGACCCCGAACAGACATTCGTCGTCTCGTTGGTGTTGTGACGGGTTTCTGAGTGGAGCGGTCGTACAACCGGGGTGGCTGACCGATAGCTTGCCGATTCGGGGAACTCACACTAGGCTGCAGATCGAGCGTTGATATCGGATTTGACCGGACGGAAAAAGTCAATCCAAACTTTCGGCGGCTTGACCATCATGGAGCCAAAGAACGCTGAGGCGAACGCGAGCTGTTTGGATCAGGCAGCCGCTGGCCGTTTGTATCGAACAATCCGGCGCGCACGCTGGCCGATCCGATATCGATGCCTAGGAATACCGGATTGCCCACGTTTGCTCCCGCGTTTGATTTTGCTTACTCCGAGTTAGTGACGTTTCGCTGAATGGCGCAAAAACAAAGCCTCAAGTCAAGCCGCAAGCTGCACTCGGCGGTAGGCGATAGTTCGCCGGTTACACGTCCATGTGATGTGGAGACAATCGCCCTGTGCGATCACCGCTGGGTACGAAAACTCTCCAGCCTCCGTCTCCAGATCGAGAAGCGGCTCCCAGCTCTCGCCGTTGTCGCGTGATACGGTAATCGACAATGGGTGACGACGTCCCCAGTTGCCTTCGACCGGGTTGTGCACCAGCGCCACCCGGCCCTCTTCCGTGCGCACGGCGTCGATGCCGCTGTTGTTGTTGGGTAGCGAGGTGCTGTAGGAAGGGCGCCAGCTTCGACCGTAATCGAAGGAGTCGCTGCGAAAGACGCGACCCCGCGTGCTGCGCATCAGCGCGTGAATCGTTCCGGGCGCTGACTCCCACAGGGTCGGTTGGATCACCCCGTCCCACCTGAAGACCGTGTCGACGTCACTCTCCCAAAGCGCGTTGGAGGCCAGTCCACTCCAGATTGCCTCTTCACGGCGCACGCCGGGCTGTGCGTGCACGATGGGGATATCGCATCGCTCCCAGTGCTGACCGCGATCAGGCGAGACGTCGACGAACGCGTCCCAGGTCGTTTCCGTCTCGACCGAAGCCGGCGCAAGCCACTCGCCGTTCGACGTCACGATCAGCTTGTTCTTCACCGGCCCGCGCGGCGAAGTATCCCCCGGTACGAGCGGCGAGGAGGCCGACCACGATCGGCCGCCGTCAGAAGACGCCGTCCAGCGCGTGACCCAATCGTGCACGGTCGCGCCCGTCTTGTAGAACAGCCAGACATTGTTGCCCTCCGCGTGCAGCACAGGATTCCAATGCGGCACACCGGGCTCGGCCATGAAGCGCTGCGGATCGTTCCATCGTCCGTCGCTGCGACGGGCGATCCAGATTGCGGTATCGCCCTCGCCCTCGCGGGCGCCGGCGAAGAATGCGACGAGGACATCTCCGTCCGGCAACAAAACGAGGGTCGAAGCATGACATTGACTGAACCGCTCGTGGTCGGTCGGCAGCAAGAGTTCGCGTGCGGGCATCATGGTATTCAAGGGCTGTCTCGTTGTAGTGGGTTTCATCGTTCAGGCAGTCGGCCAAGCGATGCTGTCGAGATGACGGACGCTCGCGTCGATGGCAATTTGCGGGTTTTCGGCAACGATCTCCAGGATCGTTGGCAAAGAAATCCCCGCCTCGCTAAGCATCTTCGCGATCGCTTCGAAGGGCACCGCGCCGGTACCGATTTGCGCGTGTTGGAACGTGTCGAGCGTCGTGTCTGCGGCATACATGAGCGTTAGATGCTCGCGAAGCCGTAGCGCTTCTTCCGGCGCTTCCCCGGCAAAGTGGCCATTGGCGAAGTCGTACCCGATACCGACTTGCTCCCAGCCGAAGGTATCGAAGAAGTCCAGCAAGTCGTTTGCGAAATAAAGAAAACTCAACGGGTGGTTCTTGACGATCAGCTGGACCCCGGCCCTTCGCGCGATCGGAACGAGCACGTCGAGCGAGCGTCGGAAGCAGTCCGTCAGCACCGCCTGCGGTGCCGGAAAAACAGGATTGCACTTGCCAGGATTGACGACCACGCCCTTGGAATTCCAGGCAGCCGCCAGTTCAATGGCCGCTGCAACGACCCCGCACGAATGCTGGCGCATTTCCGGGACGACCGAGGCCAGATTCACATCGAGATTGGGCTGATTCAGCGACAGGATCTGAAGCGACCTTCTGGCGATCAGGGCCTCGATTTGTTGTCGCCCTGCGACGCCGTCCTGGCTCGGCCAGAAGTGACCGGGAAGCAGCATGATTTCAAATTGCCGGTATCCCAGATCGGCGAGCTGTTCGAGACAGTCCCCCGCGCTGTGCGTCTGCGTGAAGGAATAGGTGTTGACCCCATAAGCTGCTCTGTTGAGGTTCTCCGTCACCGGCATGACACGCGAGACCATCTCGGCACCTCGAATTTAAGCAGGGATCGGAGCAAGAGTCTGCGGCGCTCCGCCTTGCCGTGCGGAAGCGTAAGCCGCGTCGATCACCTGCATCATCGCTTCGGCATCGCGCAAGGAGGCGATCGGCTTCGCCCCTGCCCGGCATTCGGCGAGCACTTGCTTGACGAACAGAGGGTAGTAAACATCCGTTTCCAAGCGAAGGCGGAGACTTCGAGTGCCGGCGGCAAGATTGTTGCGGTCGCGAATCTCGATCCGATCCGATCCCGATTTGGCGTACATACGATCCGATGCCAGGGTGAACGAGAATTCGCGCTGCTCGTCAGACGAGCTGGGGAAGCTGTATCCGCTTTCGATCAACCCTATCACGCCATCTTCCGTTTGCATCGTGAGGAGCGAATAGTCCTCGATCGCGCCGCGGTGGGTGAGGGAATGCATGATGGCCGAGACTCGCACGATTTCCTTGCCGGTCAACAGTCTGAAGAAATCGATGAAATGCGTCGCGAGATTGATCGTCGATCCACCACCGGACATTGTCGGATCAAGCACCCATCCCGAGCCGGCCGCCTTGTAGCGTTCGGGAGAACCGGCAATGAAGCGGAAGGACATGTAATTGAAGTCCGACGGTATCCGTCCCTCCGCAGCCTTGAGCGATTCGTACAGGTCACTCAAGCGAAAGATGAACGGCACCGCGCAGTACAGCTTGGCTGCCTGCGCCAGCTTCCGGAGCCGCGTGACCTGCGGCATGTTCATCCCGCAGGGCTTTTCCAGGGCGAAGGGAATCTTGCGTGCGATGCACGCTTCCGCGAAGGTCGGCATTTCGGAGTGCCTGCCGAATACGAATGCAAAATCGACTGGCTCGCGTTCGAGCAGCTCCAGGCTCGACGAATACAGCTTGCAGCCGTAGCGCTCGGCAATCGCGGCGCCCTTTACCTGCTCCGCGTCCGAAACGGCCACCACTTCAATCCCCTTCGCATCGAGCGGATCCAGATACAGTGGCACATGCCAGTGGCTCGCCTCGAGTAATGCAACTCTCATTTTTTGTCCTCTCTACTCTCGGTTCTCAGTCTTGAACGTTTCGCTTTCCCTAGTTGGCAAAGAACAGGTTCGGCAGAAACAGTACGAGCGAAGGCACCAACATGACGACAACCATACTCACCAACTGAACGCCCATCAGGGGAAGTAAGGGCGGGGTGACCTGTGCCATCGATACCCGCGCTATCCCGCAGGCGGTGAACAAAACCGCCCCGGCCGGGGGCGACACTTGCGCAATCGCCATATTGATGACAAAGACGATCGCAAAATGAGTAGGGTCGATGCCGAACTGCATGGCGATGGGCAGGAAAATCGGGACCGTGATCAGAATCGTCGGCGTCGGATCAAGGAAAGTGCCGATTGCCAACAGAAATACGTTCATCAGCAAGAACACTACCAGGGGACTGCTGGTGCCGTTCAACAGAAGCGACGAAAACATCTCGGGCACGCGCTCCAGGGTAATCACCCAGCTGAATGCATAGGAGGTGAAGATGAGGAACATTACGAGCCCCGTGATCGCAATGGTATGGACGGCAGAGTCAAGAAGACCTTTCCAGTCCAGCTCGTGATACACGAAGGCGCCAATGCAGGCAGCATAGACCACCGCGACGGCGCCCGCTTCTGTCGGCGTAAAGACACCGCCGACAATGCCGGTAACGATTATTCCCGGTGTAATCCCGGGAATAATGGCTTTGCGAACAGCTCGAAACAGCTTGGCCCAGGAGAATCTATCGGTGAACTCGATTTTGTTGCGCACCGCATAAGAGTAACTATAGAGGCACAGCAGGCCGGCCATAACAAGGCCCGGGATGAGACCTGCCACCAGCAGCTTGGCGATCGACAGATTGGCCGTAATCGCAAAAATGATGAGCGTTATACTGGTGGGCATCAACATGCCGATGGTCCCTGCCGTCGCGATCAGGGCAGCGGAAAACGCCGGGGCGTAACCTTGCTTGAGCATCGGCGGAATCACCGCAGACCCGACCGCTGCGGTGTCAGCCACCGCAGACCCCGAGACACTACCGAAGAGCGTTGCTGCGACCACGCCCGTTTGTGCGAGGGCGCCTTTGAAGTGCCCGACTAGGGCGTTCGATAGCTCTACAAGCCGCGATGTGATTCCTCCGCGGTTCATGAGATCGCCAGCCATGATGAATAATGGAATCGTCAATAGCGTGAACGAGTCCACCGTCGCGATCATGCTCTGCGCCGCAGGCATGAGACTGCCCGTAAAATACATCGCAATCATTGCGGCACCGAGGAGCGCGAATGAGATCGGGACGTCGAGCAGAAGCAGGATTATGAAGCCGCCCATTAAGATGCCGGAAATCATTGCGCAACTCCTTTGCTTAGGGTGTTTTTCATACTCTGACGAGTCGTTTGACGAGCCGATGTCATAGCGGATCCGGGTTCTGTGCTTGCTCGACGGCTTCTTGGCCGAGCTCTGGAGCGCCACGCAGTCGGGCCACGATCTGATACGCGACAACTAGCGCCATAAGGAAGGAAACGAGAGGCAGCGCCGCATACACGTAGTACAGCGGGAGATCTATTGCCGGGGATCGCTGGTGGTGAAGCAGATCGACGAGCCGACCGCCACACCAGACCAGGACCCCCAACATGGCCAGAACCAGCAAATCGCTCAAGGTCTTCGCGGCAAGGCGCAATTTGGCCGGAAACAGATCAATCAGGCCCGGGAATGAATAGTGTCGTCCGGCCATCAAAGCGGCCAAAGCCCCCAGGTACGCCAGCCAGAGGAAAAGGAACAGCGAGACCTCATCGCTCCACCGGATGGGTGCATGCAAGAAGTAGCGGCCGATCACGTTGGAGAAAACGATGACCACGATGACAAGGAGAAGTCCGGCACACAAATATTCGAGGCCGCGACGAAGCAGGGTTTGCATGTTCATTTTTCCTCTAACGAGCTCAGTAAGAAAGTCGCGCCACAACGGCCACTACGACCGCGTGGCGCACTCGATCACTTGATCTCGCGGATCGTTTTCAGTTGCGCCGAGAATTGCTGCCCGTGCTTTGCATACACCGGCTCCACGGCTTTGCGGAAGGCCTCCTCATCGACGTCGATGATCGTCATGCCGGCTTTCTTGAGGGACGCCATGAGCGCTTCAGAGACCTTCGAATAGAGCGCTCCAGCCCATTCCTGGGTTTCGCGCGCCGTCGTCGTGATGATTTCCTTATACTCGGGAGACAGCGCGTCAAACTTGCTCTTGTTCATCACCACCACGACGGGCGTGCGGAAGTGATTGGTGAGTGTGAAATACTTGGCCACCTCGTGTTGCTTCGCGTACCAGATTGCGTCGGGGGCGTTTTCCGCGCCGTCCACTATCCCGGATTTCATGCCGAGGTAAAGATCGCCAAAGCCCATCGGAGTTGCCGTTGCGCCCAGCGCGTTAATGGTGTCGACCATCACCGGGGCGGAGATGGTACGAATCTTCATGCCTTTGAGGTCGCTCGGGCTGCGGATCGGCTTCGACGCGGTGTAGAAGCTGCGGGTGCCCTGTTCCATCCAGAACAGGATTTTGACGTTGCGGGCTTCGAGCTTGGCCGCGAGGTCCTGGCCAACCTTGCTTTGAGTGGTCGCCATCATGTGGTTGAGATCGCGGAACACATAGGGCAGGTCAAAGACACCGAACTCAGGAACCGCCGCAGAAATCACACCCGTGGACACCTTGGCGATATCCAGGGTGCCAAGAGTGATGGCGTCGAACATTTGGCGCTCGTTGCCGGCCTGCTCGGACGGGAAGGTTTGAATCTGAAAGTTCTCGCCGGTACGCTCGGCAACCCGGTTGACGAACCTTTCGATCGCCCGGGCGTGCGGATATTGCCTGACGGTGTTGTAGCCGGCTTTCAGGGTAAGCGGCTTGGCGTCAATCCACGGAGCCGAATCCCATTTGTCCGGCGCCTGCGCCTGCGCGACGCCCGCGGCGAAGCCAGATGCAACGAAGGCTGCAGTAAGAAGGGTCCTAAGAGTGCTGTTCATGTGGGTCTCCATTCGTTCGATCGGTGACTAGGGTTGGTTTTCGGGTTTTGTTTCTTTAGAACTTCGGTTTCAGGGGTGCGGCATCATTGGCCGGCTGGGACGGCAAACCAATGTCTTGTAGTGACTTCCCTTCGGGCAGGTAGTCAAATCCCAGGAAGCGCAACGCATGCACCGCCTGGCCTTCATGCATGGCACGTCCACCTTGCGTACGGCAGCCGCGTTCACGGGCGGCACGGCAAAGCGGTGTGGTGTCCGGCGTAGTGATAATGTCTACAACGGTGGAACCAGGCTCGAGACGATTGGGATCCACCGGCATGGCGTCTCCGGGCTTCATGCCCAGCGCCGTTGCGTTGATGACTACTTCATGTCCCCGCGGATCCGGGGCGCCGAATGACGTGGCACACCCCGTTGCGGCGGCCACGGACTTGGCAAGTTCGTCGGCGCGACGCTCGTCGATGTCGAAGATCGTCAGTGTTCGGGCGCCTGCGGACGCGACGGCAAAAGCGATCGCCCGGCCAGCGCCCCCGGCGCCGACGAGAAGAATAGACTTGTTCGCCGGGTGATGGCCTTCCCATTGCATGCCAAGCACACAGCCGGCGCCATCGAACATGGCACCGACCCAGCGGCCTTCGTCGTCACAGCGGATGACGTTGAGCGCACCGACCTGGCGAGCTGTCGGGTGCAGTTCGTCGACAAAGGAAAGCATCTCCTGCTTATGAGGCATCGTGACCAGCAAGCCGGAAAGATTTCGCAGGCTTCGTGCGCCTGCAACGAACGCGGACAGATCGCCTGCCTTTACCCAGAATGGAACGCAGACTGCGTCTACGCGCTGTTCACAGAAGAGACGGTTCAGGAGTTCGGGCGATTTGACCGTAGCGACCGGATCGCCTACCGACGCGTAGAGTCGCGTTGTACCTTTGATGTGTTTGGTGGCGTCCATTTGCATTTAGCGTCTATAGGTTTTCAATCGTTCGCGAATGCTCTTGGGGCTGAGAGGGTGCCGGCTTCGATTGCTTCGGCGACTTTCATCGTGTTGCAGGCATTCGCGAAATTCGACGCGGTCCCTGAACCATGCAGGACCGCAGCGAAGAATTCCCGATACTCATCGACGATGCCCATCGACAAGAGGTTTCCTTCTTCTTCAGCGTCGTAGACGATCGAATCGACCTGGCCATTTTTATGAACCTCGATTCGCCCCGGATGATCGCTGGTGTAGCTCTGAGGACAGTGCAGGTAGATCGAGGACTCCTGCCCATGCACTTCATAGCGTTCGATGCTGGATCCGCAACACGGGAAGAACTTGAAGACTCCTCGCGTTCCTGATGCGAACGTCACCGAACTGATCCAGAACTGCGAGCCGTTCCGCGCAATTCTTCCGGTTTCAGTATGTAGCTCGCGGATCGGGCCACACAGGTATTCCATGTAGTTGATCCCATGCACGCCTGTTTCCCGCACGAAGTGGTCGTAGAGCCGCTCATTTCGATAGAAGTGGCATTCGGCAAAATAAACGCCTTCAATCGCGTCGGCGAGTTCCTTGAAGCGCCGATTAATGGGCATATAGCGTCGATTGAACGCGACAAGATTGGGAACCGTGACCCCTTCCGCCAGCGCTAATGCCTCCCGGTACGTCCCTCCCGGCGGCTTCTCGGTGAAGATGGGCAGACCGCGTCCCAGCAGGCTCCACACGGTTTCAGCGAGCACGTTCGAGTTGACGAGAACAACGAAACAATCAATGTGCTGATCATTTAGCACCTCGTCCAAGCTGCGATAAACACGTTCGATTGAAAATTCCCGTGCAACCTTCTCGGCCGTTGCAGCGGTTCGGTTCCATACGCCGGCGATGTCGACCGCACGCTCGTCGGCAAGGAGCGCCAGCGCCGGAAAGTGGTACTGCTGCGCCCAGTCGCCCGCTCCGATAATCGCGGCACGCAACGGTTTATCAGTTTTAGTCGGGGTGGCCATTTTTCTCTGATTCAGCTTAAAAAAGGTCTGCGCTGCTCGCGGTTGCCATGCGCCAGTTCAGGCGGCTTTCGCGCCAGAGACGGAATAGCCGAATAGCCGCGAGATTTCATTCGCTGCGGCAATGACCCGGAGGGCGACTTCGGGGAGCCACTCGTCTGTCATTCGAGTAGTAACGCCGAGCGCGCTCAGCGAAGCGAATACCTTGCCCTCGTTGTCACGGATCGGAGCGGCTACGCCGCGAACCATTTCATAGTGTTCGGAGTAGCTCACCGCATAGCCGGTCCGCCGAATCTCGGCAAAAGCCTCGCGCAGCCGCGGCATCGTCGTGATGGTGTTCTCGGTAAACTTCTGTAGCTCCTTTCCCTTGAGCGTATCTTCGAGGCGCTCCCGGCTCATAAATGCCAGAATCGCTTTCCCGGCCGCGGTCGCGTGCAAAGGCGCCGGGATGCCGACGCCGCCGTGAAAGAGGTAGTGCGGCCACGTCGTGCTTCCCGATTCGAAGTTCTCGATCGGCAAGACCTCGCCGTGCGAAACAACGGAGAGGTGAATCGTGCAATTGATGTCTTCGCTGAGCTTCTGCATGAAAGGCAGGGCAATCTTGCGGATTTCCAACTGCGAGCGGGCACCGGTGCCCCACTCGATCAACTTCACGCCCAACTCGTATTTGCCGCTGGCCTGGTCGCGACGGATCAGCTCCTCGCTTTCAAGCGTGAACAAGATTTTGAAAAGCGTGCCCTTCGGCAAAGGCAACATTTTGAGAATTTCGCTATAGCTCAGGCTTCCGTGATCTTTGAGCAGGTCGAGGATGCGTACCGCCTTGACGATGGAATTCACAAGATCCATGGACTTCTTTCCCTCTAGTTCGTCGATATTTGCAGCGGCTGGTTGATCGTAAGCAGAACGCGCAACCGCTGAAGATGCTCAACGGCGATCAATAGCAGTTAAGGGTTGATGTTCCACCCTCGCTTCTTTAGCTCATTGATGCCAGCGTGCATTTCCGTCAGAGGGTCCTTCTCCCGAATGATTTCAAGAACGGCATTTTCGGTTTTGCAGGTCGCGTCGACCGCCTTGCCAAGCGCTTCAAAATCGATGACCCCCGTGCCAATCGGGTCATGGCCCCATTCCTCAAGGCCCGTATCAGAGATGTGCACAAGTACAATTTCGGAGCCGCCGGCCAACAGAGCCGCTACGGGGTCTTCCTTGATATATGCGGCGTTCGCAACGTCGTAAACAATCTTCAGCTTTTCACTATTGAACTGCTTGGTGACGCTTACCATCTCATCCAAGGTTGGCCGGAAGCAGTACGGCGTATTTTCGAGAAGCAATCGAACGCCGGCCTGCTCCGCTCTAGGCAGCAGGACTTCCAAACTGTCGGTCAGCCAGCCGAGGGTGTTCGACAACGACGGAGAAATCATAGGGCGTCGGGTTCCCGGCGAAATCACGAGTTCGGTCGAACCCCATTCGAAGGCCAGATCCATCACGTCCTTGATGTGGTCGATGCTCTTGCGCCTCATATTTGCCGCGGGGCTTGCCAAATTGAGGTCATATCCACCAGGGTTGAGCGATCTCACGCTGGCACCACAGTCCTGCAAACGTCGCTTTGCTTCCGACCGCACAGAAGGCGGCATTTCAGCCGGCCAACAATGCGGTGAGCTGATCGGCACCTCGAATTCGCGGTACCCAGCTCGACTCAGTTCAGTGATTGCATCAATCGCAGATTGCGACCACAGGTACGAGAACGTCGAAATGATCATTGGTCAATCTCCGGCAATGGCATACGGCTTTGAAAGCCATGTGCAACCTGACTGGGGGTCGAATAGCACTGAGGCTGTCCGCACATGGACACACGCCCGTCTACACCTAAGACTTGGAACTCGGCCGCCCAGGAATATGGTTCAGGATGGACTTTGTGAAGCCACCGTCCACGCAGAGGTCCTGGCCAGTCACAAAGCTGGACAGCGGGCTAATCATGAACTCGATCGCATTGGCGATGTCTCTCGGCTCGCCAATCCTTCCCAATGGAATAATGGCTTCCCGCGCCTGTTTGATAGCTGGGTCAGCGTACATCTTGGCGCTCATTGGCGTGTGGGTCATGCCCGGCGAAACGACATTGACCCGGATGCCGTCAGGCGCCCACTCCAGTGCGAGCGTCTGCGCAAGCATGGTAAGCGCCGCTTTTGTCGGGCTGTACGCCCCCGACCCTTCATGTGGTAGTTGTCCAGACATTGAAGACGTGAAGCACGCCGCGCCGCGACTCGCCTTCAGATGCGGATAGCAACTTTTGGCGAGCAACCAGCCTGCGCGAAGGTTGACGTCGAACATCCTGGTCCATTCCTCGAGCGAAACGTCACAGAGTTTCGCCGGACTCGCGACACCGGCGTTGGAAACGAGAGCGTCGAGCCCGCCGAACTCCGCAACGGCCGCATCCACCAGTTTCGCGGGCACGTTGGCGTCGGCCAAATCTCCGACCAAAGCGATGGCCTCTCCGCCCATCTCGCGCACTGCTCGGGCAACCTGCTCCGCGTCACCACCATCCAGGCCGCAGACCGCGATCCTCGGGTGCTCACCCCTAGCGAGTGCGGCCTCTGTGATTCGCGAGCAAACCGCTGCTCCAATCCCGCGGCTCCCGCCGCTCACCAAGACTCTCATAAGTTTTCCTTAAAAACTGGCGCTCGAAAGACCTTTGCCCTCGGGCAACCTCTAGTTCGTCGATATTTGCGCGGCTGGGTGATCGTAAGCGGCACAGCCGCTGAAGATGCTTGAAGACACATAACGCGAACAACCTGATCACCGCCGAAGTTCATATATATGAACCGAGTTCACGAATATAGTTTGCTCTTGGGGAAAATGGTTGTCAAGGCGTTTTTTTCAGGTGCCAACGAGAGCCCTACGGCGTCATCGTCGTCGGCCGGGCCGAACAACGACAGCGGACGATTTGTTCGGGGCCGTGCCGCAAACGGCGGTTGTGCTTTGCCACCTACCCGTCAACCTGCGCCCCAGCGAAGGTGCCCAGCGGGTCGGGAGCGGGTCGGGAGCAAGATTTCGCAATTTGAGGAAGTTGCCCGTTCAGATTGGCCGCCGGTGGAATGGCAATCTACCGACTCATTGCCGCCCGACATTGTGCGCCCCGGCAACGGCAGCTGTGGGCGAGTTGTTCTCGTTGATTGGAGGGCAGGTTTCGGAGTGGAGCCAACCTCTGAGTGAGCGCAATGAGGAAATGCTGAAAGACCGCTGATGGCCGGTTTCTCCGTTCCCGATCATTCCAGAAACCTGCTCTTCAATCCGCTTCGCTACGCTATAAAATGCCCTTGTCCTGCGACATATAAAGCGTTATCCAACGCCGGGCAATGGCTTTTTACCGGTGCCGTCTTCTTCCAGCCGGTCCGCATGCTTGGCAAGGTCCAAACCCCATGTTATCGACTTACGGTCTTTGCTCTCCGTGGTGTCACAGTTGTCGTCGTAGGTCGTCTTGGCTGTTGAAAAACCGACGAGCTGCAGCGTCGCGACAGATTGTGCTCTCCACCAAAATTAATTGGAGACACACTAACTTCCGAAGAGCCCTAAAAAAACGCCGCGTCCTGCGCCCGTCGCAGCTTGAGCAGTTCCGATTGCGGGTCGATTTCGAGTGCGTCGAAAGTGATCAATTTGCCGGCCTCGACATCGCGTACCAGGCGCCGGTTGGCCGCAAGATAGAAGGGTGCGGCACTGCCGCTCGCAAGCGGCCGCGCCGGCTGCAGTTCAGCCGACGTCCCGGCGATCGTGTGGTGGTGGCCGCCCATTGCAAGAACGCTGCCGGCGGGCAGGCGTTCGCGCGCGCGGGCGACGAGGTCGTAGCGCGGCTGGGGCGTTTGCGCCCCGGTCGAACGGCCATGCACCGCCGCTTCGAGGACGCTCGTTGCGGCCTCGAGCCCGAGCAGATGGCGCGGCAGATAGAGCATCGCGCGCTTGCCGTCAGTCGAGAGCGCATGGCCTTTCTGGCGCAGGAGCTCCCAGGTCACCGCGTCCTCGCAGCGCACGATGACGAAAACGCCGCCCGCGAAACTCGCTTCGTCGGGCCGGCGCAGGCAATGGAAAACGTCGAGCGTCGGGCTGCCGGCGAGCAGCCCGCCTTCGCTCTCCGGGCCGAGGAAATCGGCGACCTCGGCGATGCGTGCGATCGGCGCGTGCAGCTCGGCGCGGTCGGGCGCAAAGCCGGTGGCATTGGCGACGACGAGCAATTCGCAAAGGTCGGGAACGGCGCGCTGCGGCAGCGCGCGGCAGGCTTGCGCGCGCGCTTGCGCAAGCGCCGGCAGCGCTCGCCCCTGAGGCTTGAGAAACTCGGCAAACGCCGGCAGCGCGAGGCATTTGCCATCGCTCGTCATCGTTGCCGCCGCTTCGTCGTAAACAAAGTCGTATTCGCTCGACTTGCCGGCGGCGACGATGTCAAAGCCGAGCGTCTGCGCCCAGGTGATGAGACCGATGAGAAGGCTCGGCTGGTCGCCGTCGACGGGGGTGACGACCTTGCCGCGCTCGCGCGCGAGCCGCGAAAGGTAGGGTCCGACGACGCTGTCGACTTCCTTGGAAACGAGAACGAGATGGCGACCGGCTTCGATCGCGAGGCGGCCGTGGCGCGCACCGGCTTCGGGATTGCCGGTCGCTTCCACGATAACGTCGAGCGGCAGGCCGACGACGAGCGCAAGATCGTCGGCGGCAATGAACTTGCCTTCGGCCCACGCGGCTTCGGCCGCCTCGATGCTGCGGCAGCGCGCGACCTTCTCTGCGGGAACGCCAAGGTCGGTAAAGCCGGCCGCGGCAATTTCGATGTCGATGTCGATGGCGACGCGCGCGCGCATCAGCGGCACGCGCAAACCCTGCGCGAGAAAGCTGCGGCCAAAGCCGCCGCTGCCGACGACGCAGGTTTCGACGGGCCGCGTGGCCGATGAGAAATAATCGATGTGATTCATGGCGTTTCCGTTTCGACTGTTATACGATTGCATGCAATTAAAACACATACGGCGAACGGCTGCGCAAATTATGGTCGAGCGCAAGAGCGATTGCATGCAACAGGAAAGCGGCCGGGGCGTTGCAGAGCCGGCGCGCGGGCACGGCCATCGCACGCAAAGCGCAGCGGACCGGCTGCGGCAGATGATCGTCGCCGGCGAGTTCGCGCCGGGACAGAGGATTTCCGAGCGCGAGGTCGGCAGCAAGCTTGCCGATCTTTCCCGAACGCCTCTGCGCGAAGCCCTGAAGATCCTTGCCGCCGAAGGGCTCGTGACGATTGCTCCGAATCGCGGCGCGCGCGTCACCGCGCTTTCGCTCGCCGAAGTCGACGAGGCGATCGAAGTCGTCACCGCGCTCGAAGCGCTCGCCGCCGAGCCGGCGTGTCGAAACATCGACGCGGCGCAGCTCGCTGCCATCGACGCGCTCCACGGGCGCATGCAGGCGGCCTACCGCGATCGCGAGTTGATGACGTATTTCGAGATCAACCAGGAAATCCATCAGGCGATCGTTGACGCCGCGCAGAACTGCGTGCTCGCGCGGATCTATCGCGCCGAATGCGCGCGCATCCGCCGCTATCGCTACGCCGGCAATCTGAGCGCCGAGCGCTGGCAGCGCGCGCTCGCCGAGCACGAGCAGATCGTCGGCTTCCTCAGGGACGGAAAGGGCGCGCTGCTGCGCGAAGCGCTGCGCGCGCACCACCGCAACGGCTGGCAGGTGGCGCGCAAACTGGTTTCGCACGAGACGAGCCAGGCGGCCGGCAAGCGCTGATCCGCGCTGCGCCGGGTTCGGGCGTAACCGGTTGCGGCGGGTCTTTTGAAAGCAAGGATGAAAAAGTTGTTCGCTGCGGCGATTTTCGACATGGACGGCTTGCTGCTCGATTCCGAGCGCTACCTGATGGACGCGTGGCTTGCCGCTGCGCGCGAGTTCGGCCGGCCGCTTCGCGACGACGAGTTCCTGTACACGGTCGGCCGCAACCGGGTCGAGTCGCACGTCTGGCTCAAGGGCATCCTCGGCGACGATTTTCAAGCGATGTGGCAGCGCGTGCTCGAACTCATCGGCGCCGAAGAGGGCACCGTCTTTCCGCTCAAGCCGGGCGCCACAGAAATCCTGGCCGCGCTCGCAACGATGCGCGTTCCCTGCGCGGTCGCTTCCTCGACGGCGAGCCCGGAAATCAGGCGGCGCCTCGCCGCCGTCGGCGTCCTCGAGCATTTTCGCGCGCTTGCCGGCAGCGATGAAGTCGCCCGCGGCAAACCCGACCCCGCGGTCTATGCGCTTGCCGCTGAGCGGCTCGGCGTCGATCCTTCGTCCTGCCTGGCCTTCGAGGACAGCCAGAATGGCGCGCTCGCGGCGCTCGCCGCCGGCATGCAGGTCGTCGTGATTCCCGACTTGAAGCGGCCCGAAGTCGCCGGCACGCTCGCCGTGCTGCCGACGCTGCTCGCCGCGGTTCCGCACTTGCCTGCCTGGTTCTCGGTCTGATCGTTTGGGTTTCAGCCTTCGGAAACGCTGAATCGAAAGATGCTACGCTGCGCGGTCGCCGCGCGCCGGCGGCGCAGTGAGCAGCGCCGCTTCGCGGCCGCTCATGACGCGCAGATGCGGGTGGATGGGCTGGCGCGGCAAGCGCCGGGTCAAAGTCGCGCGCAGGCTTTCTTCGTCTTCTTCGTCAGGCGCGGCGGGCGCAAGGCGGCGCAGCTCGCCATTCTCGAGCGCGGCGATCGGCAGGCCGTCGCGGTAGAGGATGCGATTGCCGCGGAGCGCCGCGACGCGCGCTTCGGGCGTCAGAATGCCGACGAGGTTGAGCGGATCGACCGCGCTGAGGACGACGCGCTCGCCCGCTTTTTCGCGCTTTCGGATCGCGCGCAAGCGTCCGACCGCGTCGGCAGCGGCAAACTGCTCACCGCCGAAGCCGGCGACGAAGCGGCCGCCGCGAATCTCGCCGCGCGCTTCCAGCCGGCGATAGACGCGCACGAGCTCGCGCCACGGCGGCAGCTGCGATTCGCGCTGCAAGAGCGTGCGGAAAACGACCCCGTAGCGCGCGAGCAGCGTGCGCGCGATGGTCTCGACAGCATCGTTCGCATCAGCGCTTTCTTCGGCACCAGCGACGATCGACCATCGCCCGGCCGCCTCGATCAGCCGCCGGCGCTTCTCGGGCGGCGCGAGCAGCGCGCGCAGGCCGGCGAAGCTGTCGGCGCTGACGATGCCGGCGCCGGCGAGTTCGGCGAGCGCGCGTTCGACGAGGCTGGGCAAGAGGCCGGTCGCGCGCGCAAGATCATCGAAGAAGGAGGCGCCGCGCTGCTGCAGCGCGGCGCGCAGCGCTTTCGCCGCCGAAGAAAACTCGATGCCCGCCGGCTCGCTCGCTCGCCAGAAGCTCGCGTGCTCGCGCCGCATGAGTGCGATCGGCGAGCTCTTCAAAGGCGCGCGCGTGCCCGGCGACAGGCGTCCCCACGCCACCTTGCCGGAGAGGCAGAGCGCGTCGATCAGTGCGCTTGCGTAATCGGCGACGCGCGCCGGCAGCACCTCGGTCTCCCACGCGGCGGCAGCGACTTCGAAGCCTTCGAGCTGCGCGATGACGGCAGCGAGCCCGTCGCCGCCCTTGAGCTCATCCTCGCGCGCGACGTGCTGCCAGTGCAGAAGAAAGCGCAGGAAATCGGCGGCGCTGACCGGCTCGATTTCGGCGCGCAGGCGGCCGATCGTATAGCGGTGGATGCGCGCGAGCAGCCTGCGGTCGCACCACTCGAGCTCCCCGTCCGGCCCGGAATTCTCGCGCCCGGGCGTGAAGCGCCCGCGCAGGACGCGGCCTTGCGCTTCGAGTGCGATCAGCGTGCTGCGCGCGTCGGGAAATTCGAGCGCGAGCTCGCGCTCAACGACCGGGCCGAGGACTTCGAGCCGGCTCGCGAGCAGCTCGATCGGCTCGTCGTCGGCGCGCTCGCGCGCGAACCAGGCGTCAGCTCGCCTCACCACACGTTCCCCGAGCGCCGCGAGCAGGGGCGGCCAATGCGGCGCGAGTTCGCATTGCCGGATGAAGCCGGCGACGAAGAGCGCGTCGACCATTTCGTCGGGCGTGTTCGCAAGCGGCCAGGCCTCGGCGCGAACACGCTCGATCGCTGCCGCGTCGAGCGCACCGAGGTCGTCGGCGCTGCGCGGCTCGCTGGCGCGACGCACCTGCACCGCGCGCGTCCGCCGCTCTTCGATCGGCGCGTCGTCGAGGAAGGTGTAGACGGCCGAGTTCAGAAGCTCGTGCGAAAGCACTGAGGGTTCGGGCGTGTCGCGCGCGACGCCGGCGATCGCGCCCGCAGCGAGGCGAGCGAGTGCCGCTTCGAGCCCGCGCGCGTCGAGCGCTTCCTCGAGCGCGTCGCGCAAGGCCTGCTGCACGAGCGGGTGCTCGGGAATTTCGCGCTCGCCCGAGAGATTGTCCTGGCAGGCGAGGGCGTCGGGAAAGGTCGCCTGCAAGAGGTCTTCGGCGAGTATGCGCTGCAGTTGGTTTGGCAGGCGCGCGCCACCGCGGCTTCTCGGCACGGCGAGTGCGAGCGTCGCGCTCCAGCGCCAGCGCGTCTCGAAGATCGGCGAGGCGAGCAGCGCCTGCACGAGCGTCGCGCGCACGGTCCCGGGCTTGAGATAGCGGAACACTTCCTCGAGCGCGAAAGCGTGCGACTCGTTGAGCGAGAGAATCACGCCCTCTTGGGTCGCCGCCGCCTGCAGCTCGAAGTTGAAGCCCTGGCAGAATTTCTTGCGCAGCGCGAGGCCCCAGGCGCGGTTGATGCGGCTGCCGAAAGGTGCGTGCAGGACGAGCTGCATGCCGCCCGATTCGTCAAAGAAGCGCTCGAGCGCGATCCTTGCCATCGTCGGCACGACGCCGAGGCTGCGCTTGGCTTCGCCAAGGTAAGTCGCGATCTGCTCGGCGGCCGCTCGCGTCAGGTCATACTCGCTTGCCAGCCTTGCAATCGCGGGCTCGAGCTCGCCGTCCGTGCGCGCGCTGTCGGGTGCGGGCAACTCGTGGTCGGCGCAGGCGCGCAGGCGCGAGACCGCCACGCTCATTTCGTCGCTGCGCGCGGGTGCCTCGCCGAGCCAGAAGGGCATCGAAGGCGGCGCGCCGGCGGCGTCGGCGACGCGCACAACGCCGTTGCCGATCTTCAGGATGCGCCACGAGGCGTTGCCGAGCTGGAAGATGTCGCCGGGCAGCGATTCGACGGCAAAATCCTCGTTGAGCGTTCCGATCAGATGGCCTTCGGGCTCGAGCACGACGCGGTAGTCGAAGACTTCCGGGATGGCGCCGCCGCAAGTGATCGCGTACATGCGCGAGCCCTTGCGCGCGCGCAGCCGGTGCGCGAGCGTGTCGCGATGGATGAGCGCGGCGCGCCGTCCGTGGCGCGTCGCGAAGCCGTGCGCGAGCATGTCGAGGACGTCGCTGAAAGCCGATTTTTCGAGGCCGCGGTAGGGGTAGGCGCGAGTGAACAGCGCGAACAGCGCCTCTTCGTCGCAGCCTTCGGCTTCTTCGGTCGCGGCTGTTTCGGCGACGATCTGCTGCGCGAGCACGTCGAGCGGCGCGTCGGCGACGCTGACGCGGTCGAGTTCGCCTTCGCGCACGGCGCGCAGCATCGCCGCGCATTCGACGAGATCGTCGCGCGTCAGCGGAAAGACGCGGCCTTTGGGCTTGCCCCTGATCGTGTGGCCGGAGCGGCCGACGCGCTGCAGCAGCGTCGCGATGCGATGCGGCGACGAGATCTGGCAGACGAGCTCGACGTGGCCGATGTCGATGCCAAGCTCGAGCGAAGCGGTTGCCACGAGCACCTTGAGCTTGCCTTCGCGCAGGCGCTCTTCGGCCTTCAGGCGCACGTCCTTGGCGAGGCTGCCGTGATGCGCCGCGGCGCCTTCGGGAAATTCGCTTCCGAGGCGTTCGGAGAGCTGATGTGCCATGCGCTCGGCGAGCCGGCGCGTGTTGACGGTGATCAGCGTCGTCCGGTGCGCCTTGATCAGTTCGACGAGCCTCTCGTAGATCTCGCTCCAGACCTCGTGCGACATCACCGCTTCGAGCTTTGATCCCGGCAGTTCGAGCGCCAGGTCCATCGCCCGCCGATGCCCCTTGTCGACGACCGTGCAGGCGCGGCTCGTCAGGAAGCGCGCGACTTCGGCGATCGGTTTTTGCGTCGCCGAGAGGCCGATGCGTTGCAGCGGCCGGCCGCAGACGTGATCGAGGCGCTCGAGCGAGAGCGCAAGGTGGGCGCCGCGCCGCGATTCGATGATCGCGTGGATTTCGTCGACGATGACGACGCGCGCGGTCTTGAGCATCTCACGCGAGCGCGCGGCGGTGAGCAGCAGGTAGAGCGATTCGGGCGTCGTCACGAGGATGTGCGGCGGCGTGCGCAGCATCGCCGCGCGTTCGCTCGGCGGGGTGTCGCCACTGCGCACCGCCGCCGTGATCCTGACCGGCGCCATGCCGTCCTGCGCCTGGCTTAAGCTGTGGATTTCGCGCCGCGGCACGGCGAGGTTCTTGTGGATGTCGGCCGACAGCGCTTTCAGCGGCGAGACGTAGATGACGCGAACTTCGTCGGGCAGGCCCGCTTCGCCCGCGGCGCCAGACTCAATGGCGGCGCGCAGCAAATCGTCGATCGCGGTGAGGAAAGCGGCGAGCGTCTTGCCCGAACCGGTCGGCGCCGCGATCAGCGTGTCGTCGCCGCGGCGGATCGCTCGCCAGCCTTCGAGCTGCGCATCGGTCGGCGCGTCGAAGCGGCTCGCCCACCATTGTCGGATGAGCGGATGAAAGTCGTCGGGAAGCAAAGTGAAACTAGGACACTGCCCGCGGCGATTCATTCGCGCGCTTGCGTGGCAGGCTCGCCGGGTCAGGACTCCAGCGCTTCGAGAATCACCTGCTTCATCGCCCGGGCGACCGTGCGCGGCGCTTTCGTGCCGGGAATCCCCGCCGCGCGGACGATCGAGAGACGTCCGTCGCTCGCGCATTGTGCATCGACGCCGCCGGGCGCCGAGGCGACGTCGATGAGAAGGCTTCCCGCGCGCGCCGTGGCGAGCTCGGCGGGCGTGAAGACGATCGCCGGAATCGTGTTGACGATGATCGTGTACGCCGAAAGATCGTCGATTCGGCCGCGGAGCAGGCCGGCGGCGAGCGCTCCGGCTTCGGCTGCGTTCGTCGTATGGATGCTCACTTTCGCGTCGAGCTTCGCGAGCATGGCGGCGAGCGCCTTGCCAAGCTTGCCGTAGCCCGCGATGAGGATGCTCGCGCCGGCAATCGTGAAATCGACGTGGTTGAGGATGATCTGGACGATGCCTTCGCAGGTGGCGCCGAGGTTGTGCTCGTAGAGCCACGCGTTCTTTGTCAGATCGACGTGGCGAAAGGCGTGCTGCTGAAGAGCACTGGCGGGGATCGTTCCGGCATAGAGGGTGGCGTTTGGCGAGATCGCGCCGAGGAAATCGCCGACCGCGATCGGCTGTGCATGCAAAGGCGCGTAGAGGTTCAGGCCGTCGCGGCTGAAAGGCACGGGTCCGACGACGAGCTCGAAGGCGCCCCACTCGATTTTTTCGCCAGCCGGCTCGCCGAGCCCGAAGCCCTGGACGCAATACCCGTGAGCGGCCAGCTCGGACAAGAGGAAGCGGTTTCTCAGGTCGCCGCCGGCGATGAGCACTCTCTTCATTGCGTCTCCACGATTGGCATGCGCGTGATCATCCGCGCAGAGCGCTTGCAGTATAAGCGCAGCGGCCGCAGCTGCCTCTTTCGCCTGCACCGTGCGCGCTTGGCGCAGCGCCCGCGATCGCCGACAATGGCGCCTCAGATGATCGCTTCCCCAGCCCCTGCCGAACTGATCGCCGAGGCCGAGTACCAGGCGCTGCGGCTGATGCGCGCCAACCTCGGCGAGCTCGGTTTTCTCGCCGCTTCGCCCGACGCCGCCGCGCGAAAGCGCGGCTACGACCGCGTTTTCGGTCGCGACGCGGCGCTTTGCGTGATCGCCGCGGCGCAATGCGGCGACGACGAACTCGTGCGCGGCGCCGAGCGCAGCCTCAATGCCCTCGCCGCACAGCAGGCGGCGAACGGGCAGATTCCGAAGTACGTCGATGCTGCGGGCGGCGACTTCTGGTACCTCGGCTGTATCGACGCGACGCTCTGGTGGCTGATCGCGCTCGCGCATCTCGAAGCGCGTTTGCCCGGGCTCGCCGACCGGCTCGCTGGCGCCGCAAGAAGCGCGATCGAGTGGCTCTCGTGCCAGGAGCACCAGCAGATCTTCCTGCTGCAGCAGAACGAAGCGAGCGACTGGGCCGACATCATGCCGCGCTCGGGCTTCGTCCTCTACAGCAACGCGCTTTGGTACCACGTCAAGAAGCTCTACGGCCTGCCGCAGGCCGAAGAGACCGCCGAACACTTCAACTGCCTGTTTCATCCTTTCGGCGCGCACCGCCCGGAATACAAGCGCTTGCGCCTGCTCATGCACTACGCGCGCAAGCGCGCGAAAAACCGCGACCTTTATCTCTCCTTCGTGAACCTCGGCTACTGGGGCGACGAAGGCGACGTCTTCGGCAATCTTCTCGCGATCGTTTTCGGACTCGCCGACGACCATCGCAGCCACCGCATTCTCGCCGCGATCCGCGCCAACCAGCAGGGCGCAGCTTATCCGCTGCGCGTCACCTGCACGCCGATCGGCAGGGACGATCCCTACTGGCGAAGCTACATGGGCCGGCACCGGCAGAACCTCGAGCACCGTTACCACAACGGCGGCATCTGGCCTTTCGTCGGCGGCTTCTGGGTGCTCGCGCTCTCGCTCGTCGGCGACCGTTCAGGCGCCGAGCGCGAGCTCGCCGGGCTGGCGCGCGCCAACGCAGTGGGCGGCTGGCGCTTCAACGAGTGGTTTCACGGGCTCACCGGCAAACCCGAGGGCATGGCGCACCAGACCTGGAACGCGGCAATGTTCCTGCTCGCCCGGCGCAGCCTCGATCAGCGCGTCTTCGTGCCGCTGCCGGCGCGGCGCTAAGTCGCCGGCGCTCGCCGCTAGCCCGTCGCATCGTCGGCGGCTTCCTGCCAGCGCGCCTGCGAAACCTTCTTCCATTCGTCTCTGTACCAGGGCATGAAGCTCGCGGCGGGCAAAGGCGGGCTGAACAGGTATCCCTGCGCGAGCCGGCAGCCGTGCGCTCTGAGATAGCGCAGGGCCGATTCCGACTCGATGCCTTCGCCGTGGACCTCGAGGCGCAGGCTCTGCCCGAGCGAGAGGATCGCCTCGATCACGGCGCGGCTCGCCTGGTCGGTGTCGATGCGCCTCACGAAAGACTGGTCGACCTTGAGTTTGTCGAGCGGCAGGCTGGTGAGGCTGGAGAGGCTCGAATAGCCGGTGCCGAAATCGTCGAGCGCGATCTTCACGCCGAGCGCCTTGACCCGGTGCAGAATCGCCACGGCCTCGTCGACGCTCTCCATGATCGCGCTCTCGGTGACTTCGATTTCGAGGCAGGCCGGATCGATTGCGGTCGCCGCGATGATCCTGCCGAGCTTGTCGGCGAAACTCTTCTCGCGAAACTGCAGCGGCGAGACGTTGATGGCAATTTTGATTTCGAGTCCCTGGTCGGCCCATTCGCGGTGCTGGCGGCAGGCTTCGGCGGCGACCCACTCGCCGAGTTCGCCGATGAACCCCGAGGTTTCGGCGACCTCGATGAAGGCCTCGGGCCCGAGCGGCTCGCCGACGCGGTCGGTGAGGCGCAAGAGCGCCTCGGCGCCGGTGAGCTTGCCGGTGCGGAGGTCGATGACGGGCTGGTAATGCAATTGCACTTGGCCCCGGCGCAAGGCGTTCCTGAGCCGCGCTTCGATCGAGAAAGCGTCTTCCGCGGCGCGCTCGAGTTCGGGCCGGTAGAACTGGAAGTTGGCGCGGCCGGCGCGCTTGGCGTGATACATCGCAAGGTCGGCGGTGTGGATCAGCGCGTTGATGTCCTCGGCGTCCTCGGGAAAGTGGCTGATGCCGATCGAAGGCGACACCGACACTTCGCGGCCGTTGAAACGGATCGGCCGGCTCACCTTGTCGACGACGTGCTGGGCCACGAGCGCGACGCGATGGTCGCCGGCTGCCAGATGCGGCAGGACGATGACGAACTCGTCACCGCCCAGGCGCCCGACGAGATCCTCGTGGCGCGTGCAATCGACGAGCCGGCGGCCGACTTCCTGCAGCACGCGGTCGCCGGCATCGTGCCCATAGAGGTCGTTGATCGGTTTGAAACGATCGAGGTCGATATAGAGCAAGGCGCCCCTGCCGTGGCCGCGCTGCGCGGCCGCGAGCAGTCGGCCGCAGTACTCGAGCACGAGGGCGCGATTCGGCAGCCCGGTAAGAATGTCGTGCAGGGCGGCGTCGCGCACGCGCTGCTCGGCGAGCTTGCGCTCGCTGATGTCCTGCAGCATGCCGCGCAGAAAAATGACCTCGCCGTCCTCGTCGCGGACCGCTTCGCATTTGGCGTTCATCCACACGGTTTCGCCGCGGCCGTGGTTGACCTGGATCTCGAGGTCGTAGCCCTGGCCGGTGCGGATGGCCTCTTGCGCGGCGGCGTTGATGCGTTCCCACGACTCGGCGGCGAGCAGCGTACCGCGCTGCTCCGGAAAGGGGGGAATCTCGCGTCCGCAGACTTCCGCAAGCGAGGGCGACGAGGTCACGACGCCGGTCCGGAGGTCCCACGACCAGGTGCCGAATCGCGCCAGCCGGTGCGCTTGCGCAAGTTCGGCGTCCTTGCTCTTGAGCAGTTCGGCGGCGCGGCTGATCGCCGCGGCGACCGCTTCGGCTTCGCGGATCTCGAGGCGCGGCAGCGGCGCGAGGTCGCCATGGCCCAGCGCCGTCGCCGGGCCGATCAGCGCCTTGACCGAGTGCGAAATTCTTCCGCCCATGATCCATGCGAGCAGCAGTCCGATGCAAAACAGCGCCGCTACGCCGGTGGCGAGCGCGGCAAGGTGGCGGGCCGGCGCTCCCATCACGGCCTGATACGGAATGCCGATGGCGACGGTCCACTCGGTGACCGGCGAACGGCTGTAGACGGCGAGCACCTGGGCGCCTTCGAGCGAAATCGCTTTGAGCGAGCCCTCGCCCGATGCGCTCATGCTCTCGCGCATTTCCGGCGTTGCCTGCTTGCCGACGAATCGTTCCGGCGCCTGATTGCGGCCGACGATCGTCGCCGGCCGGTTCATGATCGAGGCGATCCAGTCCGGCGGCAGCCCCTGCGTCCTCAGAACTTCGGTGAAGCGCTCGGGCAGGATGGCGACCGAAAGCGCGTAGCTCGGCTTGCCGTCGCTAAAGACAGGAACGACTACCGCCGTCACCGCTTGGCGCAGCACCGGACCGTCGATGAGGTCCGAAATCACGGGTTGGCGCGTGGCGAAGACGCGACGCGTCCAGATCGGATTGGCAAAACGCGGCAAGGGCGTTCCGTAGTCGAGGCTTGTGTTGACGAGCTGCTGCCCGTCCTCGCGGGTGAGGACGACGTTGCTGCCCAGGCTCGTGAGCGCGACCGCCTCGCGGGCGCGACGGTGGAAAGCCGCGAGGTCGCCGCGTGCCAGTGCATCGTTGGTCGAAAGGTAGAGCGCCAGCGTCTGCGCCTGCAGGAGCTGGGCGTCGACCGCCTGCACCAGCGCGCGCGCCGTCAGCATCGTGCTCTTCTCGAGCTGCGATCGGTTTTCCCGGTACTGGTAGAGAAGGAGGATGGCGGCGCCGGCGAGACCGGGCAGCAGGCAGGCGAGGACAAGCCATAACAGGAAGGTGCGCACCGACCTGAGCGGCGAAGCAGCGCCTGCTGCGGCAGGCTCGTCGCCGGCCGCATCGGGAGAGTGGGCGATCCGGTTTCGGAGGGGAGGCATCGGCGTCTTCGCAAGGGCAGCGTGCCAGCAGGCGGGACGCTGCGCGCAGCGGCTGCCGTGGCAACTGATGCTGTGGTGGCAAACGGCACGCCCGTGGCCTTGCCGGACTCGATAGCTGCGAGGCGGCCCGGCTGATCGCGGGGGGACGGCGGCAACGGTGTTATCGTATGCGGCGGCGTCGCCCGGCTTGATCGCGGTGCGGCGGAATTCGGCCCTGCGGGTCGGGACCCATGGCGACAAGAAAACGGGAGCGAAGTTGATGAGCGGAGTCCTCGCGGACCTTAAAGTCACAGCGTTTACGCATTACGCGGCCGGGCCGCTGGCGGCGCAGTTCATCGGCGCCCTCGGTGCCGACGTGATCAAGATCGAGGCGCCGGGCAGCGACCTTAACCGCCACTTGGTGCGCGATCGCGACGGACGCTTCGGGGGCATCAGCCCATATTTCGTCACCCTCAACAGGAACCAGCGAACGATCGCGATCGACCTCAAGAGCGAGGCGGGGAAAGCCATCGCGCAGCGCCTCATCGCAAGGAGCGATCTTGTCATCGAAAATTACCGGCCCGGCGTGCTCGACCGCCTCGGCTTCGGCTACGAGGACTTGCGCGAGCAGCACCCGGGCCTCATTTATTGTTCGATCTCGGGCTTCGACCTGATGGGGCCGTCGCGCCATGCGCCCGGCCAGGATCTGATCATCCAGGCCGTATCCGGCCTCGCGACGCTGACCGGCTCGTCGTCGTCGCCGCCGGTGGCGGTCGGCGCCTACGCCATTGACGCCTACACCTCGATGCAGTGCGTCGCGGGGATCCTGGCGGCGCTCCGGCATCGTGACCGCAGCGGCGAGGGGCAATGGGTCAGGGCCGACATGATGTCATCGGCGCTGCACCTGATGGCGCACGAGGCGTCTTATGCCTTGAACGTCGACCCCGAACTCAAAAGAAGCAGTGCCGGGGTCGCGCACGTCAACCAGGCCGCCCCGTACGCGATCTACGGCACCACCGATGGCGCGCTCGCGATCGGTCTGGCGACGCCCGACAAGGTCAGCGTCCTTGCCGAAAAGCTCGGGGTTCTCGGAAAGCTCGAGCAATGGATGAGCGAACGCGGCCTGTGGGACCATCGCGACGAAGTCGTTGCCGCGCTTGCCGAGGCGCTGCGCACGCGCAGCACCGAAGAGGGCAGGGCGATGGCGGCAGCCGCCGGCATCATGTCTTCTCCGGTCCGGACGCTCGCGCAGGCCCTCGAAGATCCGGCAACTGTCGCAAGCGGGCTCGTCAGAGACGCGAATTCCGCCTACGCCGGCCCGCACCGGGTCGTCGTCGAACCCTTGAGCTTAAGCAGGACGCCGCTTGAGTTCACGCGACCGGCGCCGGGCTTTGGCGAACAGAGCCGCGAGATTCTGCTCGAACTCGGTTTTGATCAAAGCGAAGTCGCGGCATTGATCGAAGCGGGGGCGGTGCTCGAGACGGCAGCGCCGTGACGGGCTGATTTTTCAGACCGCAGGCCTCGAGCGAGGCCGCCCTGCCGATCGCCCGCCGATGGCGAGCGGGCGCGCACGCCTGGCAGGCGAGACGAGGGCTGCCGCCGCCTTTTCTGCGCTGCCGAGCCGTCAGGCCTTCAAGTTGGCGCCAGCAGCGTCAGCGAGGCCGCCTGACGCGGATCCTTGTTCAGGAAGCGCTCGACCCAGAACTGGCCGGAGGGCGAACTCGTGACGGCGCCAAACAGTCGTGCATCGTTTTCAAGGCCCGCTGCAAAGCCGCTGGCGTAGCCGGCCTGCATGGCCTCGAGAGCGATGCGACCAGCGTAGGCGCGCGCGGCCTTCAGCTCGCCCGCCGTGCCTGCATCGGGAGCTGGCGCGGCGAGCAGCCAGGCGGCGTCATGCGCGGAGAGCAGTTGCGCAAGCTCGTCCTTTTGCGCGGCCGCCAGACGATCCCAGTCACGGCGCGGCAGCTCGATCTTGCCCTCGGCGATGCGAAGCGCGGTGATGAAGGCCAGCCGCAAGGCGCTTGCCGCCGGGCAGAAGGCATCTGCGAGCCCGATTGCAAGGGCGCGATGGCCATCGACGGGCTCGCCGTTCAGGGCGATTTCAGCTGCCTTGCGCGGCCCGACGAGTCTGGGCAGGCGCTGCATGCCGCCGTAGCCCGGCATGATGCCGAGCTTGATTTCCGGCTGCCCGAGGAGCGCGTTCTCGGTGACGATGCGATAGTGCGCGCTCATCGCCAGCTCGTTGCCGCCGCCCAGCGCGACGCCATCGACCAGCGCCACGACGGGGACGCGCAGGCGCTCGAAACGGCCGAAGACTTCGATGACTTTCGCCGCCAGCCGGCCAACGACGCTTGCGCTGCTGCCGAGGAAGCCGGCGATGTCGGCGCCGGCCATGAAGGCGCGGCCGTAGCCGCGAATGACGATGGCGCGGACCGGGTGGCCTTTGATGCTGCCCTCGCTGTCGACTTCGGCGACGATCTCCCCGAGCTGCGAGAGCAAGCTTTCGCTCAGCGCATTGAGCGCATCAGGGCGGGTGATCGTGACGATGGCGACGCCCTCGCACAGGCCCACCGAGAGATTGCGCCCCTGCCCCGGATCGGCGACGAGCAGGGACTTGCCGAGAAAGGCGGCTTCGTACTCGGCAATCGCGCGACCGGCGCGGTCCGCCTGCACCAGGGCGACGCCTTTGGGCTTCTCCATCTTGCCGTCGAGCATCTTCTGCTGGATTTCAGGCAGACCGTCGAGGCTCGTGATCTCAAGGTCGCTCTGGTCCATCACGATGCGCTCGTCCGCAAGCAGCCGCAGCACCTCCTGCGCCTGCCCGGCGCGGTACATGTGCGAGCCG
Organism: uncultured Propionivibrio sp.; assembly: GCA_964485725.1. Classification (GTDB taxonomy): domain Bacteria; phylum Pseudomonadota; class Gammaproteobacteria; order Burkholderiales; family Rhodocyclaceae; genus Propionivibrio. The sequence goes on along the minus strand of CAZALA010000009.1, from coordinate 6,485 downwards.
CAGATGGAAAGCGCGCTCTCGCCTTTTACGACGATCCAGCTGAACGGCATCTCGTCGCGCTCGTTGTAGTCGCGAGCGAGGAAGGCCGACAGATGAAGCGTGCTCTGGTCCGGGCGGTCAACGACGAAGTCGGGGCTGATGCCCGGACCGAAGACCTGACGCACCGCCACCGACAGTTCTCGCGCCGACTGCATGAAGCCCGGCCAGTACTCGGCGTTCGGGGCGCCCTCGTCGGTCAGCGGATCGGGCATGTCGTCGAGCAGAACAAAGCCGTCGCGGTCGATGAAGTGCGTTTCCGGAACGCCGAGGCTCTTCAGGTTCGCGATGCCTTCGGCTTCGTGTGCGCGCGAGGCGACGACGACGATCTCGGCCCCGCGTTGATAGGCCGCCTGCACGAATTCGGCCGCGTAAGCGTCGGCCCCCCAGACGAGCCCCCGGCGTCCAGGCAAGAGCGACATTTCGTCGAAGATCGCCGCCGCCGAAGCCTTGCGGAAAGCGATCTGCTTTTGCCGCATCCATACCCAGCGGGCGTCGATGACGTATCGATTCTCTGCGTAGAAGAAGGTCTCCTTGTACTCGCCCTTGAGTCCGCTCCCGGTCGCTCCGAAGAAGGCCAGGCGGCCGCCATCGGCCAGCGCGGAAATCAGCAGCGGGAAATTGCGACCGCCCGTATGCTCGAAAATCCTGTCGACGAGTCGCCCGTCGTTGGCCGCCCGGACCGCCTGCCGGAAAGGCTCGCTCAGCCGATGCCAGGCGCCGAAGTCCTCGTCTGGCGACAGGACCCTGAACATTTCTGCGGGGAGCTTGCGCCGATCGATGAAAGCGTCTGCGATGCCGCGCTCGATCAGCGAGTTCGCCAGCGCCGGATTCGATCCGAACAGGATGACGCGCGCACCGAGAAGCTTGGCGATCTGCGCGCCGGGAAAGCTCGTTCCTCTGCCGCCGCCCAGCACAAGAATCGAATCGCCGGGGCGAACCGCGAGCATTTGCACGACGGCGCGATAAGCCGTGCCATAAGTGAGCAGCATCGCGGCAAGCTGCTCGGGCGTATGCGGCTTAAGCGCTTCCGGCACCGCAATCGCCTGCTGCTGATCGATCGCCACGAACTGCGCGTTGAAGCCATCATGCGTCTCGTAACCCCGGATATTCTGCTGCAGGGTCCAGGCGTCGAGGATGACGGCCTGGCCCAGACGCAGCGATTTCACCGCGGGTCCGGCATCGACGACGATGCCGAGTGCATCGCTCCCCGGAATGTGAACCGTCGCCGGGTCCATGCGCCCGAACACCGGAACGGGCAGGCCGAGGGCAGCAAAATTCGTGTTGAAATTCGGTCCCGAGGCGAGCACGCTGACCAGCACCTTGTTCGCATCTTCGGGTCGCAATTTGGGCGTCGGCACCGATTCGAGCGCAATCACTTGCGCGGGTGCGCCGTAACGGTCGCGGTGAATCGTCAAGGCCGCCATGCTCTCGGGGATGGCCATCGCAATGGTGGGGTGCTGACCGAGCACCCACTCGGCAGTCGAACGGGTTTCCATGACGTCTTCTCTCCCATGTTGAGCGCCTGCCGCGGCTTGGGCGACAGACACTGCTGCAGACCTGGCGAAACTCGCTCGCTTGTCCGGCATCTTAAAAACGGCGTCGGGTCAAGCTTCGCCGTCGCTTCAATAAACCGGATAGTAAAGCGATTCAGCGCGCCTTCCAATCGCGAACGCCGTTCGCACCGCTTCGCCGCCGGGAAACGGCCTCCTTTCGGATGATTTCGCATCAAGCCATGTTCAAACCGCCATGTTGGCCTCCGTACAGAGTTTGCGACGGAACCTGTCTATCTTCATGAGCACAGGCCGGCTGCTTCCGCTGGCTCACCGTTGAACTCAAAGGAAACAAAATGACGAATCTCATCAAGAACATACCGATGGCATTGGCGGCGAGTGTGCTGGTGTTCGGGCTGGCGGGCTGCGAGACGATGAGCCAGCCAAATTTCGACACTCAGCAGCCGCAGGACCACCGGCAATCGAGCTATCCGCGTGATACTGGCTATCCGCGTGATGCTTACTCGATGTACGGTACCGTCCAGTCCGTTGAACTGATCCGGCAGGAAAGGTCGGGCAGTTCGATCGGTGTCGGAACGATTGCAGGCGCGGTCGTCGGCGGCGTCGTCGGCAACCAGATCGGCTCCGGCAGAGGCAATACGGCAGCGACCGTCGCCGGTGCGGCGGGTGGCGCTTATCTGGGCCACCAAATCGAGAACCGCAACCGGCAAGAGGTCGATGCCTACCGGGTGACCGTGCGCATGGAGAATGGCGGCACGCAAACGCTCATCCAGGATGCGACCAGCGATATTCGCGCCGGCGATCGCGTGCGCATCGAAAACGGCGTCGCCCGCCGCTACTGAAAAAGCGCTCCCGGGGCGCGCCAGGCGGCGCGATCCGCGCGCGGCATCAGCGGCCCTTCAGTGCTCGCACTTCGAAGCTGACCGCGTCGACTTCCTTGCCGGCGCGGTCTTCGACGCTCAGGCGGTGGCGGCCCGGCGGCGAATCGAGCCGCTGCGCTAGCGGAAATCTTCCAGTGCGACCTCATAGACGTCGCGGGCGGCGTCGTACTTGATGCTGTAAGTCGCCGGGTAAGCGCCCGGCTTGGTATAGGCGGCGGGCCGGGGCACTTCGGCAGCGAAACTCGGCTTGGACTTGAGGAAGGACAGCGAGGCCATTGGCTCGAGGAAAGTCAGCCGTTTGTTGTAGTAACCGTAGATGAAGGTCGCCGAGAAAGGCTGGCCCTGGAATTCCGGACCCTTCGCGTTGATCGCATGGACGCCCATTTTCGGAGCGGCGGTTCCCGGCGGGACGACGTAGCCCGCCGGCAGCAACTCGGCGGGCGGTTGCTGGCTCGGGAGGCCGGAGTCCTGCTCGCTCTTGAAGCGGACCTTGCCACGTTCGGCGCCGCTGATAAGGTAGAAATGGAAATCGAAATGCGGGACGTCGTAGACCTTGGGCGGCGGATGGCCGACCGCCTCCCAGTCGATCACGACGTGATCGACGACCGTCCGCGGCCCCTTGGTCGGCATCGGCAGTGAATACGGAAAGTCGGCGCGCTTGCGCTTGCCGCCGTCCGGCAGGCCGTCGAGGACGCCTGCCGTCAGAACCACGCCGACCGATTTCGCCTTGCCGTCGGCGTCGCTGCGAACGATGGTATGCGCGAGGCCCGTGCCGATGCGGACGGCCTTGCCCTCGTACGTGGCCGGCGCTTTCAGCGCCTCGGCTGGCGCGGTGCCCGCCCACCCGATCAGCACGAAGGCGGCCAGCGTCTTGCAGGATAGACATCTCTTGTTCATATCGCACCTCGCAGCTATCGATTCGCATCTGGCGTTCTGTTGCGGGAGAGCTTGATTGACGCGTCGTACATCCTTAAGCCCTTGTCTCAGACTTGAGCCGCCGGGCCAGGTTCCGCGGAAGAAAGCGAGCCAGACGATGCCGGCAGTTATAGGCCCGTCGCACTTGGCGAAATCGGCTACTCAAGTGCCCTACCGCCGACCCCTGAAGCAGCATCCGGTGCGGCGTGGGACTTGGGCGTGAGGCATCGTTCGATCTGCTCCGAGATGTAATAGACCCCCTCCGACACGCTGGTTTCCATGAAGCCTAGCCACATCTCTGCGACCACGGTGTTCAAATCGTTTTGCAACTTCATGACCATTTGTGGCCGGTGGTGCTCGTGCGTAATTGCGCCATAGCCGGTCGCGCCCAAAGAAATCATCATGCCGGGAACTCCCCCGAAGATCATCGCGGCAGCGCCCGCGCCGCCGCCGATGGCCGTGTCAGCGATCAGTTTTTCCCCTACGCGCAGCGCCACCGGCGAGAGAATTGCGTCGGCGGGCGCAGTTCCTGCGCCGCGGGCGGCCCTCTGAATGCGATCGTTCAGCTCGGCATACGCTGCCAACTGGTCAATCGGGTCCGCGTGGACAAGCTGGTAGAGCGTCACCCTGTACGCGGGTGGCGGCATCAGCGTAATTGCACAGGTATCCTTGAGGCGCCGATCGAATTGTGCCGTCGAAACACCGGAGCGCCGCGGGATTTCACGAAGTCGCTCGCCGAGGACGCGCAAGTAGCGTCTTGTCGCTTCGCCGCGAACCTGATAGGGGTCGACCTCCTGCGAGGCCGGGTGGAGGACACGATCGTGGTATTGCTCATCGAGGTAGCTCGCCAATTTTTTCGGCGCGACCTCTCTTCCGTTTTCTGCGTTCAAGGTATACCAAGCCATCCTGATTCCCAGCCATTTCTGCGTCCAGTAGCTGGTAAACCAGGGAATAAAATCGGTATCGGTGCGCTCGTAGACGCGATCGCGCCAGCGCTCCATCGAACTTCTTGCAGTCGTCCTGGCCAACTCGCTTGCGGCGAACGAGGCAGCAACGATCTCGTTATCGATCTGGCGGAGCCGGCTCTCGGGCAGCTGCGGCACGGGTGTCGCATCGGGAAGGCGTTTCGGCGTGGCACAAGCAGTCAACACCGCCACAAGCACCGCCACAAGCGAATGCCTCTTGCCATTCGCTATCGCGCCGAATCGATACGACAGCAGCTTTCTACCTGGCACAGCCCGTCTTGGAACCCCGTACGTCATGCTGCTCAAGTCAGTGAATCGCTTAAGAGACGTTCACCAAGCAGCAGGTGGTTGACCGGTTGGAGAGCCAGCGGTTCAACCGCTCGATTCCGGCTTGATGCTCGATCCACTGGCTGTCTTCTGATTCCAGCGTGGTCACGCTAATAACCCGACACGCCGAACGCCTGGGATAGGCGCGGCGTATGACCCGCTAACGAAAAGCCCCCGGGATTCGAAATCCCGGGGGCTTTAGTCTTGCTTCAGGTGCCGCTCACACAGCCTGGGTGCGCTAGCCGCAGCTCCCGACGGCGCCGCAGGCGGTGCAGAAGTCGCAGCCGTCCTTGCGGATCATCGTGTGGTTGCCGCATTCGGCGCACAGCTTGCCGGCCGTCGGCTTGGCGGCGATGCTGCCGGCCGGCGCTTCGAGGATGCCCATTTGCTGCAGCGGCATGCCGGCTTCGTCGAGGATGCCGAGCATCGCGTAGCGGTGGATGATGAGCTGCGCGACGTAAGCGACGGTCGACGGATAGTTCGTCTGCTTGCGCGTTCCCGGAACGAAGGCCATGAAGTCGCCCAGGGGCTCGGGATAGTCCAGGAGCTTCCTGAGCTTCATGCCGATCCACGCCGGGTCGAGGACGCGCATGTCGAGCGAGAGCAGCTTTGTCAGTCCGTCGAGCGCGCGCGGGTAGTTGCCCGAGAGCCACACCGAGTAGGGTCGCGTGACGCCGTCGGGCAGCGTGATTTCTTTGAGGCCCAGGACGAAGTCTTCCTCGGTCGCCGGGTTGAAGATATCGACGGTCCACGAGAGCGTGCCGTCGGTGCCGGTCTTCGGTTCCTTGAGGCTGAACATCGCATCGAGCACCGGCGTCGGGCCTTCGTTCTTGAAAGCGCCGAGCTGCTCGACGCGAAACTGGATCAGCCGCGCCATCGCCGAGACGACGGAGGGCATGCGCTTTCTTTCGCCGTAAGGCGGGAATGGCATGTCGAAACCTTCGTCGTTGGGCGTCTTGGCGAGCGACTCGAGCTTCAACGCGAGCCAGCCGTGGTCGTTCGCACGCATGTCCATCGACAGCGTCTTGGCGACGGCGCCGAGGCCGCGCGGCTGCGCCGGGCCATTGACCCAGGCTTCGAAGGGCCAGGCGCGGCCTTCCTGCTTGACGTGGCCGACGAAGAGCGCGAACTTGCCGAGCTCGTGCTCGATCATGTAAGTCCACGCCATATTGCCTTCGGGCAGGTTCGGGCGCCCTGGCCAGCGCAGGCTGGAGAGGACTGGCGCGGGCAGGTCCTTGATCTTGAGGCGGCGATTGGCGTCGCCGTTGATGAAGTCCTGCGGCTGCTTCTTCTCTTCGGTCTGCTTCGGTTCGACCGAGAGCACGGCGCCGAGGACGCTGTTCGGACGATAGGTGGCAAGGCCCTTGAGGCCGGCCTTCCAGGCGCTCATGTAGAGGTCCTGGAACTCTTCGTAGGGGTAATCGGCCGGAACGTTGACCGTCTTCGAGATCGATGTGTCGATGTAGGGCGCCACCGCGGCGACCATGTCCTTGTGCGCCTGCGCCGAGATTTCGAGCGCGGTCACGAAGTAGTCGGGCAGCTTGTCGACGTCGCCGCCCATGTGCTTGTAGAGCCGCCAGGCGTAGTCCTCGACCGCGTACTCCTTGAGCGTGCCGTCGAACATGCGCTTCTTGCGGTTGTAGGTCCACGAGAAGGGCGGTTCGATGCCGTTGCTCGCGTTGTCGGCAAAAGCCAGCGAAATCGTTCCGGTCGGCGCGATCGACAGGAGGTTCGAATTGCGCAGGCCGTGCTTTCTGATTCCGGCTTTCACTTCAGCCGCCAGGCGCGAAGCGAAGTTGCCGCCCGAGAGGTACAACTCGGCGTTGAAGAGCGGGAAAGCACCGCGC
>CAZALA010000008.1:0-52888 GCA_964485725.1 uncultured Propionivibrio sp. | reverse complement strand
GGCGACGAGCGCGGATTCTTCTTCGAGAGTTTCAACCAGAGCGCTTTCAACGAAGCGACGGGGCTCGACGTTGGATTCGTTCAGGACAACCACTCGAAGAGCGCGAAGAACGTTCTGCGCGGCCTGCATTACCAGCTGCCGCCGAAAGCGCAGGGCAAGCTCGTGCGCGTGGTCGCGGGCGAAGTCTTCGATGTCGCGGTGGACATTCGCAAAGACTCGCCGACCTTCGGCAAATGGGTCGGCGAAGTGCTGTCGGCCGAGAACAAGCGGCAGCTGTGGATCCCCGCCGGGCTGGCGCACGGGTTTCTCGTGCTCAGCGATACGGCCGAATTCCTCTACAAGACAACTGACTACTGGGCGCCGGAAGCTGAGCGCTGCATCCTGTGGAACGATCCGACGCTGGCCATTGGGTGGCCATTTTCCGGCGAGCCGATCTTGTCGGTGAAGGATGCAAACGGAGCTCGAATCGAAGCAGTTCCTCGTCCTTGACGCGAAATCAGCCCGGTCGGGCGTCGTGTCCGCTCGTGGAAGCTGGAAAAATCTGAGTTCGCCAGCGAGCCGTCGTCAATCTTACGACGGAAGCCGTCTGCGACGGTGCGACACCCGATGCTTCGTATGGACCGGGATTCCCAGCCATCATGTTAAAATGGCCCGTTCCTGGTAAAGCAGTGATCGACAAAATGCCGCCATCCCGAGACGTCTTGGCCCGAGGAGTTGCACCCTGCCGGGCGCACCAAGTTCAACGCGCCCCGCGGACGATCCTCCCCGAATCGGACAAGCTGCCTTGTTCCGCATAGGCACATCCGGTCACCGGCCGACCCCGGCAGTCACCACATCTGCACAAAGTCCCAGCGCCAGCAAAAAGACATGAAGACCACCGTGATCGGCACCGGCTACGTAGGCTTGGTCAGTGGAAGCTGTCTGGCGGAAGTCGGCAATGACGTTCTCTGCCTTGATCTGGAATATCTTGCCATCGGACGTTGAATAACAACAGGAAGCACTGCTCATGCGCCATCTCAATTTCGCACTCGTCGGCTGCGGCCGTATATCAAAAAGGCACTCCGAACTCCTCGGGCACAATCAGATACGCAATGCCAAGTTGGTCGCCGTGTGCGACGTCGTTGGCGAGAAAGCCGAGAAGATAGCCGGCCGGTTTTCGGTCGAGCAGTTCACCGACATGCACGAGATGATGCGCTCAGTGAATATCGACGTTGTCGTCGTGCTGACAGAGAGTGGCAGGCATGCCGAGCACGTCGTTGCACTGGCTCCCTACGGCAAGCACATCATTGTCGAAAAACCGATGGCGCTGACCCTCGACGATGCCGACGCGATGATTCGCGCCTGCGATGAATCGGGCGTGAAGCTCTTCGTCGTCAAGCAGAACCGCTTCAATGTCCCGGTCGTCAAGCTGCGTCAGGCGCTCGAAGCGGGACGTTTCGGCAAGCTGGTGCTGGGCACGGTGCGCGTCCGCTGGTGCCGCCCGCAAGCCTACTACGACCAGGACTCGTGGCGCGGAACCTGGGCGCTCGATGGCGGTGTGCTGTCGAATCAGGCCAGCCATCACGTCGATTTGCTGGAATGGATGATGGGTGACGTCGAGAGCGTTTTCGCCATGAGCTCGACCGCGCTTGCCAATATCGAGGCCGAAGATACCGCGGTCGTCACCTTGCGCTTCAAGAGCGGCGCGCTTGGGGTCATCGAGGCGACCACGGCCACGCGTCCGAATGATCTCGAAGGGTCGATTTCGGTCCTCGGTGAGGGCGGAGCGGTGGAGATTGGCGGCTTTGCCGTCAACAAGATGAAGGTCTGGAACTTTGCGCAGCCGCAAGCCGATGACGACAAGGTGATGGAGCAATACTCGGTCAACCCGCCGAACGTCTACGGTTTCGGACACCAGGCCTATTATGAGCACGTGGTCGATTGCATCCTGAACGACAGGCAGCAGCTGGTCGACGGACTCGTGGGCAGGAAGAGCCTTGAATTGATCAGCGCGATCTATGAATCGGTTGAAACCGGGCGGGAAGTTCCGCTGCGCTTTCGTGCGCGCCATTGCCGTCTTGGAGTCAGATGAGTGAATGAGCCGACCATCAAGGAAGCCGGAATCGTCGACGTCCGCTTCGGCGTCAACGTCACGGTCGTGCGGCCGGTAAATCTGTACGGCTGCACGATTGGCGATGATTCTTTCATTGGCCCTTTTGTGGAAATCCAGAAGGGCGCCCAAATCGGCAAGCGCTGCCGCGTCCAATCGCATTCCTTCGTTTGTGACCTGGTCAGCATAGGCGACGACTGTTTCATTTCTCACGGGGTAAAATTCGTCAACGACCTGTTTGAGAACGGCGGTCCGGCGCGCGGCGACCGCTCAAAATGGCGGCCGACGGTCGTCGGTGATCGCGTATCGATCGGAACCAACGCGACCATACTTGCGGTGACCATCTGCAACGATGTGGTCATTGGCGCAGGCGCGGTAGTCACCCGCAACATCGACAGTCCCGGTACCTATGCTGGAAACCCGGCGCGGCTGCTAAGGAAGAAATGAATGATCAAGTTTTTGGATCTCTACTCGCAGTACCAAGGATTGAAGGATGAGATCGACGCGGCAATGGCGGACGTTATCCGTAAATCGGCATTTATCGGCGGTGAATACGTCGAGCGTTTTGAACTCGCGTTTGCCGCCTATCAGACCGTTGAGCACTGCGTCGCGGTAGGCAACGGCACGGATGCGATAGAGATTGCCCTGGAGGCGCTCGATCTGCCCAAAGGCTGTGAAGTGATAGTTCCGGCCAACTCCTTCATTGCCAGCAGTGAGGCGGTGACGCGCTCGGGGTATCAGGTCGTATTTGCCGATGTCGATCCGGTGTCCTACACCCTCGATGTAACCGACGTCGAGCGGCGCATCACCTCTCGCACCAAAGCGATCGTGGCGGTACATCTCTATGGCAATCCCTGCGACATGGACGGGCTGCTGGCGCTTGCGGCGAAACACCAGTTGCGGATTGTCGAGGATTGCGCCCAGGCGCATGGCGCCGAATACAAGGGGCGCCGGGTGGGTGGACTCGGCGACGTCGGGACTTTCAGCTTCTATCCCGGCAAGAATCTTGGCGCCTATGGCGATGGCGGAGCGATAACGACCAATGACAGCGCCTTGGCCAAACAATGCAGAATGATCGCCAACCACGGCCGGCTTGAAAAATACAATCATCTGTTTGAAGGAAGGAGCAGCCGGCTCGATGGATTGCAGGCCGCGATCCTGCTCGTCAAGCTCGCTCACCTCGATCGCTGGATCGCCGCGCGCAACGAGGTGGCGCGTCTTTATGCGGAGGGTCTCGCGCGCGTACCCGATCTGATCGTGCCGAGCGCGAGGCCGGGCTGCCGACATGCCTATCATCTGTTCGTCGTGCGCACGCCCAATCGCGACGCCCTGGCCGAATGCCTGCGCGCCGCGCGGATCCAGACCGGGGTCCATTATCCAGTCGCCTTGCCGTGCCTGCCGGCGTACGCGCATCTGTCCTCGCGGCCGCAACTCAAGTTTGCAATTGGCGCTGCGGCTCAATTGCTCAGCCTGCCCATTGGCGAGCATTTATCGGAGGCTGAAATTCAAGAGGTTGTTCAAACGGTTCGTGGCTTCCATCGCACTGCTTTGGCTACCGCGATAAATTAGAGGCGGCAGGCGTGAGGAAGCGATCGAAAACGTCATCCTGTCTTGCGGCATCCGGCGTAGTGACATCGAAAGTCGTTGCCGGTCGGCACCAGGCTCCGACCGCCAAGGCTCGATCAGGTTGGAGAGTATCGTGAAAATTCTGCTCACAGGCGCCGACGGGTTTATCGGCTCGCATCTGGCCGAAGCCTTGATCATGCGCGGTCATGATGTCCGGGCCTTCGTCCTCTACAACTCCTTCAATTCCTGGGGGTGGCTCGATCACGTCCGCAAGGACATACGGGAGGGTCTCGACGTTTTCGCCGGTGACATCCGGGATCCCAATGGCGTCAGAACAGCGATGAAGGGGTGCGACGCGGTCTTGCATCTCGCCGCGCTGATCGCCATTCCGTATTCGTACCACTCGCCGGATACCTACATCGATACCAACATCAAGGGCACCTTGAATATCTTGCAGGCGGCGCGCGATCTCGCCGTCTCGCGGGTCATTCAAACCTCGACGAGCGAGGTTTACGGAAGCGCACGCTTTGTGCCGATCAGCGAAGACCATCCGCTGCAGGGTCAGTCTCCGTACTCGGCCTCGAAGATCGGTGCCGACCAGTTGGCCTATTCCTTCTACGCGTCCTTCCAGTTGCCCGTCGTGATCGCGCGGCCGTTCAATACGTACGGGCCGCGACAGTCGGCGCGCGCCGTCATACCGACCATCATGACGCAACTCGCGAACGGCCAGCGCCAAGTCAAACTGGGCGCGGTTTCACCGACGCGAGATTTCAATTTTGTCGCCGATACGGTGGCCGGTTTCATTGCGGCGCTGGAAAGCGAGCGCGGTGTCGGGGAAGTCGTCAATTTCGGCAGCAACTTCGAGATATCGATCGGGGATACGGCGCGCCTGATTGCGGAAGTCATGGGCCGCGAAATCGAGATCGTCACCGACGAGGTGCGCCTTCGCCCGGAAGCGTCCGAAGTCGAACGCCTGTGGGCGGACAACGCCAAGGCCAAGAAGCTGTTTGGCTGGGAGCCGGCTTACGGCGGCCGGGACGGTTTCAAGCGCGGCCTCGCCGAGACCGCGAGCTGGTTTTCAGAGCCGCAGAATCTCGCTGCCTACAAGGCCGACCGGTACAATATATGATGACCACGAGCCAGCCGCCCATGCCGGGGAATGCGGTTGAAGCCCGCTTTCTGAAGGCGCTTGCAACCGTCCTGCCGGCGGCGCGGCCGCTCTCCTTGCACGAGCCGCTTTTTGCCGGCAACGAGGCGGCCTACGTCAAGGAATGCATTGACACGGGCTGGGTATCCTCGGTCGGAAAATACGTCGACGAGTTCGAGCGGCGCCTCGCCGAAGTGACGGGCTCGAAGTTTGCAATTGCTACGGTCAACGGCACGGCGGCGCTGCATGTTGCACTGCACCTGGCTGGCGTACGCGGGGGCGACGAAGTACTCGTGCCCGCGCTCAGTTTCGTCGCCACCGCCAACGCCGTCGCCCATTGCGGCGCCCAGCCCCACTTCCTCGACAGCGAAGACCTGACCCTGGGGCTCGATGTCCTGGCCGCACGCGAATATCTGGCATCGTCGACCGAGCGCACCGGCGGCGGCAGGCGAAACCGGAAATCGGGCAGGAGGATTGCGGCGATTGTTCCGATGCACGCATTCGGGCACCCGTCGGACATCGATGGACTTCTTGCCCTCTCGGCCGACTTTGGCATCCCGCTGGTCGAAGACGCTGCCGAATCGCTCGGCAGTTACTACAATGGAAGGCACACCGGAACCTTCGGCATATTGGGCGCCTTGAGTTTCAACGGCAACAAGATCATCACGACCGGCGGCGGCGGGGCCATCCTCGCTCAGGACGCCGATCTCGCGCGCCGCGCCAAACACCTCACCACGACGGCGAAACAGCCGCACCGCTGGGAGTTCTTCCACGACGAGGTGGCGTGGAATTATCGCCTTCCCAACCTCAATGCCGCACTCGGTTGCGCTCAGCTCGAACGCTTGCCGGAGTTTCTCTCGAGCAAGCGGGTGCTGGCGGGGCGCTACCGCGAGGTTTTTGCTGACGATCCGGATTTCCGTTTTGTCGATGAGCCGGCGCAATGCCGGAGCAACTATTGGCTCAATACGGTGCTACTGCGCAAGCCATCGCTGGCGGTACGCGACCAGCTATTGACGGTCGCCAATGACGCAGGAGTCATGGTCCGGCCGGCGTGGACGTTGTTGAACCGCCTGCCCATGTACGAAGGCAGCCCTGCCGCGCCCTTGCCGACCGCAGAGCGCCTCGCCGCCGCCATCATCAATTTGCCGAGCAGTCCCTTCATTGCTCTCGGAGCCCGGCCATGACGCGCCGCGTCTGCGTGGTCACCGGGTCGCGCGCCGATTACGGCCTGCTGTACTGGCTGATGAAAGAGCTGCAGGCGGTCCCGGCGCTCGAGCTTCAGCTTGTCGTGACCGGGATGCACCTCTCGCCGGAGTTCGGACTGACCGTCCGCGCCATCGAGGCAGACGGCTTCCGTATTGATGCCCGAGTCGAAATGTTGCTTTCGAGTGATACGCCGGTCGGCATCAGCAAGTCGCTTGGGCTCGGCGTCATCGGTTTTGCCGAGGCTTTTGAACGGCTCGTTCCGGACATTGTGGTTGTGCTCGGCGATCGCTTCGAAATCTTTGCCGCCGCGCAGGCGGCGACGGTCGCCCGTATTCCTCTGGCGCACCTGCATGGCGGAGAGAGCACCGAAGGCGCGATCGACGAAGCATTCCGACACGCCATTACGAAGATGGCGCATCTGCACTTTACGGCTGCCGAGGCTTACCGGGCGCGGGTGATTCAGCTTGGTGAAGACCCCGCGCATGTCTTCAACTTCGGCGCGACCGCGATCGACAACATCAAGCGCCTGCGCCTGCTGGGGCGCGAGGAACTCGAAGCGGCGCTGAATTTCCGCTTCGCCGCAAGAAACCTGTTGGTGACCTTCCATCCGGTGACGCTGGAGCAGGCAAGCGCCGCAAGCCAGTTCGGCGAACTGCTCGCCGCCCTCGATGAGTTTGCCGATGTGCAATTGGTCTTTACCAAATCGAACGCGGATACCGACGGGCGAATCATTGGCGCCATGATCGACGAATACGTGACGCGCAACCCGGCAAGAGCCGTTGCCTATGCCTCGCTCGGACAACTGCGCTACCTCTCGCTCATGCGTCAGGTAGACGGGCTGGTCGGCAACTCGTCGAGCGCGATTCTCGAAGCCCCGAGCTTCGCGGTCGGCGCCGTGAACATCGGCGACCGGCAAAAGGGGCGCATCAAGGCCGCCAACATCATCGACTGCGGCCCGCATCGACCTGAGATCGCCTCGGCCCTGCGCAGCTTGTTGTCGGCAGGCTTTCGCGATTCGCTGCGCGGGATGGTCAGCCCCTATGGCAATGAGCCAGTCGCCGAGAGAATCGCTGAGGTCCTCGCGACGTGCCCGCTCGATGGGCTGCTGAAGAAACGCTTCTTTTCCCTCCCCCTGATTGCCACGGAGACCCGTCACTGTGAGCACTGAGCCGCGACCCTGCTTGATCATTGCCGAGGCGGGCGTTAACCACAACGGATCGCTTGAGTTGGCGCACCGGCTTGTCGGCGCGGCGGCCGATGCCGGCGCCGATGCAGTGAAGTTCCAGACTTTCCGTGCGGAAAAGCTCGCGAGCAGGACGGCGCCAAAAGCCGCTTATCAGCAAGGCACGACCGGAAAGGATCAGTCGCAGCAGGAGATGTTACGGGCGCTGGAACTATCCGAACCGGCCCACCGCGAATTGCAGGCACATTGCGCGGACAGAGGGATCGAGTTCATGTCCTCGCCCTTCGACAGCGAAAGTCTCGCGCTGCTGGTCTCGCTCAATGTGCGCCGAATCAAGCTCGGCTCGGGCGAACTCACCAACGCTCCTCTTCTTCTGTCCGTCGCGCATTCCAAGCTGCCCTTGATCCTCTCCACGGGCATGTCCACCCTCGCCGAAATCGAAGCAGCGCTGGGCGTCCTCGCCTTCGGATACGGCAAGTTCGATGCGCCGCCGGCGAAGGCCGCTTTCGCCGCGGCCTGGGCGTCCCCGGTCGCCCGGCGCTGCGTCGGCGAGAAAGTCAGTCTGCTGCACTGCACGACCGAGTATCCGGCGCCGAGGGACCAGATCAACCTGGCCGCCATGTGCACGATGAGGGCGGCATTTGGCTTGGACTGCGGCTATTCCGACCATAGCGCCGGTATCGCGGTTTCTCTTGCCGCCGTGGCGCTCGGGGCGAGGATCATCGAAAAGCATTTCACGCTCGATCGCGACGCGCACGGGCCTGATCACAAGGCTTCTCTGGAACCCGAAGGACTGCGGGCGCTCGTCGATGGCGTTCGCGAGATCGAGGCTGCGATCGGAGACGGCATCAAGGCGCCCGCTCCAGTCGAACTTGCGAACCGCATGGTGGCGCGCAAGAGCCTCGTCGCGGCGACCAAGATAGCGGCCGGAGATGTTTTTACGTGCGATAACCTGACTTGCAAGCGGCCTGGCGTGGGAATCTCCCCGGCCGACTTCTGGGAATGGCAGGGACGCCGCGCCAGTCGCGATTTTGCCGCGGACGAACCCATCGAATGAAGGCTCGAAGATGAAACAGCCCCTCGTTCTGATTGGTGGCGGTGGCCATTGCAAAGCCTGCATCGATGTCATCGAAGCGACCGGCAAATGGGATATCGTCGGAATTCTTGACCGGCCGGAGCGGGTGGGCGAGCAGGTGCTGACGTACGCGATCACGGGAACAGACGACGAAGTCGATCGGCTTGTCGCCGAAGGGGTGGATTTCTTGATTTGCATCGGCCAGATCCGCAACGCCGCAGCCCGTCGCTCCGCATTCGAAAGGGTCAAGCGGGCCGGGGGCCGGTTGGCCACGGTCGTCTCGTCGCTCGCTTACGTTTCGTCGAGCGCGCTTCTTGGCGAAGGGACTATCGTCATGCACCGCGCCGTCGTAAACGCGAGCGCCGTGATCGGTGAGAACGTCATCATTAACACCATGGCACTCGTCGAACACGATGCGCTCGTCGAGAGCCAATGTCACGTGTCGACGGCCGCCGTGGTCAATGGTGGCGCAAAAGTCGGCGCCGGGAGCTTCATCGGCAGCAATGCCGTGCTTGTTCACGGTGCCGCGGTCCCGGAAAATTCCTTCGTTCCGGCGGGCAGCCTTTACCAACAACGGTGAGCATGATGGAAAAGAACTGGAAAGCGATTGCGCTGACCCCAAGCCTCCCGCTGAAGGACGCTTTAACGGTCATCGACGCCGGCGCGCTTCGTCTGGCGCTCGTGGTCGATCAGTCCGAAGTTCTTCTCGGGACGCTTTCGGACGGAGACGTTCGCCGCGCCTTGATCCAGGGCATGGCGCTATCGGAGCCGGTTTCCAAGGCGATGAATCGACAGCCGCGAACGGTGCCGTCGAGCACGAACCGGAACGAAGCCTTTTCGATCATGGACGAGAACGACCTGCTGGTGATTCCTGTCGTCGATGGTGGCGGACGTGTCGTCGGGTTGTTCAGCCACAAGGAGCTGCTGCACTCCGCGCGCAAAGACAACTGGGTGTTTCTCATGGCGGGCGGTTACGGCAAGCGCTTGCAGCCACTGACGAATCAATGTCCAAAGCCGATGCTTCTGATCGGCGGCAAGCCGCTGCTGCAAGTGATCCTGGAAAACTGCCTCGCCGCCGGCTTCCACAAGTTCTACATTTCGGTGCACTACATGGCCGAAACGATTACCGAGTTCTTCGGCGACGGCAGCCGGTGGAACGCGACGATCCGCTACGTCAGGGAGACCGAACCTTTGGGGACGGCGGGATCGCTCGGAATGCTGCCCACCGTTGATGGGAATCCACTCCTGATGATGAACGGCGATGTCCTGACCAAGATGGATATCGCACTCTTGCTGCGCTACCACGAGGAAAACCAATCGGATCTGACGATGTGCGTCAGGGAATACGATTTTAAAGTCCCGTATGGCGTCGTCGAGACGACCGGGCGCAGGGTCACCCGGATCACCGAAAAACCCGTGCATCGCTTCTTCGTCAATGCGGGTATTTACATCCTGAGCCCGCAGGTCGTTGCCGGCGTCGGCAGGGAGGCGAGGCTCGACATGACCGACCTTGCCGAAGGGCTGATCAGCCAAGGACGCGATGTGTCGATTTTCCCGCTGCACGAATACTGGCTCGACGTCGGGCAGCCGGACGACTTTCTTCGTGCGCAGGACGCAATCAAGACCGTCTTTCAGTAGAAATCATTCACTCAGCCGGTCCGCCCGGCATTCACAGAGGTTGGCATTTAATGGAAAAAATCAAATATCCCGGACCTATCGACTACGCGCCTTTCGCCCGGGACGCGGAGAAACCGGCGGCGCTCTATGGCTTGCCATCCGAGGTGCAATTTTGCAAGTCGTGTGTCATCTCCAATCAGCGACCCAATTCCGCGGTCGAATACCAGCACACGAAGCAGAGCGTGAAGAAGACCATCCATTTCGACGCGAACGGCGTTTGTGATGCCTGTAATTTTGCCAAGAAGAAATATGGTTCGATCGACTGGGCAGACCGCGAGAAGATGCTGACCGAACTCTGCGACCGGCATCGGCGCAGCGACGGACGCTACGACTGCATCGTCCCCGGCTCTGGCGGCAAGGACAGTTTCTACGCCGCTCACCTGCTGAAGTACAAGTACGGCATGCATCCGCTCACCTGCACCTGGGCGCCGCACATCTACACGGAATGGGGCTGGAAAAATTTCCAGTCCTGGCTGCACGCCGGGTTTGACAATTTCCTGATGACGCCGAATCCCCGGGTGCATCGATTGCTCACGCGATTGTCCACTGAGTTGTTGCTGCACCCTTTCCAGGCTTTCATGTTCGGGCAGAAGTCGCTGGCGCCGAAGATGGCGCTGCTCCATGACGTGCCGCTCGTCTTCTACGGCGAGAATGAGGCGGAATACGGAAACCCGATCGGCGACACCGAAACCGCGTTGAGAGATTGGTCGTACTTCACGTCCGATGATCAATCCAAGATCTATCTCGGTGGCGTCTCACTTGCAGATCTGAAAGCGCAGTTCGGCGTCGAGCAGTACGAACTGCAGCCCTACCTGCCCGCCGATCCGCGGCAGATCGAACAAAAGAAAGTCGAAGTGCATTACCTCGGCTACTACCTCAAGTGGCATCCCCAGAACTGTTATTACTATTCCGTCGAGCATGGCGGCTTCGAGGCGTCCCCGGAGCGCACGCCGGGTACTTACAGCAAGTACAACAGCATCGACGACCGCATCGACGACTTTCACTATCACACGACGCGACTCAAGTTCGGTATCGGCCGCGCGACCTACGATGCGGCGCAGGAAATCCGTTCGGGGGATATCACGCGCGAAGAAGGGGTCGCCTTGGTGAAGCGTTTCGACCATGAATTTCCCGAGCGCTTCGCCGATGAAATATTCCGCTATCTGAGCATCCCCGCAAAGGAGTTCCCGATCGCGAGCGCCATGTTCGAGCAGCCGATCATGGATCGCGAATATTACGATCGTCTCTGCGATACCTTCCGTTCTCCGCATCTTTGGTATCGCGACGGTGGGGAATGGCGTCTGCGCGATTCGGTATTTCACGACAGGCACCTGGCGCGTTAGATCCTGAATGGCCAATATCCGCTTGATTGCACGCCTCGACATCAAGGGGCCGAACCTCATCAAGGGCGTTCACCTCGAGGGTTTGCGGGTCGTCGGCGACCCGCAGGCCTTTGCCGAACGCTATTACCTGGAAGGCATCGACGAGTTGATCTACATGGACATCGTCGCCAGCCTTTATGGCCGAAACAACCTCACCGACATCGTGCGGCGAACGGCCGAGAAGATATTCGTGCCATTGACGGTCGGAGGCGCGGTACGGTCGGTTGACGATGTTCGCGACCTCTTGCGTGCGGGAGCCGACAAGATCGCGATCAATACGGCGGCAACGCGCCGGCCTGAGCTCGTTTCCGACATCGCTCGACGATTCGGCAGCCAGTGCGTCGTGCTTTCGATCGAAGCAAAGCGGCTGGGGCCAGGGCGCTGGGAAGCCTATGTCGATAACGGCCGCGAAAAGACCGGCATGGACGCCGTCGATTGGGCGCGGCGGGGCGAGCAGCTCGGCGCCGGCGAGATTCTCTTGACCTCGGTCGATCGGGAAGGGACCCGCAAGGGGATGGACTGCGAACTCGTCCGCGCCGTGACAGACGCGGTAAGGATCCCGGTCATAGCGAGTGGCGGTGCAGGGTCGCCGGAGGACGTGGTCAAGGTGTTAGCCGACGGACATGCCGATGCCGTGGCCATGGCCGACATGCTTCACTATAAGCGCCATGCGCTTTCTGCCATACGGGCGGCCGCACTCGACGCCGGCATCCGAGTGAGGCGGATATGAGACAAGCGGTGGTTGTCGTGGATTACGGAATAGGCAATCTGCTCAGCGTGACGCGGGCACTCGAAAGCTGCGGCGCCAGCGTCACCGTCACGTCCGACCCCAAGCTTATCGTCGAAGCCGAAAGGCTGCTGATACCGGGAGTGGGCGCCTTCGCCGACGGGATGGCCGAACTCGCAGAGCGAGCACTCGTCGAGCCGATTCAGGACTACGCGAGCAAGGGAAGGCCGTTACTGGGCATTTGTCTGGGCATGCAGCTCCTCTTTTCGGAAAGCGAGGAATTCGGCAGCTGCGCCGGACTCGACCTTCTGGCTGGCAAGGTGGCAGCGATTCCCAACCTCACGCAATCGGGACAATGGCGCAAGACGCCGCACATCGGATGGAATGAACTCCTGCGGGCAGGTGGCCGCGAAAGCTGGGACGGCAGCTTGCTCGCCGGCGTCCCGGAGATGGCGGCTACATACTTTGTGCATTCCTTTTCCGCGCAACCAAGCGAATTCGCTGTGCGTCTGGCCGACTGCGATCACGAAGGTTTCATGGTGTCGGCGGCGGTGCAAAGTAACCATATTTGTGGCTGCCAGTTCCATCCGGAAAAGAGCGGCGAAATTGGCTTGTCGATTGTCCGCAACTTTCTGGCCATGTGAGTCGCAAGTTCGCGGCGTGCGAGCTTGCTTGGTAAATGAAGGCGCCCCCGTGCGTCGGACGACACGCTGGTGCCAGTGACCAGGGATGATTTAATCGATTCGCCCGCCGAGAAGGGATCTCCGGCGGTCTTCTCAAGGAATGAAATACGTGCGGCGGTCAATATCAGCAGTTTCCAGTTTTGGCCTCGCCCCGCCTCGTGCTCGCCAGCTGTTCGTGGCGATCGTTTCGTATTACGTGCTGGCGATGTACCTGATTCCGTCATCGGCAATCGTCAGCCGTTTTTCCCTGAGTTACTTTGCCTTGGTCTTGCCGGCGTGGCTGTATGTCGCTCTTAACTGGCGAAGCCTGGTGCGCGGGTATTCCACGCCGTCCAGATGCCTTGCCGTTTTCGCCGTCCTTGCCAGCGCCTATGGCGGCGTCCAGGGCGATTGGCCGCTTGCTTACAATTCCATCTTCCTGGCGACGGTGGCGATCGTCATCCTCAACACCAAGAGCCATCTGACCATCAATGAACTCAATTGGCTCTTCTTGTGCGCGATTGGCGGTTCCGTTGTCATCCACACGCTGGGGATCACCGATTACGGGTACCTGTTAGGTCAAGCCCGCGCCAACGGCTGCCACGCGGCAATGAATTGGAGAGTCTCGCTGTTCCGCGTCACTGCGGAAAGCGCGATGTTCTCCCTCGTTGTTCTTGCGGCCAATCTGTTGTGGGGGAGGGCGCTGAACGGCTGGATAAGAGCCTTGGTAATCTTCTGCGCCGCGTATTTTCTCGTGTTCAGTGGCGTCAGGGCGATCGTTTTCGCATCTGCTCTGGTTCTTCCCGCCTGCATTTATGTGGCTTTGCGTCAGGACCGGCCGCATCTGCACCGCAATCTTTTGCTGGGAGTCCTGGCCACATTGCTGATTGCATTATTGCCGCTGAGCTTGGGCGACGACTTGCCAGGTTTCTGGGAAAACTATGCGCTCAGGACAAAGTCCTGTGAATTTCTGGACAGATATTCGGCCGATCACTCTCACGTAATGGACGAAGGAGGGAAACCGGCGTCGCCAGCAAGGGCTTTACCGGCGCCGCCGGAAGTTGTAGCCAACATTCCTCCGGATTGGTACGGCCGAACCATCAACCGGCATTGCGCTTCGATGTACCAGATCGCTCTGTTCGCCAGGTCGCCATTCGGCAGTCGAGACATCTATCCCCATTCGGAGGAGGATCTCGTCAATGTCGGCTGCGCGGATGGCCAGCTTTATTACTACTGTACCGGCTGCAATTTCGCGACCCATTGGCTCGCACGCGCTGGCGTGTGGGCAATTCCATTGTTATTGTGCTTCCTGACGCTGCTGTGGTCGGGCCTGAAGTCGCGCAATATCAAACTCGTGCTTTTGCTGACTGCGTTTGGCCTGAGTTCGATCGGCTGGGGCGTCATGTTTACTCCCTACAATTTCGTTCTGTTCATTTTATTGTCGACACCGGCGTTGACCGCCGCATACAACCGACCGACGGGGGATTGCCAATGACCAGGCGATTGGTCGCATTGATTCCGGCGCGATCCGGTTCGAAGCGTTTGCCAGGGAAAAATATCCTTCCCTTGGCAGGCCTGCCGCTGATTGCCTGGACAATCCGCTCGGCATTGAGCTCAGGCGCGTTTTCTGAAGTGCTCGTCTCGACGGACGACAAGGATATTGCTGCGGTGGCAGTTCAACATGGTGCTTCCGTGCCCTGGCTGAGGCCGCTCGAACTATCCACCGATACGGCCACGTCGATCGATGTCGTCCTGCATGCGATGACAGCGTGCGAATCAGCGGGCCAGGCCGTCGACTCGCTTATGTTGTTACAGCCGACTTCGCCGTTTCGCAGTCCGGACTTGATTGCCAACGCGGTCTCTCTTCACGAGAAATCGGGGTATTCGCCGGTGGTGTCCGTGTGCCCCGCCAAAGCGCACCCGCATTGGTGCTTCCAGCTCAGCGCTGACGGCAGCATGGAGAGTTATGGCGGGAGGCGCAGTTTGGCGACGCGATCGCAGGACCTTCCTCCCGCCTATCAGCTGAACGGTTCGCTGTATCTGGCCGCTGTCCAAGACCTGCGTCAGGAACGTACGTTCTTGACCAGCAACACGAAGGCGTTGGTGACGTACCTTCCCGAAGAAAGCATCGACATCGACGATGCCTGGGACTGGCGGATCGCTGAGTGTTTTGCCGCTACGCTTCCAGTCGGCTGAGCAGCGTGCCGCCCCGTCTCCACAGTGCACAGTTGCTGCGCAGCGCATGGGTGTATGTCGTCGCCAACGCCATCAACAGTGCGATACCTCTCCTGCTGCTGCCGATCCTGACGCGATACCTCAGTCCTCAGGACTATGGCCTCGTTGCCATGTTCACGGTGGTCATGGCGGTCGTCGCATCGATCGCCGGGCTCGGAACGCATGGGGCGATTACCCGGGAATACTACCGAAGCACGCAGAGCGAGTTCGCGACCTTTGTCGGAACCTGCGTCCTCATTCTGTTGGCGACCGCCGGCGTTCTCGTTGTCGCAGTCCTCCTGTTTGCAGCGCCTTTGTCCGAGCTCTCCGGCATTCCGGGACCCTGGCTGGTCATAAGCGTACTGATGGGAACGGGGCAGTTGTTATGTTCCATCGCCCTGGTCGTCTGGCAGGTACGTGGCATGCCTCTCGTCTATGGCGCCTTCCAGATTGCCGGCTCACTCCTTAATGCGCTGCTGTCCCTGGCTTTGGTGATTGGCATGGGAATGAGTTGGCAGGGTCGTGTGATCGGCCAGGTTGCCGCCTTGTCCGGAATGGGCGCGGTTGGCATCCTGTGGCTTGCTCATGCCGGCTGGATCAATTTCCGCTTTTCGAAGGAATACGCAAGGCAGGCCTTGCGCTACGGCATTCCTCTGGTGTTCCATGGTCTTGGTGCGACGGTGGTTGCCACCGCGGACAGGACGCTGATTACGAGCATGGTCGGGCTGGAGCAGACCGGCCTCTATGCGGTCGCGGCGCAGATTGCGATGGTGATCACGTTTCTTGCAGATTCGTTCAACCGGGCCTACGCCCCGTGGCTGTACCAGAATCTGAAAAGTGGCGACACGGCGATCAGGCGCCGCATCGTCATCGGAACCTATCAGTATTTTGTCGCAATACTCTTCCTCGCCGCAGCGCTGATGATCACGGCGCCTTGGCTCGTCAGCGTCTTCGTCGGGCCGCGGTTTGCGTCGGCGACCACGTACATCTGCTGGCTGGCGTTGGCGAGCGCGTTTTCCGGCATGTACTACATGGTCACCCTGTACATCCAGTTCAGTGGAAAAACCGAGCGTTTGGCTGCGGTGACCCTGTCCGTGGGGGCCGTTCATATCGCTCTGTGCTACACGCTCATCGGTCTCGAAGGCGGACTCGGAGCGGCCAAGGCGGCCGCCATCTCCCAGCTGCTGACATTCTTGGCTACCTGGGTGTTTGCAGCGAGTACGGTCGAGATGAACTGGTTCTTGCGCGGAAGAAAGTCTGCCGACCTTCCCCGGTGAGCAGACCTAACAAGCCCCGCCTGACACCGTGGCGGCGGTTTGCGCCAGCGGCCATGAGCGGCCTTTGCCGCTCATGGCGAGCGATGCAGAATCCGCTTACGCCATAGCATGCCGAAAAGAATTCCGACGGTGGCCATGATCTGCGGGATTGCAACAATGAAATGAAAGGCCAAGGCGCTCGCCAAGGCCTGATTGGGGTCGGCGTTGAGGTTCTGATGGAGATAGGCGACGATCGCCGCTTCGACGGCGCCAAGCCCCGCTGGAGCACCTGGAATGGCGATCGCCAAGGCGAGAACGAGCGAGATCGCGAGGGCGTCGGCGATCGAAACGGCCGGGAAGACCGCGCCGAACATCGCGTAAATCGACGCGACCGTGATCGTCCAAATTAGCGAAGTCAGCACGACGAGCCGTAGCAATTGCGCCGTGCCTTTTTGCTCGCGCAAGGTTTCGAAGGCGCCGGTGATCCAGTGGTGAGTGCGATGGCCCGCACGTTCGCGGCGTGCCAGCAGCGCGTAGCCGGCGACGAAGGCGATGAGCACTGCGCCGATCAGCGTCAGCGCGAGCTTGGTGCCCTGGCCCAGATACGGGGCGACGATAAGCTGACTGGCGATCACACCGATCAGGGCTAAAGCGCAGAGGTCCATCAGCTTTTCGACGGCGGTCACGGCGATCAGGCGCGGTGGCGCAATGCCAAAGAGCTGGCGTGCATAGGCCAGTTTCGCGATTTCGCCGAGGCGAAAAGGGAGCATCCCGTTCAAGCCAAAACCGATCGTCACAATGGCGAGCGACTGTAACTGGCGGGCGCGGAGCAAGAGTGCCAGGCGCATTCCGTAGACGCCGAGCACGCCGATATTGAGCAGCAATGTGATCAGGATCGCTCGTGCAGGTATGCGTTCGATTTGCGCGAGGACCTCGGCAGGCGAGATGTTCTCTCTGATCCAGACAAGGACCAATGCGAGCGCCACGATATTGACCGCGAGCAATACCCGGTTGCGCGCCGATCTCATCGGCGCCTGGTCAGTCGCGTCATCGCTCACATTTCGAGTTGGCGGATCCGGCGCTTCAGCCGAATGGCACCAAGGGTATAGGTTCTCAACATCCGTAGCCAGTTTGACTTGCTGTTCCCTGCGCTACGCATCAGATAAGAGGCAGGGACTTCAACGATCGACAGCCCCGACTTCTGCACGAAATGCAGCAGTCGAAAATAGTAATCGCCGTAGCCAAAAAAGATCTCGTCCAGCGGAAGATCCAGCAATGCCGCCCTTCGCGCCGTGAAGTAGCCGCCGAGGTTATCCTGTACCTGGGTGCGGATCAGCAGCCGAAGGAGCCAATTGTAGGCCATCGAACAAACGTAATGACTCGTGTCCTCCATTCGACCGCCGGCGCAAAACCTCGATCCGCTCACGAAATCGTACATTTCACCCACGTGCAGCAGTTTGGGAATCTCAACCGGATCGTGGGTCAGGTCGGAGTCCATGACGACGATGCGCTCGCCGCTTGCGGTCTCGATTCCCGTGCGAATCGACTTGGCAAAACCCCGGTCAGTGGTGCGCAGAATCGGGACCACCCTCGGATCATTTGAAAAGGCGGCGGCGACCGCGGCAAGCGTGTTGTCCGGGCTATCGTCGTCGACGACGAGAATCTGATAATCCCAACCGTCGGGGATGCTGGCGGCGACGCCGTTGACGAGTCTGACGATATTTCCGGCCTCGTTATACGTCGGCAGGATGACGGAAACGGTCTTGTTTGGCACGCTAGCCTGCCTTTCTCAACGACAGGAAAACGAGACCACCCGCGTCGGCTTTATCGGCGCCCCGCAAAACGCGCAGCCCCAGGCCGGTGGCCGGCAGCAGCAAGATCCGACGCAAGCTCGGGAACAGGGTCCAGCGGTTGAGCATCTTCTTGGTCAGCAATTCGAGAGCGCTGAACGGCACGAGAAAATCATTCATCAGGCAGGCGCTGCGCGGGGCGTAAGCACGGACCTCGACGATGTCGAAGCCGGCCTCGGCCATGATGGCCTGCCAGCGCTCGGGGGTGTAGTAGTGATAGTGCACCCAGAAGCGATTGAAAAAGGCGCCAAAACGCCCGCGCAACTGTTTCAGGCCGAGCGCCAACAACATCTGGCTGACCCAGGTGTATTCGTCAAAGCGATCAGTCGGTACCGTCACATACAGACGTCCGCCGGGGGCGAGCAGGCGGAAAGCCTCCTTCAGCACCGGCCCGATGTCGGGGATGTGCTCCATGACGCTATTGGAAAAGATCGTCCGGTAGCTGCCGTCGGCCTTCGGAATACGGTCTCCCCGGCATTCGATCAACTCCTTGTAGGCACCCAGTTCGCGGGCGCGGGCGAGTTCGCGCGGGTTCGGGTCGATGCCGGTATCGATCGGTTCGGCAAACAGGATTTTCGCAAACAGACCCTCGCCGCAGCCGATGTCGAGAACGGGGCGCTCGAAAGGCTGTTCGGTCAGGATCCGGCATTCCATTACTCTTTCGAACGCCAGCGCCAGTGGCGCCATCGATACGTAGGGAAGCGCGATGTCGGTGTTCTTGGGAATGGTCTGCGGCATGTCTTGGTCGTGAGAAATTCAGCGTCGGCTCAATGCCATGAGCTGGGCGCACACGCGCTCGATGTCTTCCTGGCGGAGCGTCGGGTAGCTCGGCAAGCTGACGATGGATGCGGCAAGGGCGTCGCAAGTCGGCAGCGCGGGGCAATCGAAATAAGGGAGCTGGTGCGGCGTATAGAATCCCGGTCGCAGTTCTATTCCCGCTTCGAGCATCTGCGAGAGCACCGCGTCCCGGCCTTGCGGATAGATCGCGGCATCAAGTCGCACGGCGACCGCCCAGACGACCGCTTGCACCTTGGGCCCGAATGCCTGCAAGCAGACGCCAGGTGTCGTCAACAACGCCTCGCGGTAAACCGCGTACACCCTGTCCTTTTCGGCCACGATCCGGTTCAACTGCTCCATCTGCGCGCAGCCCATCGCGGCTTGCATGTTGGTCAGGCGAAAATTGAGGCCGGGCGCCTCGTGCCAATAGTGTTTCTTGCGCCGCAGGCCGTGGCTCCGGTAAAGCGCCATCCGTTCGGCCAGCGCCGCGTCGCGAGTAACGACCATCCCGCCCTCGCCAGTGGTAATCGTCTTCGTTGCCTGGAAGCTGTAAGTCCCTATCGTTCCCAGCGTTCCCGCCAGCCGCCCTTCGTAGCGCGAAGGAAAAGCTTCCGCCGCGTCCTCGATCACCGGAATTCCGCGTTCATTGGCAAGCGCCACGATCGCCGCCATGTCGCACATATTGCCGTAGGTGTGGACGACCACAATGGCTTTGGTCCTGTCCGTAATGACGCCACGAATATCTTCGGCCCGCATGCACCAGGTGTGCGGATCCACTTCGCAGAATACCGGGCGGGCACCCATGTGCAGGGCGACGTTGGCAGCCGCCATGAAGCAGAAACCCGGAACAACGACCTCATCACCCGGCTTGATATTGAGAGCAAGGTAGGCTAAATGGATTGCTGTCGTGCCGTTCGATGTTGACAATGCAAGCGCGCCACCGGTCAACGCCGAGAATCTGCTTTCGAGTTGATCGACGAAAGGCCCGCCCGAAATCCAAGTCGACTTCAGCGCTTCGATAATGCAATCCTGTTCGCCGCCCCAAAAAACAGGCCTCGCCCAAGGGATGTCCACTCCACGTTCAGGCATTGCGCGACTTTGCGGCAAGCTTACCCTCCACCATGGTTACCATCTCACCGACATTCTTGAGTCCGGAGATGTCATCAACGGTGAACCTGAGGCCAAATTCCTCTTCAATCTCTATGATGAGATTGATGTGGGTGAGTGAATCCCATCCCTCTATGTCTTGGGCGGTAGTGCTATCGCTAAGGCTGATCGAAGCGTCATCAAAAACGCGTTTGAATACCTCGGTCATTGTGGAAAACACGTTCATGGCAGTACCCTTCTTTAACGGGAAACAATGGCAATGGCATTCCGGGGAACGCTCTCATTGGCACTCTTGGGCTCGTAGGCCCTGTCTTCACGCGAATCGATCAGTTTGAAGCCGGCCTCTTTCACCATTTCAGTCAACTCGTCAACGGAATTGAAAAGATAGATGTGGTCGGCGTTCGGAGCGGTTACCGCTGCGGTAATCATCCCCAGCCCACCCGGTTCGAGTAGATTACAAAGCCCCTTGAGAAACAGCAAAGGGTCCTCAAGGTGCTCGAGCACTTCAACGTTTGTCAGAAAGCTGACCGGCGGCAGCGGAGGCTCGGCTAACACGTCCTTAAGCGTGAGGGTGCAACGATCGCGCAGGCCAAAGGCGGACAGCATCCGGTCGGTGTAAGACAATGAGCTCGGGCTCAGATCGAAGCCATGCCCCTCAAGTCGTGGCACTCGCCGAAGCATTTCTCTCAGATAAAAGCCCGTTCCGACGCCAACATCATAGTAGGACCGGCCTCCGTGTGCCTTTACTCTGGGAATGAACTGGTCCACAAAATAGAGGTGCTGAATGAAATGGTGACGCCACAGGAAATGTGAGAGGTAAATGCCCGGCAGGTACAGCGTGTGCATGTAGTGCTCGTTCTGATAAACCTCAGCAGCTGCCTGATCATAGGTTTTTGCTTCGTACTTGCCAGTTTTGTCGAAACGCTTCTGCAACAGCATTCCGTCCAAGGCGAACTTTATGTAACCTTGCGTGGCGACACGCAATTTGGCCATATCGCCGGCAAAGAAGGTTTGCATGTCGTCTTCAAAATCGCGCAGCCACTGCTGGCCGAATTCACCGGTTTGCTTGGCGATGACTCCCGCCAGATAAGGCGCTTCATCAACTAGCGTTTGCTTGATCTCCGCGACATGCGGGTGATCCACAAATACATTTTCTGACATTGTTAACTCCGGTTGTCGGTATTGGCGTCGATGACGCTCACCTTGGCACTTTCAAGAATCATCGGCGCCCGTCAGGTCGATTACGTGCGGTCGCTCCAGCAGCGCGGACAAGTGTTGGATATATCGCGTGCCTTCACCGAAATCGTCCGGCTGGTTTGGCAAACCGGGCGCCGAGTCCCACTGGACTAGGCCGAATCCCTCGAGCAGCGTGGCGACGTAAACGTTCTTTTGGGTCTGAATATATTCGGCAGCAAGCCATTTGGCTCCTCGACTGCGAGCGTTGGCCAAAATTGCGTTGAAGGTTGCTGCTTCAACACCCCGCTCGAAGACTCGACAACTCATCACCCAGTTGTCAACGAAGACAAGGTCGCCAATGTACCTCAATACGACTGAAGCGACGATTCCGTAATTGGTGAAGCGATCGCTGAGCCGCACATGGAGCAGGCAATGGTCCGGAGAATCGACGAGTCTTCGGACCTGCTCTTCGTGGTAGCGCCTTGTACGTAAATTGAACTGATTTGTCTTATTGATGAGCTGACAAACCCGGCTAATCGCACCTTCCTGCGTTTGCTCGATCGATACGCGCATTTTCAATGAAGCCAAATATGCTTCGTAGCTTTCTGCGGCGTTTTCCATCTCCTGCCGCTTTTGATTGTCAGCGTAAGAATCGGAACGGCCAATATCCTCCACGGTCAATTCGGGCCATTCGAACGCAAAAGACAAGTCGAGAGTCCGGACGAATAGCGCTGGATCATCGGGGACGTCAACGACGAAGACGCTCGGCTCCATTTGTCTGACGAGGGCTCTTTCGGCGGGATTGTCATCGAAAAAAACCAGGGACTCAATGCCGATATTGAGCTGACTCGCAATGCGACGCAGATTGCTTGCCTTATCCTCCCAGTTGACGACGAAAGCCGAAAAGTCTTGCAGGCGCAACAGCATGTCGGGATGTTGATCGAAGGCATCGCGGGCGACAGCTGCCTCGTTCTTGCTGCATACCGCCAGAAGCACACCGCGTTCCTTCAGCGCCAAAACATACCGCTGGAACGCCAGAAAGGCTTCTCCGAGCGGATCATTCGGATCGAGCCGAATGCCATCAACGCCGTCATCGCCGATGACGCCGCCCCACAGGGTGTTGTCCAGATCGAGCACCAGGCACTTGTAAACCATCCCGAGTCTTGCGGTGACCATCCTGGAGAGTTTGGCGGCGACTACTGGCATTTCCCGGATCGAAAATGGCTGCTTGCTCGTGAAGTAGGCGGCTTCGTCCACCCAATGGCGACGTCCTGCAAGGCCGCTCAAGGCGTCCATGTCGAGTATTGTGACGTTCGGATGGCGGTGTTCGAGCAAGAATGCGTTAAGCGCTGCCAGGCAATTGGTCCGTGAAAACGGATAGAGACGCTCCAGATTACCCAGCGGGCGCTCGAACGGGGCCGCGAAGCAAGCTTGGTAAATGTGGCAGTCCGGCATACGCTCACCGGCGAGCTGCCAGATCCGAGTGTAGCGACTGGCGCAGCTAAGCACCCAGTCCTGGATTTCCTCATTACGGGCGAACATCGGGGGCCACGACTTGATGTCTTCGATTGCCGGCATGACCAGCAGGACATCCGGGGAGCTGTCCCAGACCGCCGAGTCTGGGTCTCGCCCCGCAGTAGCTATGCCATCGAATCCACTGAATTCAAAATGCGGCACCACTCCGTCCGCGTAGAGAAACAAACGCAAGACTGAAGAAAAATGCTGCATTGAAAGTGTCGCCAAGACGGCGATCCGCAACGGACGTGCGCCCTTGTGCAATCGAATCGCTCTGAAATCCTCCTCGATACGCGAAAAACGTGACGCATATAAGAGGACCTGCCTCGCCTCTACGGCCAGAAGACGTCCCGGAAGCAACAGTTCCTCAAAACTGCGTTCCTGATCTTCAGAGAAGGCCGTGCTCATAAGCATTTAATGAGGCATTGACCCGTGCACAGAAGATCCTGGCCGCAACGAAATCGCAGGTTCAGCAACACTGTCAGGACGGCTTCGTGCGTCGCCACCACTTCCGCTGTGAGAGCGACTTCCTGACCGACGTACGCTGGCTGGCGGAACTCCAGGGTCTGGCGCAGGATGATCACTTCGCGCGTGGGGAGTTCGCAACCAACCAGTCTCGACAACATCGCGCCAAAGATATTGCCGTAGGCGATCGGCCCACGGAAGCCGTGCTGACAAGCATACGCTTCGTCGCGGTGCACCGGATTATCGTCACCGGATAAGGCGCGAAAAGCGTCCATCAACTCGGGCGAGATGGCTCGGGTCAGCTCGTAGCAATCACCGGCTGTGAATAACGAAGTCTTGGCAATCATAGAAAACTCTTCAGGAAACGCGTCGACCGTCGGACTCCCCGCATCCGGTGACGTAATGATAAACATTGTGGATCGGCAAGTTGGCAGCAACTTGCCACTCAAGCTTCTCGTACATCTTCATTGCGCGAGGGTTCTTCTTGAACCCCTGAGCCATATAGGAACCGACGCCGCACGACCGAAAATGCTCCCGTACCGCGTTGATCAGCCGAACCGCCACGAGGGGTCCGATTGGATCACTGCTGGTGTCCGTGATCAAGGTAAGCCATTCCGCACATGTCCTGTAACGCTCAAAAACCAGGGGGACGACAAACTTGGATTCCATGGCGGCAACAAGAAATGCTGGGTACCGAATGAATATTGACAGCATCTTCAGCAGTTTGCCTCGGTAAGCCTGCAGTATGTGGCGCCTGGTATCTTTATAGTCGGTAGTGCCCGTTACGAAACCAATCAAGCGCCCGTTCCGGTAATAAACGTAGCCGAAAAAATGCGGACTTCGCATCAGTGCGGTATAGAGGTCAGCGATATGCGCCTCGCCGAACTTGCCATTGAAAGACCAAGACAACAGCTTGTGATGCAAGCGCGCCGCGTCGGCAATATGAGCGTGTGAAATCGGTTCGAGCTGAATGCCTTCAAGTAACCGTTCGATTCTCTCGTTGTGCCGGGGCCAGGTTGCAGTCATTAGACGGTTGTCCGTGCATCCGCCTCGGCGATATCTGCTTCCCGAACGGTCAGCGTGGGCAAGGGGAATACCAGGGAGCTGTTCGAGTACTTAATCTGCTGCTGAAAGAATTCGCGGAAGTGCCATGGCAGGACCAGCAGATAATCAAAATTACCCTTTAAAACTTCGTCTTCGTCGGTGATGGGGATCAGGCTGCCAGGCGCAAATCTGCCGAACTTCTCTGCATTCACTTCTCCTATGCACGCCAGCTCTTCGTGCGAAATGCCGCAATATTGCAGGATAACGTTGCCTTTTGTGGACGCGCCAAGCGCTGCGATGCGCTTGCCGGCTCGCTTAGCGGCGAGGAAGAAAGCTAGTAGTTCGGCGCGCGCCTTTTCGACTCTTGCGGCGAAGGAATAATAGGGAGCCAAGCGGTCAAGGTCCAGCTCCGCTTCGCAACGGAGCAAAGTGTCGAGCTTCTCGAATTCCGGATAAGCGCTATCGGTCCGCGCGGTTGTCACACAAAAGCTGCCACCATTCACGTCATTGAATTGAACATCAACAATGCGAAGGCCGCTCCGGTCGGTCATCCACTTTATTTGCCTTAAGCCGTAATACTCCAAGTGCTCGTGGCATACCGTATCGTAGGCGTTACGTTGCAGCATGGTTGGCATGTAACTCTGTTCGAGCACCCAGATCCCGCTCTGGTCAAGGATGTCTCTGACTTCTCCCATGAACTCCATGGGGTCTTCCAAGTCATAAAACATCGAAAAAGAAGTGACGACCTTCGCCTTGTGCTCTCCGAACGTCGCCCGGAACTTTGCGAGGGAGAAAAAATCCGCAATGAGTTCGATGTGCGGTGGATAGAATTGCCGAAATTTGATCCCGGTCGGATCGATCCCGACCAGACGGTAGGCATCGGCCGGATAGGCCTGCAGGGTGGTGCTGTCATTACTTCCTATATCGACAATCAAGTCTCCCGGCATCAGATCGACCATGGCCTGGATGGCTTGGACCCTGGCGTGCAAATGACGCACCATGCTGGCGTTCAGTCCGGACCGATAACCATAATTATCGCCGTACATTTCACTGGGCTCATAGCTGTCGGCGAGCTGTAACAGGCCGCACACCTCTCCACCGTCCTCGGCGTGGCATTTCACCAGGCGCAGTGGTCCTTTTGTCACCCGCTGATCCCTTGTTCGCGGGAATACACCGGTCAAGGCTTGCTCGCCAAGATCCAGCACGGTTACGAGACGCGTGTTTCCGCAAATTCGGCAATTTTCGATGGGGGTAGGCATATACGCAAAAGAAGCGATTCAGTGTTCCTGCCAAGCCGAAATAGTGTGCCCGGCCTCGCTCAAAAGCTTGTCTTTTTGGAAGAGAAGCACGTCGGCGGCGACCATTTCCTTGACCAGGTCGCTAAGTGGCGTCTTGGCGACCCACCCGAGCTTTTCCTTCGCCTTCGTGGCGTCGCCAATCAGGAGTTCAACTTCGGTTGGACGGAAGTACTCACGGTCGACAAAAATAAGCTGCTGACCAGTTTTCAGATGGGTCGGCAGACAGCCGGTGGCTTGTTCGAACTTATCGTGATCGATACTGGCGATGACGCCGGCTTCCTCGACACCTCGTCCCGTGAAGTTTAGGCCGATACCGAGTTCAGCGAAGGCCATGCGCACGAACTCTCTCACTGCCGTCG
The DNA here is from genome assembly GCA_964485725.1 of uncultured Propionivibrio sp. Lineage (GTDB taxonomy): Bacteria > Pseudomonadota > Gammaproteobacteria > Burkholderiales > Rhodocyclaceae > Propionivibrio. The sequence goes on along the minus strand of CAZALA010000008.1, from coordinate 27,113 downwards.
TCGTTCCCGTCGCAATGACAAAGTCATCCGGCGTGTCATGCTGCAAAATCAGCCACATGGCTTCGACGAAATCTCGGGCGTGGCCCCAGTCGCGTTTTGCCGACAGATTGCCAAGAAAGAGCTCGCTTTGCAGACCAAGCGCGATGCGTGCCGCAGCGCGCGTAATTTTCCGCGTGACGAAGGTCTCGCCGCGCACCGGCGATTCATGGTTGAAGAGAATGCCATTCGCCGCAAACAAGCCGTAGGCCTCGCGATAGTTAACCGTAATCCAGTACGCGTAAAGTTTGGCCACTCCATACGGGCTGCGCGGATAGAACGGCGTTTTTTCATTCTGCGGTATCTGCTGCACCATGCCGAACAATTCGCTGGTGGATGCCTGGTAAATTCGCGTCTTGCTGAGGCCGAGGATGCGGATTGCTTCCAGAATGCGCAGGGTTCCCAGGCCGTCCGCGCTACCGACATACTCGGGCGTATCGAAGCTGACGTGCACATGACTCATCGCGGCAAGGTTGTAGATTTCGTCCGGCTTCACTTCCTGAATGATGCGGATCAGATTGGTCGAATCCGTCATGTCGCCGTAATGAAGGAAGAAGCGAACGTCCTTTTCATGGCGGTCATGATAGAGATGATCGATGCGCTGAGTGTTGAACAGCGAGCTCCGACGTTTGATGCCGTGGACGATGTAGCCCTTGCCAAGCAGCAACTCGGCGAGATAGGCGCCGTCTTGGCCGGTGATCCCGGTAATTAACGCGACTTTGTTCATGTGTTGACGATTAGGGCCACATCGAGCTAGGCGCCCGGGGCGGGAACTGAAGGGTTCTCATGTTAACATAAGCCAAACATTCACGAACCGTCGTCTGTCTTGCCAGCGCCTCAATAGCCGTTCCCAGAAAACCAACAGCGATGACAACCCTCAAGTGGCGGTGGCTCGTGCCGCTGATCTGCGCCCTGGGCGTGGCGGCGTTGCTCCATACGGACGTGTTGCTGCGTCATTTTGCCGCCCCATCGGACAAGGCCGGCCTTGTCATCTCCGGCCCGCGCACCGATCTCGGAGATAACTATTACTACTTCACCATGCTTCGCCACGTTCGCGAGCGCTTATCCGGCGAGCCCGTCCGTCCCACGGACCCGGATGGCGGTGATCACCGTTACGTAAATGCCGTATCGGATGCTTACGCCGCTGCGCTGTACGCGGGCAACGCGCTGTATCTCGGGGCTGTGGCCCTTACGCCATCATCGCGTGACGCCGTCTTGCTCACCTCGGTTTTCCAGACGGCGGTATTGGCGCTCAGTTTGTGGTTCTTCCTGGTTTCGCTGGGCGACGGACTCTTTGCGCGAAAATGGTTCGTCTGCTTTGTCCTGATGTATGCAGGACTGGTCTTTGTCGACGCCTTTGGCAACAGCGTATACCTGGGTCGCATCGCGTATTGGAACGACGACTTGCTGACTTTTCGTTCCAACCCCCGGCGAATGGTCAATCCCACCATGTTTTGGGCTGCTGGCCTCGCTGCGGCGGGCTTCCTTGTCCGGTGGTTTCGCGACGAAAGACGCCACGACCTGATTCTGGCCATCGTCTTCTCGATCATCACCGGATTGTTCAGCATCAGCGTGGGCGCCACGCTCCTGTTGGCTCTGGGTTTGTCGGTTGCCTTCGACGTCCTCGTGAAACGCCGAGTCAGCCTGCCGCTCGCGGGAATTGCGCTGGCGGTAATGATGGCCGTGACGTGGAGCTATTTGCAGCTGCGGTCGTATTCAATCACTGCGCTGGGGCAGGAGTTGCGGCACGGTGTTTTCGTCGGCCTTACGATCAAATGGCAATTCGTCCTTATGTTCGCGCTTTGTCCGCTGGCGTTATGGAATCTTGGCAAGGAAAAGGTGTTCGTCGCCGCACTGATCGTGTCGGCGACGATAGTGGGCATGTTTTGCGCCAGCTTCTATCTCGGCGATCGCTTATGGGTCCGGGGCGCCGTGATCTATGTCTGGGCCATCGCGCTTTTCGCGGTCGCGCGCTTGGTCATCGTGGGCGTCGCACGGCTGAACAAGCCGCAGCGCGTGGGCGTATGGGTAAAGATTGCGGTCGTGGCCTTGATGATCGGCTTCGTCTGGAGGGCGCAGCAACCCGACGTCCGGACCTGGAAAGGATTCGTGAGTCATGACAAGTGGCAGTTGATCGCATGGATCGATGAGCACGTCGCCACAGGGTCCGTAGTGGCGTCTGCGGACATAGAGGATGCGTTCCTCTTGCCGATCTATACGTCGGCGCGACCACTTTACGCGATGTATGGCCTTACCACGCGAACCATGAATGAAGAACTGCGTCGCTATTTCTACAACATGTCCTTGTTCGACAGGGATCAGCGCACCATCAGTTCGGTCCTGGCGGTCAGGCAGAAAGACATATATCGCTATCACGGACATGTGATGGGCGATGTCGCGCTTCCCTACCGGGGGCAGGTCGAAGACTCGGTGATCTTCCTCGAATTGGTGGCATACCAGGCGTACGTCGTGAGCCTTTCCAATGCGCTCTCCGATCCCGTGCAACATGAACAATTTGAACGGATTGTTCGTGAGCGCGCAGCCGAAGCGGCGAAACTGACTTACGCCTTTGATTACGCGGTCGTCGACAATGAGCAACCGCTGCCAGAGCGTTTTGCCAAATGGAGCGTCGTTTACTCGAACGGCCGCTATTCCATCCTGAAAGACCCGCGTGCCGAAGCAGCAAAGGCCTGAACCGAGGCCGCCTCCCTGTTCCGCGCCTCCCCCTTTGGCGCCCGGATGCTGGCACGCCGTTCGCTGCCGTTTTTGGGGTTTCTGGCAGCCCTTATGGCTTTCGGCACGCTGCGTTCGCCGTCATTCATGCGTGGAATTGGATGCCAGTCTTCGCCGAAAGGTCTGAGTCGATCGTCCTGTGAGGTATCATCACGGGCTGGTTTGCGAGTAGGAAAGACAACATGAAATTTTGCGCAATCGGCGTCGGCCGCATGGGGCGACGCCACCTGCAGGTCGCCCGGAATCTGGGTTTTGAAATCGCGGGGATCTATGATCCGCTGCCCGCGGCGGTCGAGATGGCGCTCCAGGAGTACGGCCTGCCGGTGTCCGCCGCCTATGCGAGTGCCCAGCAGATGCTCGAATCGCAGCGGCCCGATGCCTTGGTCGTCGCATCAACTGCCCCGAGTCATTGTGAGTACGTCTGCATGGCCGCCGCGGCAGGGGTTCGTTACGTCCTCTGCGAAAAGCCGATGGCGGTTTCCGTAAGCGAATGCGAACGCATGATTAGCGCGTGCTCGCTCGCCGGGACCTCGCTCGCGGTCAACCATCAGATGCAGTTCATGGAGCAATACACGTCGGTCAAGGAACTTGCCGCGTCGGCAGCATTCGGTGGTCTGCGCAGTGTCACCGTGGCCGCGTCCAATTTCGGTCTGGCCATGAACGGCGCTCACTACTTTGAGATGTTCCGCTATCTGACCGGCGAAGAAATCACCTCGGTGTCGTTCTGGAGCGATAGCGAAAAAGTGCCGAATCCGCGCGGCGCGCAATACGAGGACCGATCGGGTCAGCTGCGGGCTGTGACGGGCTCGGGCGTGCGCTTGTACATGGAGATTGGCGGCGACCAGGGCCACGGTGTCCAGGTCGTTTATGGCTGCCGCTACGGACAGATCTTCGTCGACGAACTGGCCGGCTTCGTGCGCTATACGCATCGCAAGGACGAATTCCGCGATATGCCGACGACGCGCTACGGCATGCCGGCAGCCGAAGTGTCAAAACAGATCGCGCCGGCCGACGTCATCGCGCCGACGCAAGCGGTATGGAGTGCCATGCTTGCCGGAGCGAGCTACCCGGATGGTGCCTGCGGTCGGCATGCGGTGCGGGCCCTGGTGGCGGCAAACGTTTCGGCGGAGTCGGCGGGTCGGTCCGTCGTTGTGAGCAATGGGGAAGCCGCCGATCGCGCTTTCCCGTGGGCTTGAGGAGCAAGCGCGTGAAACAGGTAAAGGTGGCGTTTGTGGGCGCGGGTTATATGGCGAGCGAGCACGCCAAGGCTTTTTCCGACTTGCCGGGGGTCAGCCTGTCGGGCGTCTTCAGCCGTACGCGCGCACGCGCCGAGCAACTCGCCGCCGCGTATCCGGGCATGGCGGTTTGCGACTCGATCGCTGAACTGTACGAGCAGACCGGCGCCGATCTGGTGGTGGTCACGGTCAAGGAATTGTCGATGGCGGCGGTTGCCGCAGAGTGCTTCGCTTTCCCCTGGGCCGTGCTGCTCGAAAAGCCGGCCGGCTATGACCTGACTGACGCCAAGTCGATTCTCGGTGCGGCAACGAAGGCCGGCAGCAAGGTTTACGTCGCCTTGAACCGACGTTCCTACTCGAGTACGCAACAGGTTCTCGCGCGTTTGGCGGAAACTTCCGGCGCGCGCTTTGTGAAGGTGATCGACCAGCAGGATCAGCTCGCGGCTCGCGACATCTACAAAGAACCGCCGGCGGTCGTACGCAATTACATGTACGCGAACTCGATCCACCTGATCGACTATTTCCGGGTCTTTTGCCGTGGCGAGGTGACGGCGGTCGTTCCGGTGATGCCGTGGACCCCCGAGCAGCCGGGAATGGTCGTGTCGAAAATCGAGTTTGCGAGCGGCGACGTCGGTTTGTACGAAGGCGTCTGGAATGGACCCGGGCCATGGACGGTCACCGTCGTCACGCCGCAGGAACGGCTTGAGATGCGGCCGCTCGAGCAGGCCTCGGTACAGCTGCGCGGCGAGCGCAAGGTCGCTGCGCTCGAAATTTCGGCCGATGATGTCGCCTTCAAGCCGGGCTTGCGCCATCAGGCTGCCCAGGCCGTCGCTGCCGTTCGTGGCGAGGCCAATCAACTGCCGACGCTTGCCGACTCGTGGAAATCCATGCAACTGGTAGCAAGGATCTTCGGTCTTGACTGAGGCGCCGGTGCGACGCGTTCGCTCGGAAGCGGAGGCCGCGGCCGCACTGCGCGAGTTTGAGACGAGCCACCAGCTCTTCGCGCTGGCAGTGGAGGGATGTTCGGTCTGGCGGCTGGTCCGATTCCCGGTTGGTCTCGCTTTGCAGAATCTGCCGCTGGAACAAGCCCGCCTGCCGCGCTTGCCCTTGTTGGCGGCCTTGTTTCGCTCACTCGCTGATCTCGTCCGTCTGCCGAAGGGTAACCGCTATGCCGTCAAATCGTACGTGTCCGCCCTGCGCATTCCGGGCGAAGCCGGCTATGAAGATATTTACTTCGAGCGCCTGCTGAGCGGCGTAACCGGCGGCGTTCGCCTCCATTCCTTTAACGCGGCTGGCTATGGCGGGCGCTCGGGGGCTTCAGCGTCGCGGTCGGTGGACACGACAGCGGTGCTCGTCGTCGGCACCGTCTTGGCCAAGCTCTTCCCGGTCAAGGGCGGCGATGCGGTCTTCTCCCGCCTCAGCGGATTGCTCAGCGACGGGCTCGGCGTGCAGGATTTTCCGGCCTCCCGCATTCGCCGCATGTTCAGCTCGTTCCGCTGGCAGTCGCATCTGTACGCGTGGCTCCTGCAACGCCTCGGCGTGAAAACCGTGTTCGCGGCGGACACTGGCGAGCGCGCGCTCTTAAGCGCTTGCCGGCGGCAGGGCGGGCGTTTCGTCGAGTTGCAGCACGGGATCTTCACCCCCGATCATCCGGACTCGCTGCCGGCTTCGGTCGTCGATGAGGCAAACGAAGCATCGCTATTGCTGCCCGATGTCCTGGCGCTTTACGGGGATTACTGGCGGGCACGCCATGCCGGGACCGCCCTCGGGCGCAGCGGCCGCTTGCTGTGTGCCGGCGCCTCGGTGATCGAAAGCTTTCGCGCCCTGCGCAATTTGAGCTTCCACGCCTCGGCGCGATGTCCGAAGCTGCTCGTCACCACGCAGGGAATCGACCGGGAGGCGCTGATCAGGTTCTTGTCAGAATTCCTGGCCGCGTCCGGCGAACCGTTCGAGCTCGTGGTCAAGTTGCACCCGGCCAACGACCGATCGGTTCTCCCCTATGCGCGGGGCCTGGGAAGCGACCCCCGGGTGAGGATTATTGGCGGTGGCGAAGACCCCAATACCTATGAGCTCATCGCCTTGGCCGATGTGCACCTGAGCATCGCCTCCGCCTGCCATTTTGATGCCCTCGGTATCGGGGTGCCAACGGCGGTGATTGGCCTGGCCGGGTATCAGCTGGTACAGGATCTTGTCGATTGCGGTGACGCTCTGCTCGTCAGGGAACCAGTGGAGCTCGCGGCGATGGTCTCGCGACGCAGCTGGGCGCCTGTTGCCGAGAGCATCTCGAGCAAATATTATCGGTATGGATTTGTCGAAAATCTGCAGCCATTGATCGTATGACGATACTTATCGCAAATTACGGGATGGGCAACGTTGGTTCGATTGCCAACATGGTGCGAAGGGCCGGCGGTGTCCCGTGTATTTCATCGGATCCGCAGGCGATTGCGGCAGCGGGCAAACTGGTGCTGCCCGGCGTTGGCTCCTTCGATAATGGCATGAAGGCGCTGCGCGAGACCGGGATTCTCGAGGCGGTTCGCGAAGCTGCGGCGAGTGGTGCGCCCTTGCTCGGCATCTGCCTTGGCATGCAACTGATGATGGATTGCAGCGAAGAAGGCAAGTTGCCCGGCCTGGGTCTCGTCGCGGGAGAGGTCAGGCGCTTTGCTTCCGGGGATGCACTGCCTCGTGTTCCCCATATGGGATGGAATCGGATAACCGTGCACAGGCCGTGCCCCCTGCTGGATGAAAATGCCGAAGAGCAGCGCTACTATTTCGTCCATTCCTATTACGTTTCCTGCGCCAATTCCGATGATGTCGTGGCCGTGACGTCTCACGGCCACGAGTTTGTTTCGGTTCTGAGCCGGGGCAATCTTTACGGGGTGCAGTTCCATCCTGAAAAAAGTCACCGCTTCGGCATGGAACTCTTCCGGCGTTTCCTGGCCGTCTGATCATGCTCCGAGCCCGCGTCATTCCCTGCCTCCTGCTGCGCAACATGGGGCTCGTCAAGACCGTGCGCTTCGATAAGCCAAAGTACGTCGGCGATCCGATGAACGCGGTCAAGATCTTCAATGAAAAAGAAGTCGACGAGCTGATCATTCTCGATATAGAAGCGTCGAAGCGGGGCGCTGAACCAAACTATGAACTGCTCGCCGACATCGCCTCCGAGTGTTTCATGCCGGTGTGCTACGGCGGGGGCGTGTCCTCGGTCGCCCAGGCCTTGCGTTTGGTTCAGCTCGGCATCGAAAAGATCGCCGTCAACTCGGCGGCAATTGCCGATCGCGAACTGGTACCCGCCCTGTCGGATGTTCTGGGGTCGCAAAGTGTGGTCGTCGGCATCGACGTCAAGCGCGACTGGATGGGCCGTTATCGCGTGTACAATGCGTCTGCGAAAAAGCTGACGGACCGCTCGCCGGAAGCGTATGCGGTTGAACTGGCTGAGGCGGGCGCGGGTGAACTCTTTCTCAATGACGTCGACCGCGACGGCGAACAGTCCGGATACGATCTTCGCCTGGTGGAGAAGGTCGCTCGTGCGGTACCGGTGCCGGTCATTGCCTGCGGCGGCGCCGCACAATTGAACGATTTCGCGGCGGCGGTCGGTGCCGGCGCCAGCGCGGTCGCCGCCGGCAGCATGTTTGTCTTCCAGGGCCGCCACCGGGCCGTTTTGATCAGCTACCCACCGTATAAGGAACTGGAACGCCTGATGGGCACGATATGACTGAGCCAAGAATATGTGCCCGCTGCGTCATGGACGCCAGCGCGCTGGATATCGTCTTTGATGAGCACGGTAATTGCAACTACTGTACCGATTTTCTGGCCAGCCTGTCGCGCACGGGGCTCGTGGCCCCGCCGCAGCAGCGCGAGGCATTTCTGGAACGCGTGCGGCGTCAGGGCAAGGGCAAGGAATACGACTGCATCGTCGGTTTGAGCGGCGGCGTCGATAGTTCGTACGTCCTCTACCAGGCCGTGCGCAACGGGCTGCGACCGCTCGCCGTGCACCTCGACAATGGCTGGAACTCCGAACTCGCCGTCGACAATATTTCAAATCTCGTGCGCTCGCTGAAAGTTGACCTCTACACGCATGTCATCGATTGGGAAGAGAATCGCGATCTGCAATTGTCGTTCTTCAAGGCAAACGTCATCGACATCGAACTGCTGATGGATAACGCCATGCTGGCGCTCAACTATCAACAGGCGAAAAAATTCGGACTCAAACACATCCTGGCGGGCACCAATCGCTCGACCGAAGGCATGCGTATGCCAAAAGCGTGGAACTGGATGAAGTTCGACAAAACGAACATCAAAGCCATCCAGGGCCGCTTCGGTACGCTGCCGATCGACACCCATCCGCTCATATCGGTGCTGGGCTTCGCCGCCTACGAGTTCGCCCTGGGCATCCACTGGACGCCTTTCCTCGACTTCTTCGATTTCCGCAAGGAGCAGGCCCTCATCGAGCTCAAGAACGAAGTGGGCTATCGCCCTTATCCGTACAAGCACTACGAGTCGGTGTTCACGCGTTTCTATCAGGGCTACATCCTGCCGCGCAAGTTCGGGGTCGATAAACGCCGCATCCATTTGGCGACGCTCGTCGCGACCGGGCAGATGACCCGTGCCGCCGCGCTCGAACTGCTGACGGGATCGCCGTACCCGGACGAACGCCAGATGCTCGACGACAAGGCCTTCGTGATCAAGAAGCTCGGCTTCACCTCCGATTCGTTCGAGCAATACATGGCGGCACCGCCAGTTCCGCACGATGCTTTCGCGAGCGAGCGCCGTCTCTGGGAGCTGCTCAGCGGCGCCTACAAGAAGACGCGCAGCGCGCTGAGTCGATAGATCGGCTCGCCGGTGCGCATTCTTTACCTTCACATGATCGGCAGCTTCGGTGGCGCCTCGCGCAGCCTGCTCGAAGTCGTCCGCGCGATACCGCGCGACCGCGTCGAGGCTTTCTTTGTCGCGCCATCGGGATCGGCGTGCGAATGCTTTCGCGACAGGGCGGCAGGGGTCATCGAGGTCCGCGGCATGAGCCAGTTCGACAATACCCGCTACAGCTATTACCGGGGCCTTCGCTGGCTGGTCCTGCTGCGCGAATTGTCGTATTTGCCCTTTACCGTATGGGGTCTCCTGAAGGCCAGGCGCAACTGGAAGTCGGTCGACCTGATCCATGTCAATGAGTTCACCGGCGCGATCCCTTGGTTGTTGGCAAGATGGCTCTTCGCGGCCCCTGTCGTCGTGCATGTTCGCTCGTTGGCAAGAACGGACGCGCGTTCTTTGCGCACACGCTGGGTCAATCACTTGCTGCGCAGCAAGGCCGAGGCCGTCATCGCCATCGACGAAAACGTGCGCGCGAGCCTGCCGCACGATCTTGCGGTCCATGTGATCCACAACTCGTTTTCGGCGGTTCCCGCCAAGCATCGTGATAGCGCAATCGAGCGCAGCCTTTCACAGCTGCGTCCTGCCTCGCTGAAAGTTGGCTTCGTCGGCAATTTGCTGCGCGTAAAAGGCCTCATCGATCTCGTCGAAGCAGCCCGGCTCCTCCAGCGCCACAATCTCGACATCGAATACGTCGTGATCGGGGACAGTGCGAAACCGTCTGCCGGGATCAGGCAGCGTGCGCTGAACTTCCTCGGCTTGTCGCAGGACATCAAGGAAGAGCTCGCTCGTCTCATCGATGCTTATGGACTGCGGGCGCAATTTCATTTCCTCGGCTTCACGCTCGACATCCGGCGAACGTACGAGGCGCTCGACGTGCTGTGTTTTCCCTCGCACTACGATGCCCCGGGGCGTCCCATTTTCGAGGCGGCGTTTCTCGGTGTGCCGAGCATCGTCGCGGTGCGCGAGCCGCGCGCCGACACGCTCATCGACGGTGAAACCGGCCTCGCCGTGCCCGCAAAGTCGCCCGAGAAACTCGCCGAGGCGATCCGTTTTTTTGCCGAAGATCGCTCGCAGGTCAGGCGCATGGGTGAAAATGCGCGCGAACTCGCCCACCGAAACTTCGATGTGGAGCAGAATGCGAAGAAATTGCTCGCGGTCTATGAACAATATGCATAAGCCTGCCGCAGACCTTGCCGCGACTCCGGGCCTGGCGCAGTGGCCGGTGGCAGGAGCGTTTCATCCGTACCTTGACGAAGAGTCCGCGATGCCGCCATGTCTGCTTTGATCATTCTGCCCATCGTCTCCATCCTCGGTTTCGCTTGGGCGCTGACGAGAAGGACGAAGATCTCGCCATTCGTCTCGCCGATCGTGGTGCTGAGCGGCGTCGTCCTTTTATTGTTTTGCGTCGATTTCCTGCGTCTGATGCGTCCGGTCAGCCTGGCGCTGATCTGCGCCGGATGGCTCTGCGCCTTAGTCGAGGCGAGAAACTGGCTCAAGAGGCTTGCGCCTCCGGTCCCGCGCGACACGCTGTTCTGGCTGGGCGGCCTCGCCTTCATCGTGCTGATGCTCTTCGACTACAATTCCCGCGCCATCTTCGTCGAGTGGGATGAATTCTCGCACTGGGGAGCCGTCATCAAATTGACGCTGCATGCCAATACGGCCGTGCACCTTGTTCGTCAGGGCTTTCCCCTGTACTTCCAGGATTACCCGCCTGGCGCGGCCTATGCCGCTTACTACTTTCTGCGAGCAACCGGCTACCAGGAAAGCGTGGCTATTTTTTCCCACGCATTCGTTTTGCTTGCCGCTTCCTTGCCGCTGATCGGCGCGGCCCGAAAGCCCCTCCTTGGCGCCCTCGTGGCAGCAGTCGTTTGGGTCTTCGTGCTTTGCTTCGGGACCGGCTGGTCATCGGTTCTCATTGACCAACTGGTCGGCGTCTTGTTCGGGGCGTCGCTGGTGATCCTGTGGCTGGAGCGCGATCGCCCGTCTGCCTGGGTCGCGCTAGCGCCGATTCTCGGCTTCCTGACCCTGGCCAAGGGTTCGGGCTTCTTTTTCGCACTGCTGATCATCGGCTTTGCGATTTTGCTCTATGCATTGCGTGGGCTGCTCGCATGCGAATTCGGGGAATCGCTTGCGGGAAGGCGGCGCACGGCCTTTCTCGTCATTTCATTGTGTGCGGGGGTGACGTTCTGCACGAGCAGTCTTTGGACCATTCACGTCAGAATCGACCATATACCCCCGTCGCTTGCCGGTATTTCACTTCGCGGCCTCTTTAGCCAGGCGACGAAATGCTGCTCGACGGAACGCGAAAAAATTACGACATCCCGCTTCAAGAATCGCATGTTCGGCCTGGAAGACCACCTCGGGAATGCGACCGCAGCTACTGATGCCGCAGGCAAAACGTCGACGGGCAAGCTTGTTGCAAAGGTTTTGCGCAAGAACTGGAATGCGCCTGGCAAGCTGATTCTGGCGGCGCTGTTGGGTGGAGCAATCCTGGCAACGCTATACAGAACCCGCGCCGACAAAATCAGTTATGGCGTGATGATTGGCGCATGCTGTGCCGGCGGTGCCGGTTATTGCCTGATGCTGCTGCTCTACTATCTTTATGCGTTCAGCGCTTATGAAGGTACGGCGCTGGCTTCCTTCGAGCGCTTTTTCCTCAGCTATACGTATGGCTTGGCGTACCTGCTGCTCGCCGGCCTCGTCGGGGCGCTCGGGGAATCGGGAAAGCGGGCGCGACTGGCCCAAATCGCCCTGGTCCTGGCGCTGCTCGTTATACTGGTTTCCCGGCCCGGGAAAGTTCTTGATTATCTGCAACAGGGAGGATCGTCTTATCATCAGCAGCGAACGGAGGTCAGCAAAGTCGTGCACCCGTTCGTGGATGTGACGAACCCGAGATCCAGGGTCCTCCTCGTCTGGCAGATCGAAGACCCGCTGCAGAACGGCCTTGAGTACTGGATGATGCGTTACGAAATCAGTCCACGGAACGTCAACGTCCTGTGCTTTTCGTTTGGACCGCCCCTGTACCCGGGCGATATCTGGAGCTGTGGCTGGGATGAGGAAAAGTTCCGCAAGGCCTTGAACGTCAATGACTATGTTCTGGTCGGGAATGGACTGCAGTCGATCAAGAAGGTCTACCCCAATGTCTTCAGCCTTGCGGATTCCGGCAAGAACAACCAGGCGTTTCAAGTGATCAGACAAGCAAAAGACGAACCGGGCCTGGCGCCGCTCTAGCGGCAGGCGTTGGCACTTCCATCCCATCGCGCCGCTGCGCGGCCACTACAATCCATCTTGCCGCCTACCTCAGATGTCCAAGCCCAGCACCTTCCGCAATATCGCAATCGGCATAGTCAATGTGGCGGTTTTCTATTTTCTCATCGCCTGGGTGCTCGACAACATCCGGCCGGGTTTGTTGATTGAGCAACTGCGCGCCTTACCATGGGCGCCGGTCGCCTCGATAGTCTTTTTCACGCTGATCGTCTTCGTGTTCAGTGGCCTGCGGCTGGCGATCCTCATCGCCAGACCGTTTGGCGTTGCCTTCAAGATTGTCAACCTCGGCGCCGCTTTCAATACGATCCTGCCCCTGCGCCTCGGGGAAGCGGCCCGTATCTACTACGCCAAGCGAATGTTCGGCGTATCGGCAACCAAGCTTTTCGCCAATGGGCTCGTGGAAAAGTTTTTCGACCTGATCTCGCTGGCTGGGCTGGCGGTTGCCGCAACGCTTTTCGGCAACAATGCCTTCGTAAGCCCGTGGCTGGTTCTCGTGCTTTTCAGCGTCGTGCTCGGCGCCTATGTCGCGCTGCAACTCTTTCGAAGATATTTTCATTTCCTCGGACACCGGTTGGCCGGGATGGAGAAGATTCTGGCTCTCCTGGCCTCGCTTCGCGAACATGGTCGGGTGCACCATCTATGGCCGGTTGCGGGATGCACCTTTGCGATATGGCTGGCGAATCTCCTGGTGGTGTTCTTTGGTTTTTCCGGATTCCTGCCCACCCAGGATCTGGGTATCTTTGATGCAGTATCCTTGCTCGTCATGACCGCGCTCGCCGTGGCAATTCCAAGCGCACCGGCAGGCCTGGGAGTGTTCGAAGCGGGCGTCGTCGCCTATTTGACACAGGTCCTGCAGGTCGAAAACGAACTCGCGCTTGCCGCGGCGATCGTTTTTCATCTGGCCATGGTCATTCCGCAACTGGTCTTTTCGCTGCTGATCGCTCTGCGCCCCGGGGTTCGCCTGTTTTCTGCATTCAAACAATAACAGCTTGTCGCTTGCCAAGAGGATATCCAATGGCCGTATTGTCCATCATTGTCCCCGTCTACAACGAAGCGCCCACCATCGAGCGGGTGATCGGCCGGATCGAAGACGTAGCGTTGCCGGAAGGATTCAAGCGAGAAATCATCATTATCAATGACGGCTCGACTGACGGCACGAAAGACCTGCTGCAGCAGTTCGAGTCACGTCATCGCGTGCTGCACACGCCCAACGCGGGCAAGGGTGGCGCGGTGAGGAAAGGCTTTTCCCTGGCAACTGGCGACTATATCGTCGTTCAGGACGCCGACCTCGAACAGGACCCGAACGACTTTCGAGCGCTCCTGAAGCCGATTCTCGATAACAAGGCCGATGTTGTGCTAGGGTCCCGTTTTTTCGGGTCGTATAAGCCATTGTCTTTGGTGATGAATCTTCACTACCTGATCAACAAGGCGTTCACGGGCGTGACCAATCTTCTCACGGGATACCGTTCCACCGATGTCTGGACAGGATATAAGATGTACTCGCGAAAGGCCCTGGACGCCATCGCCCAGCATCTGCGCTCGAACGGCATCGAGTTCGAGCTTGAAGTCATGGTGCTGTTGAGCCAGCACGGGATGCGCGTTGCGGACGTCGCCATCTCGTATGACCCGCGGTGGTACGATCAGGGTAAAAAAACAAACTGGCGGCAGGCCGTCAGGTCGATGATCAAACTGATTGGCTTCAGGTTGCGGAGGGTCTCGTAGTCAGCCGGTTGCGGTAAGCGCCGGGCGATCCGCCGATGCCTCAGCCTCACATCGGTCTTAAACGAATTTTGACCATGCTTGAACACAAACGAGTCTTCATTACAGGCGGGAGCGGATTCATTGCTCCGCATCTGCTCGCTGCGCTTTGCACAACGCATTCGGTCGTGCTGCATGTTCGCGACGCTCGCAAGAGTGGGCAGGTCCACCGGCGGCCCGGCCTGGTCGTTTATTCCGGAAAGCTCGGGGACGACGCACTTCGCCGACAGATTTCTGGCGGGTTCGATGCCGTTCTGCATCTGGCGGGGGCGGTCGTGGGGCCGAGCGTTGAAGCGGTACTGGAAAGCAATATCGTGACGACGAACAATGTCCTGTCCTTGATGGAAGCCTGCGGGATTCCGAAAATCGTTTTCATGTCAACCGCCTCGGTCTGGTCGGACAGCGCGGGGCAGAAGCTCGACGAACGTACTGCGACCAACCCGTCCACGGTGTATGGCTATGCGAAGCTTGCGGCGGAATGTCTGATTAACGATGCCGTGGCCGCGAAAAAGATAGCGTCCGCGGCCATTTTGCGCTGCAACAATACCTACGGGCCCGGGTGCGTGCAGGGTGTTGTCGCGAGTTTCCGATCGCGAATCCTGTCCGGTCAGCCGGTCCAGATTCATGGCGACGGTCAGCAACTCAGGGAGCCTTTGCATGTGGCCGACCTCGTTGACGCCATCCTGAAAGCGATGAGCTTGTCTGAAGGGCTACGGACTTACGGTATCAGCGGGCCGGAAGCGCTCACGGTGCTGAATATCGCAGAAACGATAGCCGGATCGCTCGGCCGGGAACTTCAGGTCGAGTGGCGCCCGGAGCATCCCGAGCGTACGCGGCATCTCATCCTGAACACCGAGAAGGCCCGGCGTGAACTCGACTGGGTGCCGCGCGTTCGCTTTTCTGACGGCGTCCGGACGGTTTGACCCGGCCTTAACCGACTGACGTGAGCGTGGTTCTGAAGAGCATTTGTCGCGGACGCTTTACTGATCCATTTTTGAAAGTAATCGATGTTCCAAAAATCTAAACTGCTGATCACCGGAGGCACTGGATCATTTGGCAATGCCGTGCTGCGACGTTTCTTGCACCTGAGCTTCGACGAAATTCGCATTCTGAGCCGGGACGAAAAGAAGCAGGATGACATGCGCAAGCGTTACAACGATCCGAAGCTCAAGTTCTATATCGGCGATGTGCGTGATTACCAGTCGGTCCTGAGCGCAGTCCGCGGTGTGGATTGTATTTTTCATGCGGCCGCCCTGAAGCAGGTGCCCTCTTGCGAATTCCATCCGCTGGAAGCGGTGAAGACCAATATTCTGGGTACCGAAAATGTGCTCGAGGCGGCGATCTTGTCCGGCGTCAAACGCGTTGTTTGCCTCAGCACTGACAAGGCGGTCTATCCGATCAATGCGATGGGCATTTCCAAGGCGATGATGGAAAAGGTCATGGTCGCCAAGTCGCGCAGCAGCGATACGACCGTAATCTGCGGTACGCGCTACGGTAACGTCATGGCCTCCCGCGGCTCGGTGATCCCGCTCTTCATCGAACAGATACGGGCCGGTCAACCGATCACGATTACCGATCCCTCGATGACGCGTTTCATGATGACGCTCGATGACGCCGTCGAACTTGTCCTTTACGCCTTTCAACACGGCAGGCCAGGCGATATTTTCGTGCAGAAGGCGCCGGCTGCGACGATCGAGACGCTCGCCAGGTCGCTGACCGCTCTGATGGGTGTGCCCGACCATGAAATCCGCGTGATTGGCACTCGCCATGGCGAAAAGCTCTACGAGGCGCTCTTGAGCCGCGAAGAGCGAGTCGCTGCGGATGATCTGGGTTCATATTTCAGAGTGCCCGCCGACTTGCGTGATCTCAACTACGGCAAGTTTGTCGATATGGGCGAAACCAGAATCTCGGTTGCCGAAGATTACAATTCGCACAATACGAGCCGCCTGGATGACAGGGAAATGCAGAAACTGCTGCTTCGGCTCACCTTCATGCAGTCGGTTGTTCGCGGGGAAAACGTTTCGGTCGAGGAATGATGATGCGCGTGCTGATCACGGGGTCGCGAGGCTTTATCGGCAAGAATCTCGCGGTTCGTCTGAGTGAACTTGGCGGCTACGAAGTGATCGGTTTCGACCGTGACGACTCGCCTGGCGAGCTCGACGAGCGAGTCAAGGGCGCCGACGCCATCATTCACCTCGCCGGCGTGAACCGTCCGCATGACGCCGTTGAATTTTCGCGGGGAAACGTCGAACTGACGCGGCGCCTCTGCGACTGCATCGGCGCATCCGGGCGAAATATTCCCTTGCTCGTCGCCTCGTCAATTCAGGCGACCAACTCGACTCCGTACGGCGAGAGCAAGCGTTTGGCCGAACAGGCAGCCACCGAACTGGCCGACCGAACTGGTAATTCCACCATCATTTACCGGCTGGCGAACGTCTTCGGCAAGTGGTGCCGACCCAACTACAATTCGGTCGTAGCAACCTTCTGCCACAATATTGCCCACGACCTGCCGATTGAAATCAATGACGCGTCGGCGCCACTCCGGCTTGTCTATGTTGACGATGTGGTTGGTGAATTCATCAAGGCGCTCGATAAGCCGCCAGTTGGTCTGCATCGCCGTGAAATCGATCCGGTTTACGAGATCAGCGTCGGAGAACTGGCGCGGCAGATCAGGGCATTCAGGGAGTGCCGCGATTCACTGCTGGCCGGGCGCGTGGGGACGGGCCTGACGCGCGCGCTTTACGCGAGCTACGTCAGCAATCTTCCGCCCGCGAAATTCGCATATGACTTGCCGCACTATGACGACGAGCGCGGCATCTTTGTCGAGGTATTGAAGACCGCCGATAGCGGACAGTTTTCTTTTTTTACTGCCAAGCCTGGCGTAACCCGAGGCGGGCACTATCATCACAGCAAGACCGAGAAGTTCCTGGTGATCAAAGGCTCGGCCCGATTCGGTTTCAGGCAAATCATTACCAACGAGGTCCACACGATCTTCACTTCAGGAGAAAAGCCGCAGATCGTCGAAACCGTTCCCGGCTGGGCGCACGATATTACGAACATCGGCGTCGACGAAATGATCGTCATGCTCTGGGCGAACGAGATCTTCGACCGGTCCAATCCCGACACCATTGTTTGCAAAGTCTGATATGAAAAAAATGAAGCTGGCAACGGTCGTCGGCACCCGGCCGGAGATCATTCGCTTGTCCCGCGTAATAGCGAAACTCGATCAGCACTGCGAGCACGTCCTGATACACACCGGACAGAACTACGATTACGAGCTGAATCAGATCTTTTTTGACGACCTGGGCATTCGCAAGCCCGATTACTTCCTCGCAGCGGCGGGAGCGAGCGGTGCGGAGACGATCGGCAAGGTCATCATCGCGGTCGATGCCGTGCTGGCGGAAGCAAAACCCGAGGCGCTTCTGGTCCTCGGCGACACCAACAGCTGCATGGCCGTTATCCCGGCCAAACGCCGCAAGATACCGATCTTCCACATGGAGGCCGGAAACCGCTGTTTCGACATGCGCGTGCCCGAGGAAATCAACCGCCGCATCGTCGACCATACGGCCGACATCAATTTGACCTACAGCAGCATCGCGCGCGACTACCTGCTGCGCGAAGGACTCGAGCCCGATCGCGTCATCAAGACCGGCAGTCCCATGTTCGAAGTGCTGACTCACTACCGCGAGGGGATCGACGGGTCCGATGTGCTCGAGCGCTTGCGGCTCGAGGCCGGACAGTTCTTCGTCATCAGCGCCCACCGCGAAGAAAATATCGAATCGGACACGAACTTTCTCAAGCTGGTCGGGGTCTTGAACCACCTCGCCGAACACTACGGGCTGCCGGTCATTGTGTCGACTCACCCGCGCACGCAAAAACGCGTCGACGCCATGGGGATTCATTTCCATCAGCAAGTGCGTTTGCTCAAGCCGCTTGGCTTCAAGGACTACAACAAGCTGCAAGTCTCGGCGAAAGCGGTGCTTTCAGACAGCGGCACGATTTCCGAGGAATCCTCGATCCTCAACTTCCCGGCGCTCAATATTCGCGAAGCGCACGAACGTCCCGAAGCCGCAGAGGAGGCCGCGGTCATGATGGTCGGACTCGAAGTCGACCGCATCATGCAGGCCTTGGCAATTCTGGAGTCACAAGCGCGCGGCGGCGAGCGCGGCTTGCGCCTGGTTGACGACTACAGCATGCCGAATGTCTCGGACAAGGTGGTAAGGCTGATCCACAGTTACACGGACTACGTAAATCGCGTCGTGTGGAAGAAATACTGAGTCTTCCGCCCATGCGTCTGCTCGTCGTGACCCAGTATTTCTGGCCCGAGAACTTCAGGATCAATGACCTCGTCGGCGAGCTGGTCGGCAGGGGCCACGAGATTACCGTGTTGACGGGCCTGCCGAACTACCCCAATGGCAGCCTGTATCCGGAATTCCGCGCGGATCGCTCGCGCTTCGCCACGCACAAAGGCGCCAAGATCGTCCGCGTGCCGCTGATCACACGGGGCAGTGGAGGCCTGCGGCTGGTCTTGAACTATTTGTCCTTCGCCCTGAGCGCATCGTTACTCGGGGTATGGAAACTGCGTCGCGGCAAGTTCGACGCGATCCTCGCTTACGAGCCGTCGCCGATCACGGTCGGGCTACCGGCGCTCGTGCTGCGCTGGCGCAAGCGGCTGCCCTTTGCATTCTGGGTGCTCGACCTGTGGCCGGAGACTTTGCAGGCGGTCGGGGTCGTACGCTCGACGATGGCGCTCAAGGCGGTTGGCAAACTCGTGTCGTTCATCTACCGGCGCTGCGATCTCATCCTGGCGCAGTCGAACAGCTTCATTCCGCAGATACGCAAATATGCCGGCCCGGCGATTCGCGTCTGCTATTTCCCGAACTGGGCGGAGTCGGTATTTCAGATGAACGGTGTAAGCGCGGCGCCGGAAATTCGGGAAAGAGAGGGCTGCTTCAACATCATGTTTGCCGGAAACATCGGTGACGCCCAGGACTTTCCGTCGATTCTGGCTGCAGCTGAAGCCCTGAAAGAAAACAGGCGTATTCGCTGGCTGATCGTCGGCGACGGACGCGCTTTTCAATGGGTCAAGAACGAGCTGACCAGGCGTGGCCTCGAGCATTGCGTCGAGTTGTTGGGAAGGCACCCGGTCGAACGCATGCCTTCATTCTTCAAGCACGCTGACGCCTTGCTGGTTTCCTTGAAGGATGAACCGATCTTTTCGATGACGATCCCGGGCAAGCTGCAATCTTACCTGGCCGCCGGAATCCCCGTCATGGCGATGCTCAATGGGGAGGGCGCGGATCTCGTCGTGAAAGCGGGCGCAGGAATGTCGTGTGCCGCAGGCGACTGGAAGGGACTTGCGTCCATCGTAGCGAAGGCGTCGGAAATGACGGCAGGCGAACTCGCTCGGATGGGGGCAAACGGGTTGGCAGTCAGTGCAGCGGAGTTTGACCGGGATGCCCTGATTGGTCGCCTTGAAGGTCTGCTCGGCGGCATGGTTTCTGATCGCGCAAGGGACAAGCAGTGATTCTCGTGACCGGCGCGACGGGCTTCGTCGGCTCTGCTCTCGTGGCGCGCCTGTCCGACGAAAACGCGGCCTTGAAATTGGCGGTTCGCAAGGATACGGGTGGTTTCCCTGGCGGCAGTCGCATCTTCGAAATCGGCAATCTATCGCCCGACACCGACTGGAATGCAGGCCTCTGCGGTGTCGATACGGTGATTCATGCCGCTGCGCGCGTCCATGTCATGGACGACCGTTCGCCTGACCCGCTCGCCGAGGCTCGTCGCATCAATGTCGGAGCGACCTTGTCGCTTGCCCGTCAGGCGGTTGCGGCTGGAGTCAGGCGCTTCGTGTTCATCAGTTCGATCAAGGTCAATGGCGAGTCGACCCTGCGGGGCAGGGCCTTCACTTGCGACGATCTGCCGGCGCCCGTGGACGCTTATGGGGTGTCCAAGCTCGAGGCCGAGCAAGGACTGCGCGAACTCGTGCGCGGGACGGCGATGGGTCTGGTCGTCATTCGCCCGCCGCTGGTATACGGGCCTGGCGTCAAGGCCAATTTCCAGACGATGATGCATTGGCTGAGCAAAAACCTGCCGCTGCCGCTTGGCGCCATCGACAATCAGCGCAGCCTGGTTGCACTCGATAACCTGGTCGACTTGATCGTCACTTGTCTGCATCATCCCGCCGCAGCCAATCAGACTTTTCTCGTTTCCGATGGCGAAGATCTGTCGACCACCGAGCTGTTGCGGCGGATGGGCGATGCCCTCGGCAAACCGGCTCGCCTGTTGCCGGTACCGGTGGCGCTGCTCGAGGCGGGCGCGGCCTTGCTCGGCAAGCGCGCGCTGGCTCAGCGCCTGTGCGGCAATCTGCAGGTGAATATTGCAAAGACGCGGGATCTTCTGGGCTGGTCGCCGCCAGTCAGCGTCGATCAAGGTCTGGCGGCAGCGGCCCGGTCCTACATGATGAAGCAAAATCCTTCGCACCCTCCCCGAAACCTTGGCTAATGCTGCCATGGCGGTTCCAATGAAACGCGTCTTCGATCTGTCCCTGGCCCTGGTCGCTGCCCTCCTGCTGCTGGTCCCGGTTGCGGTGGTCGCGCTCCTGGTGCGGCTGACTTCTCCCGGACCTGTGCTCTACTGGTCTGATCGCGTCGGTCGTCATAACCGCATCTTCAAAATGCCCAAGTTTCGCAGCATGCGAGTGGGAACACCGGCAGTGGCGACGCATTTGCTGGGCAACCCGCACGCACATCTAACGCCAATAGGGTCTTTTCTGCGAAAATCGAGCCTGGACGAATTGCCGCAGCTTTGGAGCATCCTCATGGGCGACATGAGCTTCGTCGGGCCGCGTCCGGCACTCTTCAATCAGGACGACCTGATCGCCCTGCGAAGCGAGTTCGGCGTTGACGAACTGGTTCCGGGTTTGACCGGATGGGCGCAAGTCAACGGGCGGGATGAGTTGCCGATCCCAAAGAAGGTGAAGCTCGACGTCGAGTATCTTGAGCGGCAGTCGTTGTTATTCGATATCAGGATTCTGTGGCTCACCTTTGTCAAGGTGATAAGGCGTGACGGAGTGTCGCATTGAAGGGCCGGTGCCTTCGCGTGGCGTGCCTTTCCTGATCATGCAGGTCCGCAGCCTGGCTTTTCGCGGCATTTGAGCGAAAGGTCCCGGTTGCGACGAGGACGGTGAGTATTACCTTTCAGTAAGGCCAGGATATGGACGGGCATGCTTAAACGCTTTCTCAAATTACCCCGCCGACACAAGCAGCTGGTCGCGGTTGCCACCGACTACGTGATGCTGCTCTTTGCCTTCTGGTCGGCGCTGGCATTGCGTTTCGAGACATTGTCGCCCGAGCTCTCGGTTTACGGCTGGCAGATGTACGTGGCGCCGCTGCTCGCAATTCCGATCTTCGTGCGGCTTGGCTTGTACCGTGCAGTCGTCCGCTTCATGGAAGACCGCGTGGTTTTCGTCGTTGGCGGCGGCGTCACCTTGTCGGTCGTGCTGCTTGCAGCTTTAATCGCCTTGACCCATACGCCGATGTTTTCGCGCGGCGTGCTGGGCATCTACTGGCTGCTCGCGATCGTCTATGTCGGAATGACCCGCTTCATGGCGCGCAGCCTTTTCCTGCGCGCCGAGCGCATGCAGGATTCGCGCAAGCGGGTCGCCATCTACGGCGCGGGACGTTCCGGGACGCAACTGCTGTATGCCTTGCGAGCGGGCCGTGACTATCTGCCGGTGGCCTTCTTCGACGACAAGTCGTCGATCCAGCAGACCGAGCTGGCTGGCCTTCGCGTATTTTCGCCTGAGCACCTGCCCGAATTCATCAAGGCCAAGCATATCGACGAAGTGCTGCTGGCGATTCCGTCGGCCGGCCGGGCGCGCCGCGCCGAAATCATCAATCGCCTTGAAAAACTGCAGTGCAAGGTCAGGCTCGTGCCAAGCATGTCGGAGCTCGTCAGTGGCAATATCACCGCCGAGACGATTCGCGAGGTCGAGATCGACGATCTCCTCGGTCGCGATACCGTCGAGCCCGACTTGCGGCTGCTCGGCAAATGCGTGAGCGGCAAGGTCGTCCTCGTTTCGGGGGCGGGTGGATCGATCGGTTCCGAGCTTTGCCGGCAGATTGTCCGACTGCAGCCGACCCGTCTGGTGTTGATGGAGCTTTCCGAATTCGCCTTGTATTCGATAGAACAGGAATTGACGAGTTTGTGCGCTCAGATCGGCGGTCAGGTCGAAATCATCCCGGTGCTCGGATCGATCATTTACCAGCAGCGCAATGAACGCATCATGAAGTCTTTCGGCGTGCAGACCGTCTATCACGCCGCAGCCTACAAGCACGTTCCACTGGTCGAACATAATCCGGTCGAAGGCGTTCGCAACAACGCCCTGGGAACGCGGCGGATGGCCGAAGCGGCGCTGGCGGCCGGCGTCGAGACTTTTTTGCTGATTTCGACCGACAAGGCCGTGCGCCCGACCAACGTCATGGGCGCCAGCAAGCGGCTGGCCGAACTGGTTTTGCAGGGGCTCTCGCGGCAAGGCGGCGCGACGCGGTTCTGCATGGTGCGCTTTGGAAACGTCCTCGGTTCTTCGGGCTCGGTCGTGCCGCTCTTTCGTCGGCAGATCGCCGCCGGGCAGGCGATCACGCTGACGCATCCGGAGATCACGCGCTACTTCATGACCATCCCTGAAGCCGCGCAACTCGTGATCCAGGCCGGATCGATGGCGACCGGCGGCGAAGTCTATGTGCTGAACATGGGCGATCCGGTGAGGATCATCGATCTGGCGCGACGGATGGTGCATCTCAGTGGATTGACCGTGCGTGACGAACGAAATCCGAACGGCGATATCCCGATCGAGATCGTCGGTTTAAGGCCCGGCGAGAAGCTTTATGAGGAACTGCTGATTGGTGAGAACGCCGAAGGGACGTCTCACCCCCTGATCATGCGGGCATACGAGCACGAACTGCCGTGGGCTGCGCTTGCCAAGCGATTGGGCGAACTCGATACGGCGTGCCAGGCCTTCGACTACAAGATGGTGTTGGCGATTCTGTCTTCACTCGTGGGCGAATACACGCCGACATCGCGGGACGATGGCGAACTCCTGTGGCACGCCATGGTTCAGGACGAAGGGCACTACCCCAGCGTGCATTGAGTCTGAAGAAGCAAGTCCCGCGACGAAACGCGGAGCCTTGCGTCGGATGGCGAACGGAACGCGCCGCTGAACTGCATCAATTTGTCAATTTCACCGGGGTCAACATGCACATCCTCGTCACCGGCGGTGCCGGCTACATTGGTTCTCACGCTTGCGTCGCGCTGCTTGCGGCGGGGCACGAGGTCAGCATCATCGACGACCTCTCGAACAGCCGGCCCGAAGTCATCGACCGCATCGAGAAAATCGCCGGCAAGCGGCCGCTCTTTTTCGAGGGCGACGTTCGCGACCATTCCTTTGTCGGTCATGCGCTCGCCTCGGGCCCGGTCGACGCGGTGATCCATTTTGCGGGCCTCAAGGCGGTCGGCGAGTCGGTCGCGCAGCCGCTGCGCTATTACGACTGCAACGTCGGCGGAGCGATCGTCCTGTGCGAGGAGATGGCGGCGGCCGAGGTCAAGACGCTGATCTTCAGTTCGTCGGCGACCGTCTACGGCGACCCGGCTTCGGTGCCGATCGGCGAGGACTTCCCGCGTTCGGCGACAAATCCCTACGGCGCGAGCAAGCTGATGATCGAGGACATCCTCGCCGATGTCGCGAAGGCCGACCCGGCGTGGCGGATCGCGCGCCTGCGCTACTTCAACCCGGTCGGCGCGCACGAGAGCGGGCTCATCGGGGAAGCGCCTTCGGGCGTTCCGAACAACCTGATGCCTTACGTCGCGCAGGTCGCAAGCGGCGTGCGCCAGGAGCTCAACGTCTTTGGCGATGACTATCCGACGAGCGACGGCACCGGCGTTCGCGACTATATCCACGTCATGGACCTCGCCGAAGGCCACGTCGCCGCGCTCGATTACCTGACGCGCGAGGGCGGGCTGCTCACCGTCAACCTCGGCACCGGCCGCGGCTACTCGGTGCTCGAGATGGTGCAGGCTTTCGAGAAGGCAAGCGGCCGGCCGGTGCCCTACAGGATCGCTGCGCGCCGCCCGGGCGACATCGCCGCCTGCTACGCCGATCCGGCGCTCGCCGCCAAGCTGCTGCACTGGCGGGCGCAGTGCGGAATCGACGAGATGTGCGCGGATGCCTGGCGCTGGCAGCAGAAGAGCGCCGAACTTTCGCCGTAGGCGGCGGGGCAGCTTCTTCGCAGGTCCCGGCGCCCTGTGCTTGTCCCATCGCCGACGTGTCCGCTTGGGGATATACTTACGCTATATCCATCGCCGCAGGAGACCAGCATGGCGACAACGACTGTCTTCACCAACAACCGCAGCCAGGCGGTCCGACTTCCCGCTGAGATGCGCCTGCCCGAGCACGTGAAGCGGGTCGACGTTCGCGCCCGCGGCTGCGAGCGCATCATCTCCCCACTGGGGCAGACCTGGGACAGCTTCTTTCTGACCGACTTGGCCGCCGCCGACGATTTCATGGAGACCCGATCAAGCCAGGACCAGCCCGGGCGCGATGAACTGTGATGTTGCGTTATCTCCTCGACACCAACATCGTCATTTATGTGATCAAGCGCAAGCCGCTTGCGGCCTTGCAATTGTTCAACGAAAACGCCGGCCGTCTCGCGATATCGTCGATCACGCTGGCTGAACTGCTGCACGGGGCGGAGAAGAGCAACGCGCCGGCGCGTTCGCTTGCCGTCGTCGAGGACTTTTGCTCGCGGCTCGAGATTCTGTCATACGGGCCCAAGGCAGCGCAGCATTACGGCAATATTCGGCACGCGCTGGAAAAACGCGGCGAGAGCATCGGCGTGAACGATCTGCATATTGCCGCGCACGCGCGCAGTGAAGGGCTGACGCTCGTTACCAATAACCGGCGCGAATTTGAGCGAGTGGACGCGCTGCAATTGGCGAACTGGGCAATTTGATCGGGCGGCGTCGCTGCCATGGCACTGGCCGCGACGGCAGGAAATCTTGAGAGGATTATTTGGCAACTTACGCAATCGGCGACATCCAGGGCTGTTTCGAGTCGCTCGGCGCTTTGCTCGAGCGCTGCCGCTTCGACCCCGCGCACGATAGGCTCTGGCTCGTCGGCGACCTCGTCAATCGCGGGCCGCGCTCGCTGCAGACGCTGCGTTTCGTGCGCGAGCTCGGCGCGGCGGCGGTCACCGTCCTCGGCAACCACGATCTGTCGCTGCTCATGGCGGCCGCCGGTTTTGGCAAACGCGGCAAGGGCGATACCTTCGAAGACGTGCTGCAGGCGCCCGACTGCGATGAGCTGCTCGACTGGCTGCGGCGGCAGCCGCTGTGCCACGTCGAAGCCGGCTACTGCCTCGTCCATGCCGGGCTCCTGCCGCAGTGGACGGTGAGCGAAGCCCGCGCGCTGGCGCTCGAGGTCGAAACCTGGCTTGCCGGCGCCGACTGGCGCGACCTGATGGCGACGATGTGGGGCAGCGAGCCTGCCGCGTGGTCGGACGAACTCGTTGGCTGGCCGCGCCTGCGCGTGATCGTCAACGCAATGACGCGCATGCGCTTCTGTTCGCCGGACGGCGTCATGGACTTTCACGCCAAGGGCGAAGTGGAAAAGGCGCCGCCCGGCTATCTGCCCTGGTTCGAAGTCCCCGGCCGCAAGAGCGCCGAGGCGATTCTCGTCACCGGCCACTGGTCGGCGCTCGGCCTCAAGATCCTGCCGAAGCTGCTGGCGCTCGACTCAGGCTGCGTCTGGGGCAACCACCTGACCGCGATTCGCCTCGAGGACCGCGCTATTTTTCAGGTGCCGTGCGTGGCCGCTGAAATCCGGCGCTGGTAGACAGCGCCGCCGCGATCGCGCCGTGCGCGAGATCGGCGACCTCGCGCCGTGTCCGGCCCTCGGGATCGATCGTCGCGCAAGGGGTGAGCCGAACGCTGAGCGGCGGGCTCGCGAGGATCGCGCGAAAGCATTGCGGCAAGGTCGTTCCGCCGGCGAAGGCCGGCGCCGTGCTGACGCGCCCATCGGCGTCCGTGTACGAGATCGCGAGCGGCAGGACGAGATGCCCGGTTTCGATCGCCGGTTGCAGCAGCGCGGCGTGGAAGTCGAGCAGCGTCGTGCCGTCGCTCGTCGTGCCTTCGGGAAAGATGATGACGTCCATGCCGGCGCCGAGCACGGCGTCGATTTTCGCATTCACGTCGCGGGCGTGGCTGCGCGTGCCGCGCCGCAGGAAAACCGTGTCGTTGCGAACCGAGAGCCAGCCGATGAAGGGCCAGTCGCGCACTTCGCTCTTGGCGACGAAAGCGCCGGGCCGCAGGCTGCTGACGACGAAGATGTCGAGCCAGGAAACGTGGTTGGCGACCACCAGACTGCCCGGCGGCGCGTTCGTCGCCCCGGTTTCGAAGCGGATCGCAAGCGCTTTGAGGACTTGCAGCGAGCCGATGCGCTTGAGGCGCGCGCGGCCTTCAGCACCGACGAGCGGATAAGCGCAGGCCGCCTTGAAGCCGATGACAAGAAGGCGCAGCGCCAGGCGCAGGCAGCGGAAAAGCTGGATTAACGCGGGGGTCGGACGGGCCGCTCGCATCGCTGGGCGCCGGCGGCGCTACCAGGGCTTCTGGCCGAATGCGCGCGCGTAACGCTCGGCGATTTCGTCTCGGCTCGGGCGATGATTCTGGCCGCCGCGGTGCGCGATCTTGATCGCTCCCATGACCGCCGCGAGGCGCCCGGTCTTCTCCCAGTCCCAGGAGTTCGCGATGCCGTAGAGGAGGCCGGCGCGGTAGGCGTCGCCGCAGCCGGTCGGATCGACGAGAGCGTCGGCCTCGACGCAGGGAATTTCAAGGCAGGCGCCGCCGACGTGAATCAGCGAACCCTCGGCGCCGCGCGTGACGATGAGCGCCGTGACCTCGCGCGCGAGCTCTTCGAGCGTGCGGCCGGTACGGTCGCACAAGAGCTTCGCCTCGTAGTCGTTGAAACACGCGTACTCGGCAAGCCGGACGAACTCGATCAGGTCTTCGCCCGAAAACATCGGCAGCCCCTGGCCCGGATCGAAAACGAAGGGCACGCCGGCGGCGGCGAAATCGCGCGCGTGCTTCAACATGCCGTCGCGCCCTACGGGGGCAACGATGCCGAGCCTCTCGGTCTTCGCGTGCGCCACCTCGTTCAGGTGCGAA
>CAZALA010000007.1:0-57279 GCA_964485725.1 uncultured Propionivibrio sp. | reverse complement strand
CCCTGCAGCCTGAGCTTTTCGAGCAGCGCTTCGGTCTCTTCGCGGATGCGTGCGTTGCCATCGATGAACTGCCAGAACGAGTACTGCAGGCCGTGCTTGCGCATTACCGCGAGGCGCAGGTTTTCGAAGACCGAGAGCCTCGGGAAGATGTTGGTGATCTGGAAGGATCGCGACAGCCCGAGATGATTGATCTTCTGCGCTTCCCAGCCGCCGATCTCGCGCCCGTCGAAAACGATTTCGCCCGAACTCGGCGTCAGGTTGCCCGAGATCAGGTGAAACAGCGTCGACTTGCCGGCGCCGTTCGGGCCGATGATCGCGTGGCGTTCGCCGGCGAAGAGTTCGAGGTCGACGCCGCGAATGATCTCGGTCTCGCCGAAAGATTTGTGCAGCTTGCGCAAACTCAGAATCGTCCCGCTCATGCCGCCTGCTCCCTTTCGCCAGCCGCTGCCGCCGCCGCTTCGGCCCTGCTGTCGGCGCGATCGATGAGGCCGCGCAGCGAGCGCTGCGCAAGCTTGCCGGCGAGCGCGCCGGTCGCCGCGAGCAAGAGCGGCACGATCCAGGTCGATGGCGCGCCCGGCGGCCACGCGCTGCCAAACAGTTTGATTGCCGGCCAGGCGGCCGCGGCATTGGCGCGCGCCAGCGATTGGTAGTCCTGCGAGAGCAGCCTTTGCAGGATTTCGACGAAGAAGGCGCAGGCAGCGCTGAGGAGCAGCGCCGAGGCGAGCGCGAGGACGAGGAAGGGCAGCAGGTTCGCGAACCCGAAACGCCGGCGCCACTGTCCGAGCAGCCCGATCAGGCCGGCGAGGCCGGTCGGCATATACATCATGACGAGGACGAAGAGAATGCCCTGATAGAGCAGCCAGGACTGCGTCAGGTCCGACATCGCGTAGCCAAAGAAGGTCATCAGCGCAGCGCCGAGGATCGGGCCGAGGAAGACCTGGACGCCGCCGATATAGGTGTTGAGCAGGACCGACGACGAGAGGTAGGCGTCGAAGACGACGTAGTTGGCCGCTTCGTTATTGACGACCTGCAGCGCGCCGGCAATGCCCGCGAACATCGCCGAAATCGCAAACACCATGATCGAGAGGTGATGCGTGTTGTAGCCGAGGAAGCGCAGCCGGTGCGTGTTCTCGCGCAGGCCCAGCGTCAGGCGACCGAGCGGCGTGCGCGTGAAGGAGTAAAGCAGCGCGAGGCAGGCGAGCACCCAGGCGAGCGTCAGGTAATAGACCTCGTTGGTCGAGCCGAAAGTGAAGCCCCACGCCGGCATGCGCGTCGAGGAAAGACCGGCTTCGCCGCCGAACCAGCCTTTGAGGTGCGGCGCGAGGGCATGCACGAGCTCGGCGATCGCCAGCGTAATCATTGCGAAGTAGGTGCCGCTGCGCTTGGTCGAGAAGTAGCCGGCAATCACTCCGACAGCGAGGCCGCCGAGGGCGCCAAAAACCGGCATCAGCGGCGTCGGCAGGAGGCCGGCGCCGCCGAGCGCGTTCATCGCATGGACGGTAGCGAAGGCGCCCATGCCGAAGTAGGTGGCGTGCCCGAAGGAGAGCATGCCGGCCTGCCCGCACAGGAGGTTGTAGGCGCTCGCGAAGAGCGCGGCGATCAGCATCTGGATCGCCGCGTTGACGAGGCCTTGCTTGAGCAGGAAAGGCAGCGCCAGCAGCGCCGCGACCGCGGCAAGGAGCATGAGGTGACGTGGCTTCATCGATCAGGCCTTTTCGCCGAGCAGGCCGTTCGGCCGAACGAGGAGGATGAGGAGCATCAGGGCGAAGGGAATCGTCGCCGCGAGGCTCGAGACTTTCAGGGTGAGCAGGCCGCCGACGCTCTGCGCCCACTCGCGTGCGCCGAAGAGCGCGAAGAAATCGGCGAGGCTCGCGTCGATGGCAACGGCGAGCGAGGTGATGACGCCGATCAGGATCGAGGCGAGCATGGCGCCGCCGAGCGAACCCAGCCCGCCGACGACGACGACGACGAAAACCATGACGCCCAGGTCGAGCGCCATGTTCGGGTTGGTCGTGTAGAAAGCGCCGGCGACCGCGCCGGCGAGCCCGGCAAGCGCCGCGCCGACGCCGAAAACGCCCATGAAGACGAGCGGCACGTTGTGGCCGAGCGCCTCGGCCATGCGCGGCTTGTAGATCGCCGAGCGGACGACGATGCCGACGCGCGTGCGCGTCAGCAGCAGATAGATGACGATAAACATCGCGATCGCGATGCCGCCCATGAGCAGGCGATAGACCGGGTAGTCGGCACCGCCGATCGTGAACGCCGCAAAGTCGAGCGCCGGCGGGACGCGGTAATTGACCGGGTAGTTGCCGAAGAAAAGCTTGATCAGTTCGGCGATGATGAAAGAAAGGCCGAAGGTCAGGAGCAGTTCGTGCGCGTGACCGTGGCGGTGCACGCGGCGCAGGAAGAAGCGTTCGACGATGACGCCGACCGCGCCGACGAGCACCGGCGAAACGAGGATCGCGCCCCAGAAACCGATCGCGCCTTGCAGCGCGTAGGCGAAATAGGCGCCGAGCATGTAGAAGGAGGCGTGCGCGAAGTTGAGCACGCCCATCATGCCGAAGATCAGCGTCAGACCCGCGGACACCATGAACAGCAGGAGTCCGTAGACCGTGCCGTTCATCAGCGAAACAAATAGACTATCCATCGTCACCTCAGAAGCCCTTCGTCATTCCGGCGTGCTCCGGAATGACGGTTCTGCAAAACCTGCCGCCCGCCCGTTTCAGTTCGGGGGCTGCATCTTGCAGCTTGCGAGCGCCGGCGTCGAGGCCTGTTCGGCGCTGAACACCTTGACCAGCTTGAAGCCCATGTCGGTGTCGTCGACCTTGATCCTGGCGTCCTTGGCCACCGTCGAGACGACGATCGGCAGCTGCACCTGGTGGTCTTGCGCGCGCATCGACATTTCACCCATCGGCGCCTTGATCTTGGTCGCCTCGAGGTTCTTGGCAAAGCTTACGACGTTGAGCGCGCCGTTCTCGGGCTTGGTCTGCTTGAGCGCCTCGGCGACCATCGCCAGGCCCCACACCGTTTGCGGCTCGATGAAGGTCGGCAGGTGGCCGGTCTTCGCCTTGTAGTCGGCCATGAAGCGCTCGGATTCGGCGCCGCCGTGCTCGCCGTTGAAGGCATGCGCGACGTAGTGGCCGAGCGCGACGTCGCCGGCGTTGGCGATATTGCCCGGCTGGTCGAGGTAGGTCGTGCCAAAGCGCGCCTTCAAGCCCGCGGCCTTGCTCGCCTTCATCAGGAGCAGCAAGTCGTTGCCCCAGTTGCCGGTCATCACGGTGTCGGCTTTGGCGGCGGCGATTTTCGCGACGTAGGGCGAAAAGTCCTGGATCTTCGCCGTGTCGTGCAAGGTCTTCTCGACGACCGTGTAACCGCCGAGCGGCGCCGCCTCGACGATCGCCGATTCCATGTCCTGGCCCCAGGAATAGTTCTGGTCGATCGCATAGACGCGCGTGCCGAGGACGTTCGCTTCCTTCATCGCGAGAACGAGCGCCTTGGTGCGAATCGCGGCGTTGGCGGCAAAACGGAAGTGATAGAAGTTGCACTTCTCGCCGGTGAGGTCGAAAGCCTCGGCGCCGAAATTGAAATAGACGACTTCCTTGCCGGGGTTGCGCATATTGTGCTTGCGCACGTCCTCGGTGATCTGTCCGCCGATCGCCGACGAGGCGCCCTGGACGATCATCTGCACGCCGTCGGCAATCGCCGCCTTGAGCTTGTCGGCAGCGCCGGCGGGTCCCCCCTGGTTGTCGTAATCGAGCACCTGGATCGGCTCGCCGTTCCAGCCGCCGGCGGCGTTGATCTTGTCGATCGCGTAGCGCGCCGCGGCGCGGTAGGTCTGGCCGGTCGAGGCATTCGGGCCGGACAGCGTTTCGATGATGCCGACCTTGATCGGAGCGGCGGCGACGTTGACTGCGCCCGCCGTCAGACAGACCGCAAACATGCCACCTACGAATTTACGAGAATTCTTCATCGCTTACCCCTCAAATGTGATTAAAGGCACCCACGTTAAAGTTGCGGTACTGCTCGCCGAAGTCGGCGTCAAAGATACTCGACATTGCCATCGACGCTGATCGCCTGCCCGGTGACGTTGCGCGCGGCCGGCGAACAGAGGAACAGACACATCGCCGCGACGTCGCTCGCGCTCACCATGCGCCTGAGCGAGATTTTCTTCAGATACGTCTCGCGCATCTCGTCGACGGAAAGCCCGGTGGCCGCGGCGCGCGCCCTGATCACGTTCTCCATGCGTTCGCCCGCGACGGGGCCGGGCAACACGGCGTTGACGCGGATGTCGTGCGGACCGAGTTCGACGGCGAGCGCCTTCATCAGGCCGACGATCGCCCATTTGGTCGACGCATAAGGGGTGCGGAAGCCGTAGCCGAGGCGACCTGCAACCGAACTCATCGCGATCAGGCAGGGATTGGCCGTCGACTTCCTGAGCATGGGCACGGCGCGCCGCGCGAAATAGAACTGACTGTTGAGGTTGACCGCGACCGTGCGTTCCCAGTCGGCGGCTTCGATCTCCTCGATCGCCCCGGTCGGGCCGGCGATGCCGGCGTTGTTGACGAGGACGTCGAGGCCGCCGAGCAGGGTCACGACGTCGGCGATGACGAGGTCGACTTCGGCGGCGATCGAGACGTCGGCCATGCTCGCGGTAATCGTCGGGTTCTCGCTCGTAAAGCGGTCGATCGCGGTGCGGTCGACGTCGCAGATGTGCACGCGCGCGCCGGCCTCGACGAAGGCGCAGGCGATCGCTGCACCGATTCCCGAAACACCCGCCGTAACGAGGACCCTGAGGCCGGGTGGCGGGCGCAGCGATTCAATGATTCCCATGGCGTTTCCCAATGTGGTTAGAAGTCGGCAGTCGCAAGATCGGCGGGTCGGGTCGAGCAGGGCAGGTGTCTTGTGACTGGCAGTATCGGGAAGCGGGACACGTGGCACAATGTGGTTCGCGCACATTTGTGCCGGCCATCCTGTGTGCTTAAGACACAGGGGGCGTCAATCGCGGCTTGCCGGTGTCGGCGCACGCGGCGCAGGAGAATTGCGAATGCACAAGAACGAGACCAGCAGCAAAGCCATCCTGGCTGACCTCATCCGCTTCCTGCATCAGGGCGCATCCCCCGACGAGTTCTTTGCGCAGATCGCGCGCGCCGAAGCGCTCACCGAGCCGACGCAGGACAAGTCCTCGCTCGTCGAGTGCATCCGCATGGCGATGGCGATCCGCAACCGCCTCGAGTTGCAGCAGCAAAGAGAGCAAGGCCTGCTCGCGGTGATCGAGTCGGCGCAGGACCTTTCGAGCCACCTCGATCTGCTCGAACTGTTGCGCGCGATCGCGTCGAAGGCGCGCAATCTCCTCGCATCGCACGTCGCCTGGATTTCGGTGTACAACCCCGAGAGCGATCGCTTTGAAGTGCAGACCACCGACGGCGCGCTCTTCGAAGAAACCGACCGGATGTCGGCGGGGACGCGCCACGGCGTCGTCAGCGTCATTCTGGCGACGCGCCTGCCGTATTCAACGACCGATTACCTCGCCGACGAGCGCTTCCCGCACGACCCGCAGATCGACGCCATCTTCCGCAACGAAGGCATCGCCGGCGTCGTCGGCGTACCGCTCCTGTCGAAGAACGAAGTCATCGGCCTGCTCTTCGTCGCCGATCGCTATCACCGCTCGCACACGGCGCTCGAAGTGTCGATCCTGTCGACGCTGGCGACGCATGCGGCGGTCGCGATCAACACCGCCAAAGCCTTCGACCTCACCACCAAGGCGCTGAGGAAAGGCGACCTGGCGCGGGCGGCGCTCGAACTGCACGGCCGCAAAGTGCAATTTGCTGCCGAGGCGCACGAGGAGCTCACTTCGCTGCTCGCGCAGGGCGCCAGCCTGAGGACGCTGTGCAACAAGGTCGCCGAGCGCCTGGCTGCGCGCATTCTCGTCGTCGACGAAGGGCTGCAGGTGATCTGCCAGGACGCCGGCGGCGGCGATGAGCCGGGCGATGCGTCGAAATGGCAAGCGCACGGCGAGCGCAGCAAGGCGATCGAAAAGGCGATGCGCGAGAGCCGCCGCAGCGGCCGGGCGGTGATCGCCTTTGCCGAAGAAGGCGAGCTTTGCCGGGTCGCCTCGGTGATCGGCGGTGACGATGCGCTCGGCGCCGTCCTGCTCTTTCGCGGCACCGACCTCGACGACCTCTCGCTGCGCACGCTCGAGCGCAGCGCCAGCCTGATCGGCATCGTCCTGCTCTCGCAGGAGCGCCTCGACGTCCACAAGAGCCGCGATGTCGCCGCCCTGCTCAGGGGTCTGGTCCTGCCGCAGCAATACGAATGGGCTGCGACGATCGAGCGCGCGGGACAATTCGAGTTGAAGCTCGCGCAGCCGCTCTCGCTCCTGCTCGTCGAAACCAGGGACATGAAAGCCGCTTACATCGCCAAGCGCCTGCGCAGCTCAAGCTCGCTTGCCGGGGTCGTCCTCGACGAAATCGACGGCATGGTCGCGGCGGTATGCCCGACGCCCCGCGCGCAGGAACTCGTGCAGGCGCTCAACCGACTGCTCGACGCCGAATTGCACACGCATTACTGGGGCGTTCTCTCCAAACCCGCGGCGCGGCCCGAGGACCTCGCGACGCTGTACACGATGCTCAGAAGGGCGCTTTACGTGTCGCGCCGACTCGCGGTCAAGGGCATTCTCGGCCAGAGCGAGCTTGCCCTCTACTCGGTGCTCTTTGAAACGCAGGACGAAAGCTCGCTCGACGCCTTCCTCGAAGCGACGATCGGCAAGCTCATCGCCCACGATCGCAAAAAGCGCGCCGAGCTCGCTTCAACGCTGCTCTGCTATTTCGACGCCAACCGCAATGCGCGCCTCGTCGCCAAGCGCATGGCGATCCACGTCAACACGGTGCGCCAGCGCCTGAGCACCATCGACGAGATGCTCGGCCACCTCGGCAATCCGACGCGCGCGCTCGAAGTGCACATGGCCCTGCGCCTGTGGGCGCTGAGTAAACGCAGCCTGCCTACTTAGCGAGGCAGGCGCTGGCGACCGCGCCCGGCAATTGCGCTGCGATCGGGCGCCCGGGAAAGAGCGGTGTCGGCAGGCAGACGCCGTAGCCTTGCGCGAAGTCGACGCCAATTTTGCCGAGCGACGCGATCGTCGCTTCGTTTTCGGCGTATTCGGCGACCGTGCGTTTGCCCAGAAGATGGCCGATGCGGTTGATCGTCTCGACCATCGCGTAATCGACGCTGTCGTGCTCGATGTTGCGAACGAAGCTGCCGTCGATCTTCAGGTAATCGACCGGCAGGTTCTTGAGGTAGCCGAACGAGCTCGTGCCGGTGCCAAAATCGTCGAGCGCAAACTGGAAGCCCATCGCCCGGCATTCGCTGATGAAAAGCGCCGCCGCCTGCAGGTTGTTCACGGCGACGGTTTCGGTGAGCTCGAAGCAGATCGATCCCGGCTTCAGGCTGTACTGGTGCGCCGCTTTGCGGATGAAGTCGAGCAGCCCTTCGGAGTTCACCGAAGCGCCGGAAAGATTGATGGCGCAGGTCAGCGCCGCGCCGCCGCGCTCGGCGACCAGCGCATCGAAGCGGCTGAAGACTTCGTTGATCACCCAGCGGTCGATCTGCGGCATCAGGTTGTAGCGTTCGGCGGCGGGCAGAAAACGCCTGGGGACGATGATCTCCCCGTCCTCGCCGATCATCCTGAGCAGGACTTCGAGGTGCTCGTTATGGCCGGCCTTGGCATCGAGCATCCGGTAGGTCTGGTGATAGAGGACGAAACGCTGATCCCTGAAAGCGTCGTTGATGCGGCCCACCCAGCCGGTTTCGCTGCGCCGCGCCGCGAGGTCCATGTCGCTCGCGACGAAAACGACGACGCGGTTCTTGCCCTGCTCCTTGGCCCAGTAACATGCGCAATCCGCCTCGCCGATAACCTCGGCGACGCTCGTGTGCTGCTCGCTGAAGGCGGTGAGACCGATGCTGACGCCGACCGAGAAGACTTTTGTTTCCCAGGCGAAATTGCAGTCGTTGACGGCCGCCATGATGTCGGTGGCGATCAGTTGCCCGCGCATTTCGTCGCAGGCGTGCAGGAGCAGGCCGAATTCGTCGCCGCCGAGGCGGGCGAGCGTATCGGTATCGCGCACGCGCGCCTGCATCAGCCCGGTCAGCTGGATCAGGAGCTCATCGCCGGCCGCGTGGCCGCAGGCGTCGTTGACGACCTTGAAGCGATCGAGGTCCATGTAGCAGAGGACGTGGCAACGGCCGGTGTTCTGCGCGTCGGCGAGCGCGAGCTCGACGCGGCTCTCGAATTCGCGGCGGTTGAAGAGGCCGGTGAGCGGGTCGTGCGTCGCTTCCCAGGAGCGGCGCTGGACGTATTCGCGCGTCACGCTGACGTCGCGCAGGATCACCACGCCGCCCGTCACCGCGCCCTCGCGGTCGTTGATCGGCGCCGAGCATTCCTCGACCGCAATGGCGCTGCCGTCGGCGCGCCGCAACTCGCTGTTGCCCTGGCAGGTGACGATCGTATTGGTCTTCAGCGCCTCGTCGAGCGAACTCTCCACGGGCTCGCCCTTGGCGTCGTGCAGATGGATGACGTCGGCGACCTGCCTGCCGCGCACTTCCTTGAACGAGCGGCCAAACAGCCGTTCGGCCGCCGGATTCATGTAGTTGATGCCGCCATCGGCGTTGGTCGTGACGACGGCCTCGCCGATCGAGTAAAGCGTCGCCTCGGCGCGGTCCTTTTCCCGGAAGAGCGCATCGGTCACCGATTTCAGGGCTCTGAGCGGCAGCACTTTCATGATCGCGTACACGAGGGTGGCGAGCACGAAGCTCAAGAGCGCGCTGATCAGCGTGTTGCGAATCAGCATGTTCGACGAGCTCGAGACGACGACCTCGCCGACGACCTCACCGACGTCGTAAAGCGGATGGCTGCGGCTCAGCCGGCGCCCGGCGGGCGCATTGCCGGCGTGCGAGAGGATCGCCTTGGCCGCGTCGAAAACCTCGACGAGCTCATCTTCGAGCGGCACCGGTTCGCGCGAAATCAGCCCTTGGATGCGGTTTTCGGCGTACATCCAGACGTCGGGGTTGCTGGCGATCAGGTTGCTCAGCGCCGAGGCCTTGACCCTCGCCTTGAAATCGAGCGCAGCGGTGATGTCGAAGTAGGACAGCAAACCGAAGCCGAGCGGGATGCTCAAGGCAACGAGGAGCGCCAGGGCGAGAGCGAAGCGATGCACGCTGCGCTCGAGCCGCTCGGTCGATGGGACCATTGCGGGCCTGCTTTCAGGGAAGGTAGTGGCCGGACTGCCGGAGGATTTCCTTGCCCTTGTCCGACTCGACAAAGCGTATGAAATCGAGCGCCGCCGGCGTCGGTTCTTTCGGCAGGACAAAATAGAAGTGCTTGGTCAGCGGGTACCGACCCGATTTCGCGTTCTCGGGGGTCGCCTCGACGCCGTCGATGGCAAGGGCGCGCAGGCTGCGTCGCTCGGAACGGATCAGCGCGAGCGTCGTGACGCCAAAAGCGCCGTGTATGGTTTCGAGCTTCTCGGCGGCTTCCTGGTCACTGACCGCGAAAGCCATCCCGGGTTTCTTCTCGGCGAGGGTGAGGGCGTTCTCGATTTCGGGCGAGAGGCTCTTCACCTGCCGGGTATTGTCGTCGCCGGGCTGGCGCAGGAGCGGGCGGATCGAGGTGCCGTCGGCCCAGTTGGCCATCTTGCCGGTATAGATGTCGGCGATCGAGCGCAAAGTCAGGCCGTCCGCCCTGGTTTTTTCATGGACGGCGAAAACAGTCGGCGAGCGGGCGTACTCGATCGTGCTCATGCCGCTCCGGGTTTCCTCGTCGGTCAGGGTGCGCGAGGAGAGGCCGATTTCGATGGCACGCTTGGGCACGGCCTTGATCGCGCCGCTCGTCCCGATGCTCGTGAGGATGGCAACTTTCGTATCGGGCTGCGCTTTCGCATACGCTTCGGCGAGACGCTGCATGGTTCCCAGCGCGTTGCCGGTGCCGCCGATGCGGATCTCGGCGGCGCTCGCGAGCGATGCAAAAGCCAGTGCCGCGACCATTGCACCGCGCGTGAGAATGCGCCACGCCGGCGATCCCGAAGAACTCTTCGCTGCATTCCAACGCATGCTTGCTCCTGACTTTCTTTTCGTTGCAGCGATAACGGCAGCAGCGGCCGCTCCTTGAGCGGCCCGTGGCCGGTGACGGATCTTATCAGTATCGTGGCGGCCGGTCCGTGCCGATCTGAAGGCCGCGATTCGATTGCCTCGCGGCGCCGTCAAGCCCGGCAACAGCGGGCGCCGCGGTCAAGGCGTCCGGAAGCGGAACGAGTGCTGCGAAGGTGCGGTGATGTGCTCGCGCGCACTGAAGTAAGTTGCACTCCACTCACTGACCCGGGAACGGCCATCGACGTCGAAACGGGCTCGCACTGTCCAGAAATAGCGTTTCCCTTGCGCGAGCGGAAAATCGATCGCATGCTCGGGAGTGCTCAGGCCCTCGCGCCGGTAGATCACATCGGCCGGCGCCATGTTCTCTTCGCTGGCGATGACGAAGTCGTAGGTTACGTTGGCGACCCTCGCCATGGCCTCGGGTGCTTCCGCCATGTCGCTGGCGCGGGGAAATTTCTCCCATTTGAAATCGGGCTTGAGGCCGTCGACAGCATACCATTCGAAGATTCCACCGATATAGCGCTCGCCCGAGAACATTCCACGCGTCGGCGGGTAAATCGGCGCCAGCCCGAAGGCCGCCGAGAGCGCGCCCCCGGCGGAATGGGCCTGGCGGTCGGGGAAGGGATAAAGCTCGAAGACGGTCTCGTAGATCTGCGCGCCGAGCGTGCGGTATCCCCTGGCAAGTTCGTCGAGCAGGGGCTGGGCCTGTTGCGCCGACCAACCGGCAAGATCGAGGCTTCTGCCCTGATAAAGATAGTCGGCCGCATGGCGCTCGGCATTGCTCGCCGTATCAATCAGGCGCACGCGCACCCGCATGTAGGCTTGCGATGGACTGTTGATGCCGGCGCCCGAAGTGCCCGCCTCGGTCAGCGTCGTCTCCAGCACCGTGTTGACGCCATGATTCGCCAGCGAGCGATAATCCTTGCCAGCGACTGCGGCCTGCACCGTGTCTCCCGGTGCTGTCGCCAGCCTGAGGCCGGCCCGTGACGCGGCCTCGACGACGCCATTGCTGACCGCGTCCTGGATCGTGCGCACTTCAAAGGCCCGCGCCAGGATGGCCTCGCTCGCCGCGGCCGCATCGGCGCTCGGCGCGGCCGCAGCGCCGGCGACGCCGCCGATCAGCCCGGCGATGCCGCACACGCCGAGCAACAGGATGATCAGTGCGCCGCAGGCGGCGCCGCCGCAAGCGCCGCCGCCCATGCCGCCCATGCACGCCGCAAAGGTCCCGCCCGCGCCGGCTGCTGCCCCCGCTGCCTTGCCGCGTACGAAACCCTCGAACTTCAGTTCAGGGACGCTTTCGGTGGCAACGACGAGCACCGTACCGGGCTGCGTCTGATGCGCAGTATCGGGCGCTTTGTTACCGGTCGATGCGCAGCCAAGCAGGGCAAGGCCGAGCAGGAAGGCCAGGGCGCGACCCCGGCAAGACCCTTGGAGATCAGCCAATCCTCGCGACAGCCGTGAGCACATTGCACCCCCCGCATGCGCAAAGCTGGTACCGCAACCTTGTTTGACGACCCTATGTCCGGCGACGGCCTTTGCACAAGCGCCGCAACGCGCACTTTAGACCGACGCCCGGGGCGCCGGCAAGTGTGCGCAGGGCCCCGCCCCGATTGGATGTACAATTTCACCAACCAGACTTCGTGCGCAGGGCTACGGCGCGGCCGACACTTTCGTGATGTGGCATTGCATCAAGAACCTATGTGAAGGCTCGCCTTCGTGATCGACTGTGCCTACTCGCCAAGACCATGAGCCGACCGCATCTGTACCTGCACCTGCAACCGGTGGGCGGCATCGCCGGCGACATGTTTGTCGCCGCGATGCTCGACGCTTTTCCGCAGTATCGCGAGCAAGTCCTCGCCGACATCGCGGCGGTCGTCCCGCGTGAAGTCGGCACGGTGCGCGTGGCGCAAGTACTCAAGAACGGCATTGCCGCCCTGCATTTTTCGCTCGACGAGCACGGCGGCGCACCGGCGGCAGATTCGCCGCCTGGCGCCGCTTACCGGCGCGTCGCTGCGCAGGCAAGCGGCTTTCGTCCGCACGCGCAGCGCCCGGCTCCCCACAAGCCGCCGGTCAGCGATTACGCGGGAATCAAGCAGCTCATCGCCTCGGCGCAGCTTTCCGGGACAACCGCGGCGCACGCGCTCGCGATTCTCGAAATCATCGCCAAGGCCGAGGCGCATATTCACGGCGTCGCGCTTGAAAAAGTGCACTTCCACGAGCTGGCCGCCTGGGATTCGCTGATGGACGTGGTCGCCGCGGGCAGCATCATCTCGGCGCTCGGCGACGCGAGCTGGAGCATTTCCGCGCTGCCGCTCGGCAGCGGCATGGTGAAGACGCAACATGGGCTGCTGCCGGTGCCGGCGCCGGCGACGATGCGCATCCTCGAAGCTTATCCGTGGCGCAGCGACAGCGTTGCCGGTGAGCGCGTCACCCCGACGGGGGCGGCGATCGTCCGCTATCTCGTGCCCCCGCAACAGGCCGCGCGAAAACCCGAAGGCGTGCTGCGCGCAGGCGGTTATGGCGCCGGAACGAAGAATTTCGCCGAGCTTCCGAACGTGCTGCGCGTCATGGCGTTCGAACCGTTCGAATCGTTGGAATCAGCGCCGCAGACGGCCTCGGACCAGACGAGCGTCGCGCTGATCGAGTTTGACGTCGATGACATGAGCGGCGAAGAGATCGGCGTCGCCGCCGAGCGCTTGCGCGGCGCGCCCGGCCTGCTCGACCTGCTGCTCGTTGCGGCGCAGGGAAAGAAGGGGCGCCCGGTGACGATTTTCCGGCTGCTCGTCGAGCCGCTGGCGCTCGCGCGCTGTCGCGACCTCGTCTTTCACGAGACCTCGACGATCGGCCTGCGCTGGGTTCTAATGGAGCGCACGGTGCTGCCGCGGCAGGCGCAAGTTTCCGCTGAAGGCCTGCGCATGAAGGAAGTGCTGCGCCCGAATGGCGAGCGCACGAGCAAAATCGAGAGCGACGACTTGCAATCGCTGGCCGGCCTGAAGCTGCGCCGGCAGACCAAAATGAAGGCTGAAGGATACTTATGAACGAGCAGTTGGCGGCCGCCACGAGGCAGTTGAGCGAAGTCCTCGCGCGCCATTCGCCGCTGGCCATCGCGGTCAGCGGCGGCATCGACAGCCTGACGCTGGCGACGGTCGCGCATCGCGTCCTGGCGATTGCGCCGCTGATGGTGCATGCGCTGTCGCCGGCGGTTCCCGTGGCAGCGAGCGCGCGCGTGCGCGAACTCGCGGCGCAGGAAGGCTGGCATCTTGAGGAAATCAGCGCCGGCGAAATGGCCGACCCGGACTATCGCGCCAATCCCTACAACCGCTGCTATTTCTGCAAGTCGAATCTCTATCGCGCGATCGCCGCGCTCAGCGACCGGCGCATTGCCTCGGGCGCCAATCTCGACGACCTTTCGGATTACCGCCCCGGCCTGCAGGCGGCCAGCGAACAAGCGGTCGTCCATCCCTTCGTCGAAGCGAAAATCGACAAGGCGATGATTCGGCAGATCGCCCGCGCGCAGGGCTTGCAGTACGCCGAACTGCCGGCACAACCCTGCCTGGCGAGCCGGGTTGAAACCGGCTTGCCGATTCGCGCCGAGGACCTTAACTTCATCGACGCTCTGGAATGTGCCTTGAAAGAGACGCTCGGCGAACTGGCGACGGTGCGCGTGCGCGTCCGCGGCCCGGGCGTGTCGGTCGAGCTTGGCGAAATGCCCGGGCACCCAATCGCCGCGATGATCGAGGCGCAGGCTCAAGCGTTTTGCGCCAGGGCCGGCTACCACTTTGTCGGGCTCAGTGCCTACCGCCAGGGTTCGGCCTTCGTCAGCAGAAAAATCACCAAGGCAGCGGCATGAGCCAGAACGCCATCATGGACTGGGATCGCGAAGTCCGCACCGGCCTCGCCGAAGCCGTTTTCGCGACCGGCAAGCCGCTCGCCTGTCTTGCCGGTCTGCTCGAGAAAGCCGCCGACGAAGGGCGCCGCGTGCTCGTCACCCGGCTTTCGGCCGAGGCTTTCGCGGCCTTTCCGGCAAGGCTGATCGGCCTGCTCGACTACGACGCCTTGTCGAGAACCGCGATTCTGGGCGCTCTCGCGCCTGAGCCAAAGCCGAGCGTCGCCGTCGTCAGCGCCGGCATGGCCGACGCCGGCGTCGCGCAGGAAGCCTGCCGCACGCTCGCCTTTGCCGGCGTCGGCTCGCTCTCCATCGGCGATGTCGGCGTCGCCGGCCTGTGGCGACTGATGGCGCGGCTCGAGGAAATTCGCTCATTTCCGGTGGTCATTGCCGTCGCCGGAATGGAGGGCGCGCTCTTCAGCGTGCTCGGCGGACTGATCGCCGCGCCGCTGATCGCGCTGCCGACCTCGACCGGCTACGGCGTCAGCGCCGGAGGAGAGCTCGCGCTGCACAGCGCACTTGGCAGCTGCGCGCCCGGGATCGTCGCG
The DNA here is from genome assembly GCA_964485725.1 of uncultured Propionivibrio sp. Classification (GTDB taxonomy): domain Bacteria; phylum Pseudomonadota; class Gammaproteobacteria; order Burkholderiales; family Rhodocyclaceae; genus Propionivibrio. The sequence continues at coordinate 42,705 of CAZALA010000007.1, read as the reverse complement.
GTCAACATCGACAACGGCTTCGGCGCGGCGCAGGCGGCCTTGCGCATCGTCCATTATCAACAGACATGGACGGCCGCGCCCGCGCACCAGGCGGAGGAATGTCTTGCACATTCCTGACGGCTATCTGAGCCCGACCACCTGCGCGGCGACTTACGCGCTGGCCCTGCCTTTCTGGTACCTCGCTTTCGCGCGCGTCAAGCGCCTGCTGCATACGCGCACGGTGCCGCTGCTCGCGGTGTTCTCGGCCTTCACTTTCGTGATCATGCTCTTCAACCTGCCGCTGCCCGGCGGAACCACCGGGCACGCCGCCGGCATCGGCATCGCCAGCATCGTGCTCGGGCCCTCGGCGGCGATCGTCGCGATTTCGCTCGCCTTGCTGATTCAGGCGCTGCTCTTTGGCGACGGCGGCATCACGACCTTTGCCGCCAACTGCCTGAACATGGCGATCGCCGGTGTGCTCGTCAGCTACTGGAGCTATCGGCTGATCGCGGGCGGCGCGGCGATCGGGTCGAAGCGCCGCGTCGTCGCAGCGGCGATCGCCGGCTATCTTGCGATCAACGTCGCTGCCCTGCTGGCGGCGATCGAATTTGGCGTGCAACCGGGCTTCTTCCACGACGACGCCGGCGCGCCCTTGTACGCGCCCTACCCGCTCGCCATTGCGATCCCGGCGATGATGATCGGCCATCTTGCCATCGTCGGCTTCGCCGAACTGTTGATCACGGGCGGCCTCGTCGCCTATCTGCAGCGGGCCAATCCCGGGCTCCTGGGTTTCTGCGCGCCGCGGCCGACGCGCTTGCCGACGTCGACACGAACGCTCTGGTACGCGCTCGCGGGCCTGATCGGCCTGTCGCCGCTCGGCCTGCTCGCCGCCGGGAAAGCCTGGGGGGAATGGGGCATCGCTGATCTTGCCGAGGCACAGACGCGCCAGGCGATCATTGAGGCTTCAGGCAACGCGCCGCTCCCCGCCGGCGTACCGCAGGGGCTGCAAACCCTCGCCGACCTGTGGACCGCGCCGATCCCCGACTACGCGCCCGCTTTCCTGCACAGCGCCGGTTTCGGCTACATCGTCTCGGCGCTGCTCGGCGCCGGACTCATCTTCGTCGTCTTTCGCCTGCTCGCCAGAGTTGCCGCCACGCCGGAATCCGAATCGGGCGGCGTGCGCCTCAATGAGTGAACAGGCCCTCTCGCCCAGCCGGCATCGCCCCCCGGCTCGTGATTTTGCGGGACGACTCGCGCGCGGTCTGGGGCAGGCGATCGAGCACGCGCTGGCGTCGGAATCGGCGGCCGCCCGCAGCGGCTATCTGCAAACGCTCGATCCGCGCATCAAGCTCATCGCCCTGTTCGCACTGATCGTCAGCACCGTGCTGGCGCAGTCGCTGGCGATCGTTGCCGCGCTGTTTCTGCTCGCCCTGCTGCTGGCGCGAGCCTCGCGCATTGCGATGGCGCAGCTGTGCAAGCAGGTATGGATCGGCGTCCTCGTCTTCACCGGGCTCGTCGCGCTGCCGGCCTGCTTCATCGTCCCGGGCGAGGCCGTGCTGCAACTGCCGCTTTTCTCCTGGGTGGTCACCGCCCCGGGCTTGCGCAGCGCCGCCTTCCTGCTCGGGCGCGCCGAAACGTCGGCGACGCTCGCCTGCCTGCTGGTTCTGTCGACCCCCTGGACGCAGGTGCTGAAGGCGATGCGCAGCCTCGGCGTCCCGGTCGTTGTCGTCGCGCTTCTCGGCATGACGACCCGCTACATTTTCGTCCTCTTGCAGGTCGCGAGCGAAATGCTCGAAGCGCGGCGCAGCCGCAGTGTCGCGCCGCTCGATGCGGGCGGGCGCAAGCGCATGATCGCCGCGGCGGTCGGCGTGCTTCTCTCGAGGGCTTTCCAGTTAAGTTCGGAAGTGCATCTGGCGATGATCTCGCGCGGCTACCGCGGCGAAGTCCATCTGCTCGACGATTTTCGCAGTAGGCCGCGCGACTGGCTGGCCCTTGCCCTGGCGCTCGCGGTGCCGGCCTTGATTGTCTGGCAGCAGCGATGAACGACGCTGACCCTGTCTTCGAACTCAACGACGTCGCCTTCGCCTACCGTGAGCAGGCAGCGCTCAATGGCATCTCGCTGAAGATCGGCCGCGGCCAGCGTGTCGTCCTGCTCGGCGCCAACGGCTCGGGCAAGTCGACGCTGCTGCGCCTGCTCGATGCGCTGGAATTTCCGGGCAGCGGAAAAATCCACGCCTTCGGCGAGATGCTGAGCGAAGAGAAGTTCGCCGACGACGACTTCAACTTCGCCTTCCGCCGTCGCGTCGGCCTCGTCTTCCAAAACCCCGACGCCCAACTCTTCAATCCTTCGGTCCTCGACGAAGTCGCCTTCGCTCCCCTGCAACTCGGATGGCCGAGAGAGCGGATCATCGCCGGCGTCGACGAAATTCTCGCGCGCTTTGCCATCGCTCACCTCAAGGAAAGGGCCTCGCACCGGCTCTCGGGCGGCGAGAAAAAGCGCGTCGCCCTGGCCTCGGTCCTGATCGTCGATCCTGAAGTCCTGCTCCTCGACGAGCCAACGGCGGCCCTCGATCCGGAGAGCCAGGCCGAAATGATCCGCTTCCTGATCGAGAGCCGGGGCAGGAAGCGAACGGTCGTCGCCGCCACGCACGACCTCCACCTCGTCGAGGAGATCGCTGACTACGTCTTCGTTCTTGCCGACGGCCGCGTCGTCGGCGAAGGCGAGCCCGCAGCAATCCTCGCCGACATCGATCTGCTGCGCCGGGCGCATTTGCTGCACTCGCACCTGCACCGGCACGAGGGCGGAGAAGCACACCTGCATCCGCATTCGCACCGCCACGCGCACGCCTCATAGGCGTTGCACGGCGCCAGGCCGCAGTCGCCTCGCATCTTTCGGGTGGCACGGCGGCGGCGTGTCGATGCGATTGACAGCGACGCTGAAATGGGTATTGAAAATTTGCCTTAAGTCCTTGTTCGGACAGGCGAGAATTTTTCGGCCCGAGTCGTGCTTTAGCCAGCCTGGTCGCCGGCGAACGAGCGGGAATGCTTTGCGGCCGTTTCGCCTCGCCGTCAAGGCCGTCCAGGGCTGTTGCTTCTGTCTCGTCCGTTCTTCCGCCCCGCCGACACGATCAAGGCGCCTCGGGGCCGCGTCGGAAATCCGCGAGCTTTACTCATTCATTCGAGTCAAGGAGCCATCATGAAAGTATTGCCTGGCATGCCTTTCCTTCGCGTCCTGCTCTGGGGATCGCTCTTTGCCGTCGCAGGCCCGGTGCAGGCGGCACTCATTGCCTCTTCCGCCGTGATCTACGATGAAGGGGTTTCCAACGGGCCGGTTCAGCTGAACGGGACGACGCAGACGAACGGTGGCATCAGTGTCGTCGGCTATAACAGCAGCATTGTCCCGGGGCTTGCCACGGCCGGTTCGGCCACGGCGGTCTATGGCGCGCTTCATGCCAGCGCCTTTTCCGGCGCGGCGAATCCGGGCTTTGGCCTGACATCACAGGTGCGCGCGCAGGGCGACGCTTTCTGGAGCGATCAGCTGACCTTCACGAGTTCCACCTTGACGGGGCCGGCCTTCGCTCACGCGGTTTTTTCGCTCTCGGGCGTCCTGAATTCGCTTTCCGACCCGGGCGCCACCGCCAATTCGACGATTGCGGCGAGGGTAACGGCGAGCGGCAGCACGGTCTTCTCGACGAGCGGGCAACTCGTCTCGCAAAGCGGCCAGATCACCATCAACGACCTGCGCCGCGGCCAGTCGGTCAATGGCGTTATCAACACCGAGCCCGTGTCCGGGCTGACCGGCAATTTTTCCTTTGACATTCCGTTTGTCTTCAACGTCGGCTTGCAGATGACCGGCGAGCTCGTCGCTTTCACGCAGGCGCTCAGTGGCGTTGCCGGCCACGTCTCGGGCGCGCACAGCGATTTTGGCTCAAGCGGTCTGTGGGGCGGCATCAGCGACGTGCATCTTGCCGATGGCACCGTATTGAGCGGTTACGGCCTGCGCTCCGCTTCGGGCTTTGACTGGCTCAATGCGTTTGCGACCGATCCCGGCCCGACCGATCCGGGCCCGTCCGTCCCACTTCCGGCAACGCTGTGGCTGCTCTGCGCCGGGCTGCCGGGCCTGATCGCCGCCACCCGGCGCAGGAAGGCCGTGTAAGACTCTCTGGTCTGCAGGAGCCCCTGACAACCGGCAGGGGCTCAGACCACCTGTTGTCGCAAGTGGTGACAGACGTCGTCGAAGCGGCCCGGGTAGCTCTCGTTGACTTCGCGGACCTGTTCTGCCACCTGGCGTTTGCGTCCCTCATGGCGCATGTCGTCGAGAACCTGATAGTAGCCAAGGCGCTTGCCCAGCGTGTAATTGAGCCTGTCTTCTTCGGGCAGCGAGAGGTAACGGTCCATGATCGCCAGCAGCCTCGGCTTGTCCTCGGGCAATTGTCCGCGGGCCTCCATCAGGAGATCGACGCCATGATGGTTGGCGTAGTAGCTCGTAATGCCGTCAAGGCTTTCGATCAGCAAACGCTGTTCCTCGATAATGTTCTTTTCGCTCTGCAAGCTGTATTCCCCCGCCTGCAATTGCCTCTCCATGCCCGTTCCGGGCTTGACGCCGATGGTCAGCGCACGGATGAAATGCGGATTGATCTCGTTGAGGACGGCCGCCGTTTCGGTGGCGTGCTCCTGCCACAGTTCCTGTCCGCCGAGCCCCAGTATGATGAACTCGGAGACCGTCATTCCGGCCGCCTTGGCTTTGCGCCCGGCGGCGATCATGTCGGCAGCGGTGCTGCCTTTCCCGACCTTTTTCAGCACCGTGTCCGAACCCGACTCCATGCCGCAGTAGAGGGTGTTGAGTCCGGCCGCGCAGATTTCCTTCAGTTCGTCCGGCGTCTTTCTGGCTATGGTGCGAGCGCGTCCGTAACTGCTGATTCGCTTCAGCGTCGGAAAGTGCTGCTTCAGGAAAGAGAGCATTTCGACGAGTTCCCCCGTCTTCATGATGAAACTGTTGCCGTCCTGGAGGAAGCACGAGTCGAAAGGCCGTCCGCCGTAGTAGTCTGCCGCCGCGGCAATGTCCTTCTTGATCTCCTCGAGCGGGCGCAAGGAGAAGGGCATTTCCTTGTAGGCGGTGCAGAACTCGCAGCGATTCCACGAGCAGCCGCGCGTTGCCCGGATGAGAAGGCTGTTGGCTTCATCGACTGGCCGGATCGGCCCGAGTTCAAACGGCAAGGACTGCATGACGATTCTCTCTGATCAAAAGCGTGACGATGGATGACGCGCTGCAAGCGCACCGACCCGATTTCCGGACAGAGATTGTACGCTCATCGGCCCGAAGCGCCGCCAGGCCATCGCGGCAAAGCCGGCGCTCTGCCGCCAATCTCGTGCGCGCGCGTGAAAGTTTTGCTGCGGCGCGGGAATAAACCACAAGCGACTCGCGTTTACCCTCGTGTCAGCAAGGCTTCATGACGAATCCGGTCCGGTCGCGGAACTGACAATCGGCTTGCCTCGTCTGGCGGCAGTCGTTTGCAAGGCTCGGATTCATCGCCAAGCGAGGCTCGGCGTTGAGTTCGGCAAGACCAGTGCAAAGTCTCAGCAAGATCCAAAGCAGAACAACACAGGAGAAAACATGAAAACGCGTGAGTTTGCTGCAGCCTTATTCGCATCTGTCACCATCGCCGCCTGTTCGAGCATGGCCCCCGCACCGACCATGGTTTCCGACGGCGTGGTCACCGGCCCCAACGGCATGACCTTGTATACCTTTGACAAGGATGTCGCCGGCAGCGGCAAGAGCGTCTGCAATGGCCCTTGCGCCACCAACTGGCCGCCGTTGATGGCCGCAAGCGGCGCCACCGCGGGCGGTGATTACAGCGTCATCACGCGCGACGACGGCAAGGCGCAGTGGGCCTTGAAAGGCAAGCCACTCTATTACTGGATCAAGGATCAGAAGCCGGGCGACAAGACCGGTGAAGGCGTCAATGGCATCTGGCACGTTGCCAGGAACTGATTCCTGACGTGCCAGTCGCTGTGGCGCTCGCCGCTATTCAGGCTCGCGGCGGCAAGGGATCGAGGGCCTGTTGTCGGCAGCACGCTGAGCGGCTGCGGGCCACAGGCCTTCTTCCAGGAGCGCCACGCGATCTCGTCACAGATAGACGAGATCGCGAAGATACAGGGAAATCGACGGAACGTAGGTAATCACCATCAGGCAACCGAGGACGACGAGGACAAAGGGAATCAGGCGGGTGACGATACGGTCGAGCGAGATATTGGCCACCGTGCACGCGGCAAAGAGGTTGACGCCAAAGGGCGGCGTAATCATGCCGAGCGCGAGGTTGACGATCATGATCATGCCAAAGTGCACCGGATCGACGCCGAACTTCAGCGCCACCGGAACGAGGATGGGCGCGAGCACGATGATCGAGGCCGAGGTCTCGATGAACATGCCGATCAGGAAGAGCGCGGCGTTGACGCCGAGCAGGAAGTAAGCCGGGCTCTGCAGGGTGTCGGCGAGCCAGGCGCCGATCGCTTCGGGTACGCCGGCGCGCGTGATCATGAAGCTGAACAGGCCGGCGTTGGCGATGATGAACATGATCACCGCCGATGAAATCACCGACTTGCGCAGGATGACGAGGACATCGGCGAGCGTCGTTTCGCGGTAAATGAAGATGCCGAGGATCAGCGCGTAGAAGACCGCGACGACCGAGGCTTCGGTCGGCGTAAACACGCCGCCGTAAATTCCGCCGAGGATGATTACCGGCATCAGCAGCGCCAGCCAGGACTGCCTGATGGCGGCAAAGATGGGCAGTCTGCCGAGATGGTCGTCCTTGCCGTAGCCGTGGATGCGCGCGTAAATGATGACAAAGAGCATCAGCGCGCAGCCGATCAGGATGCCCGGCCCGAAACCGGCGATGAAGAGCTCGCCGATCGAGACTTCCGCCGAGACGCCATAAAGAATCATCGGAATCGAAGGCGGAATGATGACGCCCAATTCGGCCGAGGTCGCCTGCAGCGCCGCCGCGTAATTGACCGGATAACCGTGCTTGATCAGCGCCGGGATCAGGATCGCGCCGATCGCGAAGGTCGTCGCCACCGACGAGCCGGAGACCGCGGCAAAGATCATGCAGGTGAGCACGCAGGTCGCCGACAGCCCGCCCTGGATGCCGCCGACGAGCGACTTGGCGAATTCGACGAGGCGTTTGGAAATGCCGCCGGTCTCCATCAGGTTGCCGGCGAGGATGAAGAAGGGAATCGCCGCGAGCGGGAACTTGTTGATCGAGGAAAAGACTTCTTTCGGCAAGAGCAGCATGTTGGCTTTGGCGACGATCACGCCGACGACGCTGGCAAAACCGATCGAAACCGCAATCGAGAGCGAGACCGCAAAGAGCACGATCATCGTGCTGAGCATGGCAAGTGACATGACGGACGATTCTCCGAACGGGATTATTGAGCGGTTTCGAGTTCGAGATGCTTGGGCTCGAGGAAATTGGCGATAACGCCGAGGACGGCGAAGCAGCAGCCGACCGGGATCGCCACGTAGGCCCAGAACATCGAGAGGCCTTCGAAGCCGATCATCGTTTGCACCAGGCCGCGCAGCGAATAGTCCCAGCCGTACCAGATGAAGACGCCGAGCAGGCTCAAGCCGAGCAGCGCGTGCAAGCCGTCGAGCACTCTTCTGAAGCCCTTGGGTGAGAGGCGATGCATGAGGTCGATCGAGACCATCGAGCCGAGCCGGAAGGCCTCCGGGATGCCCATGAAGACCATCCAGATCAGCGAGAAGCGGATCATCACCTCGGTCCATTCGGCAGGCTGTTCGAGCACGAAACGGGTGATCACCTGAAACATCCCGAGGCAAGCCGAAAGCGCCAGCATGAAGCGGGCAATGATCATGGCAAAGCGCGTCGTTTGCCGTTCAAAAGCAAGAAATGCGGATTTCATGAAGGCTCTACCTTGACGTGGAATCGGGCCGGCGTGCGTCGCGAACCCGGGGCAGGACAAGAAACGAACCGGCCGCTTGCATGCAGGCTGCCGGTTCGTCGTTGGAGCGGAGCGCCTACTTGACCGCTTTGATCTTGTCGAGCGCGGCCTTGCCGAACTGCTTCTCAAAGTCGACGAAGACCGGCGCCAGCGCCGCCTGGTACTTGCTCTTGTCGACATTGACGACGATCTGCATGCCCTTCTTGGTCAGATCGGCGACGGCGCTCTTCTCGTCCTGGTCGACGCGGTCGCGATTCGCCTTGGCGGCGACCTTGGCGGCGTCAAGGAAGATCTTCTTGTCGGCTTCGGGCAGCTTGTCGAAGATCGCCTTGCTCATCAGGAAGACGCCCGCCGAATACACGTGGCCGGTCAGCGTCATGTATTTTTGCACCTGATCGAACTTGTTCGAGCTGATCACCGACAAGGGGTTTTCCTGACCATCGACCGTGCCCTGCTGCAACGCCGTGAACACTTCGCCAAAGGCCATCGGCGTCGGGATGATGCCAAAACCCTTGTAGGCCTGGATGTGCACCGGGTTCTCCATGGTGCGCATCTTCAGTCCCTTGAGGTCTTCCGGGCCGTTGATCGGCCGCTTGCTGTTGGTCATGTGGCGGAAGCCGTTTTCGCCCCAGGCGAGCGCCTTGATGCCCTTGCTCTCGAACTTGGTCAGCATCTCCTGGCCGATCGGCCCGTCGAGGACGGCGCGCGCGTGCGCATAATCGCGGAAGAGGAAGGGCACGTCGAAGATCTTGGCTTCGGGAACGAAATTCGGAATCGGACCGGTCGAGGTCCAGGTCAGCTCCTGCGTGCCCATCTGCACGGCCTCGGTCGCTTCGCGTTCGCCGCCGAGCGCGCTCGCATAATAGGTCTGGATCTTGTAGCGGCCGTTGCTACGCTGCTCGACTTCCTTGGCCATCGTGTCGATGGCGACTTTCTGATGCGAATCGCCGCCGGTCGAGATGCTGATGCGCATCACGGTCTGCGCCGAAACCGCCCCTGCCGTCAGGCCGAATGCCAGACCGGTCAGAGCAAGAACCAAAGCACTGGTGCGAAATACTTTCATTGCGTTCCCCCTGAAGTGAAAGACAAGAATTCGATTTGTTATCTGCTATCCACTGCCTGCTTGATTGACGCGCGTACGACCTTCCTGCCGGGGCATCATATCAGATAGATTCGAAGCAAATTGTCGATAATACGGGGACCGCCGGCCGAGGATTCGCAAGCATGAAGAAGCGCGTTATTTCTGCCCCTTGCACCGCACCGTCCGACGAGGACCATCGCCATGTCGGCGACGAAGGCTGCCATGATCGCGTGACTATCGCCGTCCGCGCTGCGCGCAGCGAGGACTTCGCGCGCATCGTCGAGTTGAACGCTGGCGAAGTGCAGCAGACGAGCGCGATGGACCTCGCGCGCCTGAGCGAACTGTCGGCGATCGCGAGCGTGCTTCGCGTCGCGCAGGTCGACGGCGGGATCGTCGCCTTCATCCTGGCGCTGCGCGAGGGCGCGCCCTACCGCAACGACAACTACGCCTGGTTCGCCGCCCGCTATGCCCGCTTTGTCTATGTCGACCGCATCGTCGTCGCCGCCGCCAGCGCCAGACTCGGCATCGGCAGCCGGCTCTACGCCGACCTCTTCGCCTGGGCGCGCGGCGAGGGCGCCGGCGTTGTCACCTGCGAATACAACGTCGAGCCGCCGAACCCTGCGTCGCAGAGGTTTCACGCGCGCTTCGGCTTTCGCGAAGTCGGCCAGCAGTGGGTGGCGCAGGGAACAAAGCGCGTCTCGCTGCAGGCCGCCACGGTCTGAATTCAGCGGGGGACGCGGCGGCCCTGCACCGGGTACTGCGGGTCGCTGTAGCCCGGCGTCGAGGCATGCCCCGGCGCCACCAGGCTATCGACGAGCGCGTCGTCCTCGGGACTCAGCACGAGCTCAGCCGCGGCGAGGTAATCCTGCCATTGCTCGAGCGTGCGCGGCCCGGCGACGACAGCGCTGACAATCTGGTTACGCAGCAACCACGCCGTCGCATACTGGCCGAGCGGCACGCCGAGCGCGTCGGCACGCAGCTTGAGCTGCTGCGCGACGATCAGCGACGCTTCGCGAAACTCGGTCTCGATCAGGCGCGCGTCACGCGTCGCCCGCGAGCCTGGCAGCGGCGGCTGGCCGGGCAGGTATTTGCCGGTCAGGACGCCGCGCGCGAGCGGGCTGTAGGGGACGACGCCCAGACCGAGCGCGGCGCAGGCGGGCAGGATCTCGACTTCGGGCACGCGGTTGACGAGGTTGTAGTGCGGCTGGCAAACGACCGGCTGCGGCACGCCGAGTTCGCGGCAAAGCCCGACGATGTGCGCAAGCCGCCAGCCGCTGAAGTTCGACAGCCCGGAATAGCGGATCTTGCCGGCGCGGATCAGGTCGCCGAGCGCCTGCAGCGTTTCGACGAGGTTCGTCGCCTCGAAGTCGCGGTGCAGGTAGTAGATGTCGATCCAGTCGGTCGCAAGCCGCGCGAGGCTGCCCTCGAGCGCCTTGACCAGCCAGGCGCGCGAGTAGCCGCCGTGGTTCGGCAGCTCGCTCATGGCGCGGCCGACCTTGGTCGCCAGCAGCCAGCGCCCGCGATCGCCGGCGAGGCAGCGGCCGAGCATGCGCTCGGCCTCGCCCTTGTTGTAGACGTCGGCGGTGTCGATGAAATTGACGCCGCTCTCGCGCGCCGCGGCGACGATGCGCGCGGCTTCCACCTCGTCGGTGCGCTCGCCGAAGCTCATCGTGCCGAGGCAAAGCGTCGAGACCTCAAGATTGCTGCTGCCGAGGCGGCGGTAGTTCATCGCTCTTGTCCTTCGTCGTGAAAGCTATTTGCCGGCGAGCGCTTCGCTTGTGCTTTTGCGCCTGGGCTTGCTGGCCGCCGGCTTCTCCGGCGGCCTCAGGTCGGCCACCGACCCGCGCTCGACGAGCCGAGGCGAAAAGATGAGCTCCTGCGGTTTGTCGTTGGGGTCGCCGAGGCGGCAGACGATGCGTCCGACCATCGTCCTCGCCATTTCGGCAAGCGGCGGGCGCACCGAAGTAATTCCCGGCGAGATCGACGCCGAGATGAAGAGGTCGTCCATGCCGATCACCGAAACGTCCTCGGGGACCCGCAGGCCGGCGTTCTGGAAGCCGAAGATCAGGCCCATCGCCATCAGGTCGTTGAGCGCGACGATGCCGGTCGGCCGCTGCCCGGCCGGCCGCGCCGCGATCTGCTCGGCGATCGTGCGGCCGAGCTGCGGCATTTCGTCGTCGCCATAGCGGATCGACGACTTGCCCTCGATCAGCTCCGAGGTATCGGCGAGTTTCGCTTTCTTGGTCGCCGCGAGGAAACCGTTGATCTTGTCGAGGCGGCTCACGCTCCTGCCCGACGCCGTCGCGAAAGCAAGCCGCTCGTGTCCCTTGGCGATCAGGTGCTCGACGGCGATGGTCATCGCCTCGATGTGGTTGATCGTCACGTAATCGACCTTGCGCTCGGCGCTGAGCGAGCGCTGATCATGCACCACGGCGACGAGGCCGCGCTTGATGAACTTGCCGAGATTGGCGACTTCGAGCAGCGGCGAGACGATGATCACGCCGCGGATGCCGTGCGCGAGCAAGTCGTCGAGGAAACCCATTTCGCGCTGCGGGTCGCGGTCGGTATTGCCGGCGAGGATGCGATAACCGTACTCGGCCTGCGCGGCGATTTCGACTTCGCGCGAGAGCCAGCCCCACGCCGGCGTCGCAATCGACGGCGTCAACAGGCCGATCAGCGGCGTGCGCCCGGTCTTCAGGAACTGGGCGGCGCGGTTGGGCTGATAGCCGAGGGTCTCGATCGCCTGCTGCACGCGTTTCAAGAGCTCCGGGCCCATCGTCTGCGTGCGCCCGTTGACGACGTTCGACACGGTCCCGATCGAAACTTCGGCGAGTCTGGCAACGTCTCTTAATTTGATCATCTCTCACTCACTATGCCGCGACGCGTCGGCGGTCGACGCGGGTCCGGCGATCAGAATTTCTTGATCGCGTCCCAGTCGGTGAAGTCGGCCTCGTCGATCTCGGCGAGCGCGATGACGCTGAAGGTGAGCACCGGACAGCCTTGCTCGAGGTGGCCGCCGAAAGCGACTTTCGAATCGGTGAAGGTGATGTGCGCATGGACGCGGCCGTCGATGACGATGCCGTTGATGTTCACGATGTCGGCCGCCGAATCACTCTTCGGATACTGTTCGCTCGGCGGATTGACCGCGCTGTCGACGACGTGGAAGTGATAGCGTTTGACCGAACCCATCCCCATCAGGATCACCGCGTTCTTCACGCCGTTTTCGGCAACCGCCTGGCGCAGCGACAGGAGCAGGTCTTCGTCCTCGTGCAGGCGGACGAAGAAGAAGTTTTTATACGCGTGCTTGAAAGCTTTCATTGCAGTGTCCTCGGTTTAAGGTTGTTGTCGCACAGGGGCGCGCGCCAGGTTTTCCGGGCTGCGTCAGCCGATGCCAAAGAGCAGCCGCGGCACGATTTTGGAAAGCCAGGGAACGTAGGTCGTCAGGAAGAGCACGGCGACGTTCATCACCATGAGCGGGATGATGTGCTTGCTCATGCCGCCGATGCTCGCCTTGCACAGCTTGGCGGCGACAAAGAGCGTGCCGCCGACGGGCGGCGTGTACAGCGCGATCGAGAGGTTCATGACCATGATCACGCCCATCAGGTTGAGGTCGATATGCATCGCCGCGGCCATCGGCAGGAAGAGCGGCGCGGTGAGCAGCATCGCCGGCAGCGGCTCGATGAAAATGCCGAGCAGCAAGAGGACGATATTGAGCAGGAGCAGGAACTGCCAGGGCTGGCTCGCCACCGACTGGATCCATTCGGCGAGCTGCATGGCGACCATCTCGGCGGTGAGGAGCCAGGAGAGGACGCCGGTGGCGCCGATCACGAGCAGCACCGCGGCGCTGGTCTGGAAAGCGCGCAGGGCGATCGCCGGCAGGTCGCGCGGCTTCAGATCCTTGTAGAGGAAGAGCGAAACGACAAGACCGTAGATCGTCGCCACGGCCGCCGCTTCGGTCGGCGTGAACATGCCGGTCCAGATGCCGCCGACGATGATTACCGGCATCAGCAGGGCGGGGCCGGCTTCTTTGGTGACGGCCCAGATCTCGGCGGCCGAGGCTCTTTCCGAACCGTTGTCGCAACCCGTCTTCTTGCCGTAGCGGATGCAGACGATCGCCAGCGCGACCGCGCAGATGAGGCCCGGGATCACCCCCGACATGGAGAGGATGCGCATCGACGCCCCGGAGATGAAAGCGAAGACGAGGAAGGGGATCGACAAGGGCATCAGAAGCGCCAGCGTGCCGGCGACCGAGAGCAGCGCCGCGGTGAAATCGGGGTGATAGCCCTTCTGCTTCATCGTCGGCGCGACGAGCGAGCCGATTGCTGCGGTGTCGGCGATCGCCGAGCCCGAAACGCCGCCGAACATCAGGCAGGAAACAATGGTGACGACGCCCATGCCGCCGGGCAACCAGCCGAAGAGGACATTGGCGAAGTTGACGATGCGCTTGCCGACGCCACCGCGCGAGAGCAGTTCGCCGGCGAAAATGAAGAGCGGCACGGCGATCAGGATGAAGGGCTCAACCCCCGAGATCAGGTTAAGGAAGAGCGAATCGAGCTGGTAGGGCAGGTTCTTGAAGCTGATGATGCCGACCGTCGTCGCGATCAGCCCGTAGTAGAGCGGAATGCCGGCGAGGACGATGACGAAGAATACGGAAAAGACCTGGATGGTAAGCATTACTCGTCCACTCCATAACGTTCTTCGCGCGGGACGCCGCGCACAATGAGGTAGAGGTCGTAGGCGACGAAAACCATCGCGGCGCCGCTGCCGATGGCAAGCGGCATGTATTGGTACGCCATCGGGATGTTGAGGACGACGAGGTAGTTGCCCCAGTTGTTGCCGATGATCTGCACGCCCGCCCAGAAGAGGATGCCGAGGACGACGAGCGCGAAGATCTGGACGAAAAAGTCGGCGACAAAGCGCGCGCGGCCCTCGACCCTGTCGATGAATTCGGTGATCACCATCTGGCCGGAGCGGCGGGTAATCGAAGCGCCGCCGAGAAAGGTCACCCAGACCATCATCAGTTCGCAGACTTCGGTCGTTTGCGCGAGATCGAAGCCGGCGGCGTGTGTGCAGACGTTGAAAAAGACCAGCGCGATCATGACCGCCGCTGCGGCGACCAGCCCCCAATCGATCACGCGTCCGAGCAACTGGATGGGCCAGGCCTGCTGCGGACCGCAAGGCAGAAGCTCGCTCGGCCTTTGAGCGACAAGATGGTCGGAAATAGCCACGGAGCTTTCCTTTCTAAGGTGACTTGTTGCTTGCAAGACATCGCGCCGCCTCCCGGCGGGCGCAACGGCACGACGCTGGCATTCTTGCGCTTTTATGACGACACGCCTGAATCCCCCTTGCCTGGCGTGTGCTGCAAGAAGACGTCTTCCGGCAAGCCGGAAGACGCCTCCTGACCCGGCTTACTTGACCGTCTTGCGAATTTCCGCGGTCTCGGCGAGGACCGTGTCCACGTCGGCAGCGCCGAACTTCTCGCGGGCACGCGCATAGACGGGCTCGACCGACTTGCGGAAGGCGGCGATGTCCGGCGTGCGATTGACCTTGGCGCCCTTGGCGGTCATGTCGGCAAGCATCTTCTCGTCGGTTTCCTTGACGAAATTGCGGCTGAACGCGGTCGTTTCCTTCATCGCTTTCATGATCGCCGCCTGGTCGGCCGGCGAGAACTTCTGCCAGACCTTTTCCGACACCGCCAGCGAAAGCGGGCTGTACAGGTGGTTGGTGATCGTGATGTTGGGCGCGACCTCGTAGAACTTGTTCGAGTAAATCGTATCGATCGGGTTGTCCTGGCCGGCGACGACGCCCTGCTGGATCGACATATAGACTTCGGTGATCGGGATGATCTGGCCGCCGAAGCCCATCGCTTCCATCGTCCATAGCATCATCTCGGTCGGCGCCACGCGCATCTTCTTGCCCTTGGCGTCGGCAGGCCCATTGATCGGCGTTTTCGTCGTCACGTTGCGGAAACCGGCTTCGAGTCCGCCGAGGACGCGGAAGCCCTTGGCCGGCGCTTTCTCTTCGAGTGCCTTGACCCATTTCGATTCGTCGTACCACTTCCAGCCCTGCTCGAGCGTGTCGAAGAGGTAGGGCATCATCGCGACGTTGTAGAGCGGCAGGTAGGCCGCCCAGGTGCCAACGCCGCTCGTCACGAACTCGAGGCCGCCGGCGGTGACCTGCTCGAGGCCCTTGGCGTCGTTGCCGAGCTGGCCGCAGCAGAAGACCTTGATCTGGTAACGGCCCTGCGTGTATTCCTCGACCTTCTTGGCGAAGAGCAGGCTGGCCGCGTGCCGGCCGCCGGTGGTCTGGTCGGTGTGGCTCAGCTTCATGACGGTCTGCGCCGAAACGCTGGCGGCGAAGAGCGCGCTGGCGACGACGAGGGCAGTACGGAGCAATTGCTTCTTGGTTTTCATGCAAACCTCCAAAGGGTTATCGGCAGGATTCGGGCAGCGGCTTTGCGGCATGAGATCAACGTTCAAATTCTTTCGGAGAAACGCGAGGGAGCTCGTCTGTGAAACGTTTCACGCGCGGATGAAACGTTAAATAGAAATAATCACAAAGTCAAGCGCCGATTTTTTCGCCGCCGCGGACGGCCGCTCAATCGGTCGTCCCGGAGCGCGCCGCCGCGAAGATAGCCCAGGCGACGATGAACATGGCGGCGATCACCGGACCGATCACGAAGCCGCTGATGCCGAAGATCGCGATGCCGCCCAGCGTCGAGATGAGCACGACGTAGTCGGGCATCCGGGTGTCCTTGCCGACGACGATCGGGCGCAGGAGGTTGTCGGCCATGCTGATCACGAGCGCGCCGTAGGCGGCAAGCGCGATGCCTTGCCAGGTGGCGCCCGTCACCAGCAGGTAGATCGCCGCCGGCAGCCACACCAGCGCGGCGCCGATCGCCGGCAGCAGCGAGAGAAAGGCCATCACCGCGCCCCACAAGACCGGCGCGTGGACGCCGAGGAACCAGAAGGCCAAACCGCCCAGCGCGCCTTGCAGGAGCGCCATCGCGATATTGCCCTTGACGGTGGCGCGGATGACGATCCTGAACTTGCTCGACAGGCTGCTCTGCTGCGATACCGGCAGCGGGAGCGCGCGCGTAATGCGCTCGGCGAGCGCCTCGCCGTCGCGCAGCAGAAAGAACAGCAGGTAGAGCATGATGAAAAAGCTGACGATGAAGTCGAAGGTGTTCTGGCCGATGTTGAACGCCTGTCCGGCCAGGAACTTGCTGCCCGTCGTCAGATTGGCGACGATTTTTGCCTGCATCGCGGCCGGGTTCGTCAGCCCGAAGCGGGCGAGCCCGTCGCTGACCCATGCGGGCAGCGCGGCCAGAAGGTGCTGATAGGACGCGCCGAAATTCAGTTCGCCGGACTGGACCCTGGCGATCACGCTCGCGGCTTCCTCGAGCAGCGACGCGGTCAGCAGCGCCAGGGGCAGGATCACGGCGAGCAGAATGACGATCACTGTCGCGAGCGCGGCGAGGGACGGTCTCTGACCCAGCGAGCGCAGGATACGCCGATACAGCGGCGAAAACAGGATCGAGAGCACGACGCCCCAGAAGATCGCTTCGTAGAAGGGCACGAGCAGCCACGCGAAGGCGAGCGAAATGGCGACGAGCAGCACGAGGAAAGTCTTGTCCTCGAAGGCGCGTTTCGCGGCTGGGCTTCGCTCCGGCATGGCGCAAGGACAGCAAGTCAGAGGCAAGACAAAGAGGTCAACATCGCGATCGATTCCTGTCGCCCGCTCGGCGCCGACTTCAAGCTGAAAAAAGACCAACCGGGAGGGGCTGGCCTTTTGCGGTGTGAGCTTCGGAGCACTGACCTATCTGGCGCGAGCCAGCTCAAGCGTCAGACCGGAAGCTTTCAGCGAAGTTCGTGTGGCGCGCCGCGAGCTACCTCAAGCTCAGCCAATTGCCGAGCAGGCGATCGACCGCCAGCCGAAATCTATTCTGCGGAGAAACTGATTCGCGCACTTCCCGGCCCGAGCGTTTGAGCCAGGCCGGCAGGGTCGTCGACGCGTCCGATGCGGGTGTAGGAATAGATCGAGTCGAAGCTCGCATAGAAGATGACGAGCGTGTCCTTGCCATAGAGCATCAGGTCCCCGTTGCGGATGCTTCCCGGCCGGCTCGCATCAACGGGCAGCGGTTTGGGCAGCGTGGCTTTCTTTTCGTTGCCGTTCAATTCGTCCATGTTCAGCGTCAGCGGCATTTGCGCGGCAAACGCGCGCGCCGTCTCGTTATCGGCCAGCGTGATGGCAAAGCGACGGTGGTTGACGGTCATCCACATGCGTGACTCCTTCGCTTTCTGAGCAAGCGCGGCGGTGCCGGACATGGAAGCTTCCGCAGCCGGGAAAGCGCCGACCACGAGCAGCGCGAGCAGCAAACTCACTGCGCGCAGGGTCTGCATCCGGAAGTGGCGGTTCATCGTGACACCTCCTTTTTAAGTTGCGTCCGGGACATCGCGAATCGATGATCAGTTTCGCGCGGCGGCAGTCAGTCGTGCAAACGGCATGCTGTCGATTACGCCAGGTGATCGCGGTCGACGACTGGCAGCAAGCCGATATAGTCCACCGCGGCGCTGAAGTCCTCGGTGTTGATGTCGGGCGAGGCGACGTTGCGCGGCTCGCCGCCGCTCTCGCTGGTATAGGACGGATCGAATGCCAGCGTCACGAGGCCGCCTTCGGCCAGCGCTTGTGCATAGAGGCCAACGCCTGCTCTTTGACCGCCCCGGAGGGGCCGCTGATGACGATCGCGGCGAGCTTGCCGCTGCTGTTTTTCGGCTGGTACAGGTCGGCTGCCAGCGTGATGCCGTAGCGGTTTCTGAAGCTCAAGGAAGCTAAAGATTGAGGTTCAACATTGCAAATCTCGCCGGCGACGGCGTCGGGCCGGAGGTTTTGAAAGAGGGTGTGAAGGTTCTGCGCGCCGCGCAAAAAGCGGTCGGGGGTTTTGAGCTCGAATTCGAGGATTACGCCGTCGGGGCAAACTGCTATCTCAAGGCCGGCAGCGCCTTGAGCGAATCGGTATTTCAGCAGTGCAAGGCGGCCGATGCGATTTACATGGGCGCCATCGGCATCCCTGGCGTCGTCGTGCGCATGGCACCGAAGTGACCGGGCATGTGATGTTTCAGCTGCGCTTTGACCTCGAGCTCTTTGCCGGCGTGCGGCCGATCAAGCTCTACCCCGGCTTGGCCGGCTAGAAGCGGCTGACTTGCGCGCTTTCGCGCGCAGTGCGGCGATGCGCAAAAAGAGAGGCGAGCTTCGGCTTTGCTCGCATTCCAAGCGAAAAGCCAGTCTGTTCGCGCCGGCGCTGTCGGGCCGCGGGCAAAGATCTGCCGCCCTCCGTGTTTTTGCAGCCGGCTCGTTCGATCCCGACCGGCGGCTAGTGTCCGCCGGGGCCGCAAAACTCCGCGTAAAGAACGCCGATGACGGCAAGCGCGGCGCGGCTCGTCAGCTGGTAATAGATGTTCTTGCCGTCGCGGCGCGTGCTGACGAGTTCCTCGTCGCGCAAGACCGACAGTTGCTGCGACAGCGTCGGCTGGACGATCTGCAGCATTTCCTCAAGCTCCCCGACGCGCCGCTCGCCCTGCGAAAGCTGGCAGAGGATCAGCAAACGATCCGGATTCGCCAGGACCTTCATCAGCCCGCACGCCCGTGCGGCGGCCGCCTGCATTTCCTCGAGACTCGGAGCCGTTGAATTCGTCGTCACTGCTTCAATCCTAATATTCTATTGACAGATATTTTATCAGTAAATAAACTATAAAAAAATTAAGAAATGCACAAGGACAGGTGACCCGGCGAAAACGATCCCGAGAAGAGCAATCCCGGGGTCGAGTTCGCCGAACTTCCTGAAGTCGGGCTTTCGACGGCATTTGCGTAATTCTACTGCAAGCGAAAAGCATCAGGCGCGCCCGGGGCGCGGGTCCGGGTGCAGCAGGCGGCAGATTGGCTGAGAAGAATCAGAACGAGCGAACAAGAAACTGAACGCAAGGCCGGGAAGAAGCCTGGAACGGCAACCCGGCGCGCGTTCGGAGGGAATTCGAAGTTTCTTTTAGGGGAGGCAACAATGAACACCAGGCGTTTGATGCTGCAAGTGCTTGCTGTCGGGTTCGTATCACTGTGCTCGTCGGCCTTCGCGGCCGAGCCGATTGCACCACGCGAGGGCTGGTACAACAAGGCGCTCGTCGATTTTGATTTCGTTCGCCCGAACGTCGATATTCCGCCGAAGAAGGGCGTCATGCTGATCGACTCGCGCCCGGCGGCGCGCCAGTACGATCCGGGCCACATTCCCGGCGCGATCAATATCCCGGATACGCAGTTCGACAAGCAGGTCGCCAAGCTTCCGGCCGATAAATCGACCCTGCTGATTTTCTATTGTGGCGGTCTCGAGTGCATGTTGAGCCACGCTTCGGCGGTCAAGGCGGAAAAACTCGGCTACACCCAGATCAAGGTCTATCCGGCCGGCATGCCCGACTGGGTCGCCAAGGGCGGCGGCGTTTCGGTTTCGGCGGCCTACATCAAGAAGCTGATCGACGACAAGGCGAGCTACCTGCTGATCGATGCGCGCCCCAAGCGCGTCTCCGACAAGGGCATGATCCCGACCTCGGTCAATATTCCCGACGGCGAATTCGACAAGCACGTCGACAAGCTGCCGGCCGACAAGGCGACCCAGCTGATCTACTACTGCGGCGGTCTTGAATGCGTGCTCTCCGACAATTCGGCGGCCAAGGCGAAGAAGCTCGGCTACACCAACGTCGTGACTTACCCCGAAGGCTACCCCGAGTGGGAAGCGCTCTTTGCCGCACCCGTTGCGGCAAGCGCCGCGGCAAGCGCCGCAGCGGCCAAGCCAGTGGCGGCCGCACTCGTTGCCGGCAAGGAAAAAGGCTCGGTGACGCTCGACTCCTTCGCCAAGGTCTGGCAGGAAAACCCGGCTTCGCTCATGGTCGTCGACGTGCGCGATGCCAAGGAATTTGCCGCCGGAACGATGAAGGGCGCGCTGAGCCTGCCGATGAACGAGCTCGAAAAGAAAGTCGGCACGCTGCCGACCGACAAACCGGTGGTCTTCATCTGCGGCACCGGCGCGCGTTCGGGCGAAGCCTACGACACCGTCAAGCTCTTGCGCGGCGAAGTGCAGGCGTGGTTCATCGACGCCACACTCAAGTACAGCGGCGATGGCAGCTACACCGTCGTCAAACAGAACTGATACGAACAACATAAGACGCCAATTGGGGAATTCATCATGAACGAAGGCCAGGACACCAATCAACTCGTGCAAGACCTGCTGAAACGGGTGCAAGCCCTGGAAAGCGAGGCGCCGACCAACCAGCTCACCCTCGGCCTGATCAGTGGCGATCTCGAACGCACGATGGCCGCTTTCATGATCGCCCTGTCGGCGACGACCTTCGACATGGAAGTCGACCTGTTCTTCATGTTCAGGGCCACCGCGGCGCTGCGCGATCCGAAGAAGGCGAGGAAGGCGATCGCGGACGAGCTCGCACCGTCGCCGATCCAGTTCGATTTGAAGAAACACGGCGCCAAGTCGCTCGAAGAACTCATTGCTGTTGCCGGTGAGCTCGGGGTGCGCATCACCGTCTGCAACCTGTCGCTCGACCTGATGGACATCAAACCCGACGAGCTGATCGATTACCCGCACTTGAAATTCGCCGGTCTCACGACCTTCGTCGACCAGTGCAGCCGGTCGAAACAGTGCTGGTTCATGTAAGAAATAACGCCGCATTCCATTCAACAGATCACCCCAAGGAGAAAAAGCCGTGACCGATAGCGAATTGAAAGCCCTGAAGATCGACAAACTCATCGACGCCCGAGGAACGGCTTGTCCGGGGCCCATGCTCGAGGCCAAACGCGCCCTTGGCGAATGCTCGGTCGGCGGCGTCATGGAAGTGCAATCGTCCGACAACGGCACGATCATCGACATTCAGCGCTGGTGCAAGAAGATGGGCCACGACTACCTCGGCGACGTCGAGAACGACGGCTTCTGGAGCGTTTACCTCTTGAGGAAGTCATAAAAGTGAGCCCCTCCGGCAGCAGTGACACCCCCAAGATCCTCGTGTTCTCGACGAACGCGATCTCGGATCCGGGTATCGACCTCGCGGGCAGTGCGCATCTGCACTACTCGACAGCCGTCCAGGTGATCCCCTTGCCCTGTTCCAGCGGCATCAAGCCCTCATGGATCGTCCATGCGCTGGAACGCGGTTTCAACGGGGTGTTCATTGCCGCCTGCGGGGGCGATTGCGCTTATCTCTCCGATTGCACGACGCGCACCAGCACGCTCGTGGTGCGTGCGCAGACCCTGATGAAAGAGCACGGGATCAGTCCGAAGCGCCTGAAGATGGCCGGCCTGTGCTCGGTATGTGCCGACAACTTCGTCTCGCACATGAACAAATATCAACAGGAGTTAAAGTCTCTTGAAGCCTGATCCTGACAAACGTCCGCTCGACTACGATGTGATGGTCGTCGGCGCCGGCGTCGCCGGCATGGAAACCGCCGCGTCGATGGGCGACATGGGATACCGCGTCTTGCTCGTCGACAAGGACGCCAGCATCGGCGGACGGGCGATCCTGCTGAGCAAGGTCTTCCCGACGCTCGATTGTGCGAGCTGCATCGTGACGCCAAAAATGGCATCGGTCTCGCATCATCCGAACGTGCAGGTGATGACTTACAGCGAGGTCGACGGCATCGTGCGCAACGACGATGGCTCGTTCGCCGTCGACTTGCACCGCAAGGCCGCGTACGTCGATCTCGACGCCTGCACGGGCTGTGGCAAGTGCGAGGAAATCTGCACGGTCACCGTGTCCGACCAGTACAACTACGATCTCGTCACGCGCCGCGTTGCGCATATCCCGTTTCCGCAAGCGATCCCGAAGAAGGCCGTGATCGATCGGCGCGGCGAAGCCCCCTGCACCTTCACCTGTCCGGCCAACGTCAAGGCCAGCGGCTACATCTCGCTGGTCCGCGCCGGGCGCTACAAGGAGGCCTTCGACCTGCATCTGGAAAACGCGCCGCTCGTCGGCAGCCTCGCCCGGGCGTGTTATGCGCCGTGCGAATCGGACTGCACGCGTGGCGAGAAGGAAGGAACGCTGCACATCCGCGGCATCAAGCGCTTCCTCGCCGACCGCTACTACGCCGAGCACCCCGAACCGGAATACGGTCCGGTTGAAAACCAGCTGACGACGCGCGTCGCCGTCGTCGGTTCCGGGCCAGCCGGCTTGAGCGCGGCCTTCTACCTCGCCCGGCAAGGCCACCAGGTGACGATCTTCGAGGCGGAAAAAGAAGCGGGCGGCATGCTGCGCACCGCCATCCCGCCGTATCGTTGTCCCAAAGAGGTCGTCGACCGCGACATCAAGAACGTCACGGCGCTCGGTGTCGAGATCAAGACGGGCCAGCGCATCACTTCCCTGTCGGACCTCAAGCAACAGGGCTTCGATACGATCCTGATCACGACCGGGGCGTCGGACGAAAACGGCCTCGATATCGACGGCCACGACCTGAGCGGCGTCATGGGCTGCATGCACTTCCTGCACGAGATCAATATCGGCGCCATGCCCGACGTCAGGAACAAGACCGTCATGGTCATCGGCGGCGGCAACTCGGCGATGGACCCGGCGCGCGCCGCCGTTCGCATGGGGGCGAGCCGCGTCATCATCAACTATCGGCGCGGGCGCGAGGAGATGCCGGCGCACGAATGGGAAATCGCCGGCGCCCTCGACGAAGGCGCTGAACTGATGCTGATGAGCGCGCCGACCCGGTTCATCGGCAAGGACGGCCAGCTTGTTGCGGTCGAATGCATCAGCATGGAGTTTGGCGAGCCCGACGAGAGCGGCCGGCGGCGTCCGGTTCCGATCAAGGGTTCCGAACAAATCATTCCGGTCGACCTCGCCGTCCTGGCCATCGGCCTCTTGCCCTCGACGACCGACTTCCCGTCGGAAATGAAGAACGCCAAGGGACTTCTGATCGCCGACCCGCAGACCCGCCAGACCGCCTACCCGGACATCTTTGCCTGCGGCGACTGCGTGACCGCGCCGACGATGATCATCAACGCGATCGCACAGGGGCGGCGGGCAGCGTTCTACATCGATCGCCACTTGAAGGGCGAGTCGATGGACGTCCCCTTCGACGGCGTTCTCGAAAAGACCGACAAGAGCCTCGTGCTCGAAGAGGCCAAGCGATTCGTCAAGCGGGAGCCGGTTCCCCAACCGGAATTGCCGCTGGCAGAGCGCCGCTACAGCTTCGAATGCTATGAGCAGGCGATGAGCGAGGAAGCAGCGCGGCAGGAAGCGCAGCGCTGCATGAACTGCGGCGAGTGCTCGCAGTGCATGGAATGCGTCAGCGTCTGTGCGCCCCAGTGCATCGATTTCGCGCAGAAGCCAAAACCGATGTCGATCAATGTCGGCACAGTCGTGATGTCCACCGGCTTCAAGATTCTCGACCCGGGCGCCAAGGAGCTTCTCGGCTACGACCGCTACCCCAACGTCGTCAGCGGCCCCCAGATGGACCGGCTGCTCGCGCCGACGCGGCCGTTCAACGCGGTCTTGCGGCCTTCGGACGGCAAGGAGCCGGAGAGCATCGCCATCCTCCTGTGCATCGGCTCGCGCGACCAGACGGTGTGCAATCCGCTGTGCTGCCGGATCGGCTGCATGTACTCGATCAAGCAGGCGCAGCTCGCCATGGGCGCGCTGCCGATGGCCGACGTCACCATCTACACCCTCGATGTCCGCGCCTTCGGCAAGGGCTATAACGAGTTCTACGAGCAGGCCATCGCCATGGGCGTCGAATTCGTCAAGGGCAAGGTGGCGCGCATCGAAGAGCTGGCCAACGGCAACCTTGCCCTGCACTACGAGGATATGCTCGGCAGCGGCGGCCAGAAGGTGCGCGAGCACGACCTCGTCGTGTTGACCGTGGGGGTCCGGCCCAACACCGATGCCTTCTCGCTCTACAAGGGGGAACTGGCAGCCGATGAAGTCGGCTACGTCCGCGAGACCGATCCCTTCACCGAACCGACCCGAACCAGTGTCGAGGGGCTCTTCGCCGCGGGCACGACGATCGGCGTCATGGACATTCCGGACACTGTCCTGCACTCCGGCGCTGCGGCAACGCAGGCGGCCGCCTACCTTGAACGGACGAGGGGCTGATCATGACCGAGAAACGACGCATCGGCGTCTATGTCTGCCACTGTGGCGGCAACATCTCCGACCACGTGAACGTCAAGGAAGTCGCGGAAACGCTCGGCAGCGAGGCCGATGTCGAGATCGCGCGGACCCACCTCTTCGCCTGCTCGGACGCTTCGCAACAGGAGATGATCGACGACATCAAGGCGAAGGACCTCGATGGCCTGGTGATCGCCTCGTGCTCGCCCAAGCTTCACCTCTTTACCTTCCGCGCCATGGCCGAGCGGGCCGGGCTCAACCCGTACGAATACGTCCACGTCAACCTGCGCGAACAATGCTCGTGGGTCCATACGGGCGACAAGGCGGGCGCCACGTGGAAGGGCATCAACATCGTGCGCGCCGGGGTCGCCAAGGCGGCCTTGACGCGTCCGCTGACGCCGACCCGGATCGAGACCCAGCCCCGCGTTCTGGTCGTCGGAGCGGGCGTCGCGGGCATGCGTGCCGCGATCTCGCTCGCCGAAATGGGAATGGCCGTTTTTCTCATCGAGCGCGAAAGCGAGCCGGGCGGCTGGGCGGCGCAAGTCGGCCGCATGGGGCCGGGCAACCGGCAAGGCGCCGAGGTCGTTGCAAGCCTGCTCGCGCAGATCAACAAGCACGAAAACATCATCCTCTACACCAACGCCGAGCTCACCGCCAAGAGCGGCCACATCGGCGATTTCATCGCGACCGTCCGGCTGCGTGGCGAGGAGGATGTGTCGCTTAACGTCGGTGCGATCATCGTGACGACGGGCTTCACGCCGTATGAACCGCAAGCGGGCGAATACGGCTGGGGCACGCCCGGGGTGGTCACGCTGAAGGACTTTCGCCAGATGCTCGAGGCGGCCGACGGCGCGCTGACCTACAACGGCAAGCCCGTTCGCGATGTCGGCTTCATCTACTGCGTCGGCAGTCGCCAGACGAAGAGTGAAGCCTGTCCCGAGCCCAACACGCAGTGTTCGCGCTTCTGCTGCATGGCCACCGTGTTCAGCGGCAGCCTCTTGCACGAGATCGAAAAGAAGTCGGGGCAGACGATCAACCAGTACCACCTCTATCGCGACGTTCGCACCTACGGCCACCTCGAAACCGCGTTTTCGAATGCGCGGGCCGAAGGCGCGCTCTTCCTGCGCTGGGATCCGAAAGAGCCGCCGCGGGTGGAAGAGCAAGACGGCCGGCTGTCGATCAAAGCCAAGGACACTCTCCTCGGCGACGAAGAGCTGGAGATCGGCGTCGACCTCGTCGTGCTTGCCACCGGCATGACGCCCCGACCCAACGACGCGCTCAACGATTTGCTCAAGATCCCCAAGAGCAAAGACGGGTTCTACAACGAGATTCACATCAAGTTGCGCCCGGTCGAAACGGCGATCGACGGCGTCTGCATCGCCGGGACCGCGCAAGGACCCAAGAACCTCTCCGAAAGCATGGCCTCGTCGCTGGCGGCGGTCGCCAAGACCGGTGCGCTCTTGAAGAAAGGCTTCCTCAACCTCGAGCCGCTCGTCGCGAAAATCGACACCACCAAGTGCGTCTGGTGCGACGAATGCACGAACGCCTGTCCTTACGGCGCAATTGAACGCGTGCAGTGCGACGGCAAGGAAGTGGCGCTGGCGATCGAGTCTTCGTGCAAGGGCGAGGGGGCTTGCGTGCCGATCTGTCCGCAGGACGCCATCGTCATCGAAGGTTTCCGCAACGACCAGATCCTCGCCATGATCGACGCCAGCCTGAAGGAGGTCGCCACAGCATGAGCACGACTCAGAAAGCAAGACTGCGGGACATGCTCGATATCGCCCAGGACGAAATGGTCATGCGCGACCGCATCGCCGGCGTTCTCGAAGAGGGCCCGAAGACGATTCCGGAGCTTGCCGAGGCCCTCGGTTACCCGCCCCGCGAAGTGACGATCTGGCTGTTCGGCATGCGCCGCTACGGCAGGGTCGAAGAAACCGGCCGGGCGGACGTGGACGGCTACTTCCAATACGAACTGAAGCGGCATTTGCCGGCCGCGGCGGCAGTGTGACGAGTGGGACGAGGATAAGAAAATGACTAAAGTGTCATCCGAATTGGCGGCCCGCATCAAGCAAGCGGAGGGTTTCAATGCCAACGCCTGCTTCCACTGCGGCACCTGCACGGCGCTCTGTCCGCTCGGGTATGAAGTGCTCCCGCGCAAACTCTTCCGCGAGGTCATGCTCGGGCTCGACGACAAGGTTCGCGCCAGCATCCCGCAGATCTTCTCCTGCCTGCTCTGCCGCATGTGCGAAGTGAACTGTCCGCAGGGCGTCCATATCGCCGAGAACGTGCGCACCCTGCGCTGCCTGATCAACGAGCAAGAGTTTGGCCTGAAATAGGGAATCGTATGCCTCTACCGATTGCACCCCTGCTGGGAATTTTCGCCGACAACCTGCGCCAGCGCGGCAGCGTCCTGCCGCTCTCCAAGCGGGCCGCAACGGGCTGGGCCAAAGGGCTCGATCTGCCCCGCGGCGGCAAGACGGTCCTGTACACCGGGCAGGTGTATCAGATGATCCCGGCCATCGAAGCCATGTCCTCGCAGATGGCGATGCTCGAAAATTCGTTCCTGACCCGCTTCTTCGGGATCGGCCGCTTGATCAACAAGTTCGTGAGCATGTCCTTCTTCATGGGCCTCACGACTTCGGCCGAGAAAATGCGGCATTCGAACGAGGTCCTGCAGGGCATCGTCGGCTTGCTGCGCGATGCCAAGGTCGAGTTCGGCTACCTGTACGAAGACGAGTTCTACGCCGGCGCGCTGGCCTACGACGACGGGCTCGACGAAACCTTTGGCAATCATGCGCGCCGGGTCGCGGCGCGACTGAAGGAACTGGGCGTCCGCCGCCTGATCACCGTCGATCCGCACACCACCAACATGCTGCGTCAGGTGTACCCGAAGTTCGTCAAGGACTTCGATATCGAGGTCTTGAGCTACCTCGAAGTGCTCGCCCGGGCGCAACCCGAAATCATGGAGCAGGCCGGCCGGGAAGTCGTCGTTCACGATTCGTGCATCTATGCGCGCTACGAGAACATGTGCGACCAGCCGCGCGAGCTGTTGCGGGCGGCGGGCCTCACCGTGCGCGAACCCGAACTTTCCGGCAAGTCCACGCACTGCTGCGGCGGACCCCTGGAGTCGCTTTTCCCGGCCGAGGCGCATCGCATTTCCGGCAATCGCGTCAATCAGCTCGAAGCGCAAGGCAAAGACGTGGTGACGATGTGCCCGTTCTGCTGGGTCAACCTCAAGAAGGCCGCCGGGGACAGGCTCGTCATCAACGACATTGCGATCACCCTCGCCTCCCGCCGCCGGCAGGCCGCGGCGATCTCATAGGCGAGCGCTGAGCGTCGGGTCAGCGATAAAAATCAACTAAAGGGAGTTTTCATGATGCGTTCCATTTTCATTCTAGCCGCGCTACTCGGCACGACCGCCTCGGGCTTATCGCACGCTTACGACGCTGACTGGAAGCGCGGTCGCATCGCCTACCGTTCGTTCTGTACAAGCTGCCACGCGACTCAGCCGGTCGGGGGAATCAACCCCAGCACGAAGACCAAGGCTGACTGGACGGCCTACCTGGCGCAGGACAAGCACGCCAAGGGAAAAGATACGGCGAGCCAGTACCTGAGCAAGGAATACCGGGCGAGCATCAAGGCGACGAACAAGGCCGCCGAGAAATTTGCCGAGACCCCGGCTCCGGAACTGATGGCGGACATGAAAGCCTTCCTGATGCTGGGCGCCAAAGACGGCGACGCGCCTGCGACGTGTAACTGAAAATCAAGGGGGCGTCATGAGTGCACAAGCCGGTTGGGTCGCTGGGTTTCAGCTCGACTACAAGACCCTGTTTGTCAAAAAATGGTCTTCCTATACCGGAGCCTTGCTGCTCGTCATGGTCGTGCTGGCGCTGATGATCAGCGGCATGGTCTGGGGGGTGTTTGGCGGGGTCAAGTTCTGGGGCGACCAGTTCAATAATCTGATCGGTCTCGGGCCCCTGCTCGGCATCCCCAAGGAGCTCGAAAGCTGGGGCTCGCACCGCATGTCGCTGATGAACATGACGCTCGTTCTCGGCGCCTTCTGTGCGGCGCTCCTGTCGAAAGACTTTGCCATCAATCTGACGCCCAGGATCGAGTACGTCTGGGCCCTGCTCGGCGGCTGCCTGATGGGCATTGGCGCGGCCCTCGCCGGGGGCTGTACCACCGGCGGGTTTTTCAATCCGGTGCTGCACGCTTCGCCGGCCGGCTGGGCCATGTGGGTGGGCCTCGTGGCGGGCGCTGCGCTGGGTTTCAAGCTCTTGCTGTGGACGCTGGAGAACATCGACTGGGGCGGTGGCGCGCCGCCCACCGTCGCCATCCCGGCTGCCTTGAAGAATCGTTTTCCGCTGCTCGGCGTGATCGTCGCCGTGGTTTGCCTCGTCTGGGCCGTGCAGCTGATGGGTTCGGACAACAAGCAGCTGGCCGCCCGCGCTGTCCTGATCCTCGCCGGATTTGCCATCGGCTTCATTTTTCATCGCTCACGTCTCTGTTTTGCGCGCGCTTTTCGCGAGCCTTTCGTGACCGGCGAAGGCGAGATGACGAAAGCCCTGATTCTGGCGCTCGCCGTCGGCATACCGCTCGCGGCGCTGCTTTTCCAGAAGAAGGTGATCGATCCCTACGTCGCCATTCCCGCCACCTTCTGGATCGGTTCGCTGCTCGGCGGCCTCATCTTCGGCGTCGGGATGGTCTTTGCCGGCGGCTGCGCATCGGGCTCGCTGTGGCGCATGGGCGAGGGCCACGTGAAACTGTGGGTGGCCATGTTCTTCTTTGCCTGGATGGGCTCGACCGCCAGCGCCGTTCTCAAGAAGCTCAATCTCTCGGTCATCGACGAGACCAGTGTCGAAATGTACGAGAGCACCAACCTCGGCTTTCAGGCTTACTGGCCCGACATGACGAGCAGCTGGGGCTTTACGCTCTCGCTTTGTGCCGCGCTCTTGCTGCTCTGGTACGGTCTCGTTCGCTATAACGAGTCGACCGAAAAGTTCACGTTGATGTGATGGTCATGGGTCAAACCGGTTCTTAACAAACTTGCGAAAGAATTTATGAAAAAGAAACTACTCGTCGTCTGCGGACTGCTGGCCTTGTCGTTGAACAGCCTGGCACAGACCCCCACTGAGGCATTTTTCACGGTCAATACGGCAGACAACCAGGCGCAGGGCATGGCGATGGTGCTTGCCACGCAAATGGTCGAAAAGAAGATCGCCACCCGGATTCTGCTGTGCAGCGCCGCGGGTCAATTGGCGCTCAAGGCGTATGAACCGGCCGCGCTGAAACCGCGCAACGTCACGCCCAAGCAAATGTTGACGGGCCTGATCAAGAATGGCGCCACCGTTCAGGTCTGCGCGCTGTTCCTGCCCAATGCCGAGCGCGCCCCTACGGATCTGCTCGACGGGATTTCGGTGGCCACGCCCCCGGAAGTGGCGGCGCACATGATCAAGCCGGAAGTACGGACGTTTGGTTTCTGAGAACGCAGCGCTGAAGCGGTGAATCCGACCCGGCTTGCAAGCATTTCAACACAGGAGATCGAAAATGCAATTTGACAAGGAGTTTGACGCCTCGGGGCTGTCGTGCCCGCTGCCCGTCGTAAAAACCAAGAAGCTGCTCGCCGGCATGACATCGGGCCAGGTGCTGCGCGTCATTTCTACCGACCCCGGGTCGCAGAGCGATATGCCGGCTTTCACCGCCCATTCGGGCGATACCTTGCTCGAGCACCTCACCGAAAACGCCAAGTTCGTTTTCTATATCAAGAAGTCCTGACGCCTGATTCGTTACCGCGGGCTGCAATGGCCTGAAAACCTGCGCTCGCGGTAAGCGCTACAGACATCTCACTTCAGCTGGTCTGCACCGGCGCAGCCCTGAACTTGACCCCGAGACCGTGCATGATCTGGAGAACCGTGTCGTAACGCGGCTTCGCCCCGGGCGTCAGCGCCTTATACAGGCTCTCTCGACCCAAGCCTGAATCCTTGGCGAGTTGCGTCATACCACGCGCACGAGCGACGTCGCGAACGGCGACCAGAAGCAGATCGGGATTCGAGTCTTCAAGTGCCGCATTCAGGTACTCGGCGATGGTTTCTTCATCGGTCAGGTAATCTGCTGCATCGAATCGGGCAAAACGAGTCATTCAATATCCTCCTTCAGCTGACGCGCCATTTCGAGAGCACGCTTGTTCAAAGCGATGCGCACTACCCAAGCACGTCTCGGGCCAAGCGGCATTACCTTCAAGTCGGCGAACCGGATCTCCGCGAGGAAATCGTCGATTCGAAGGAATCACCGGGCCAGGCTTCGTGTCGAACGCTCGCAGAATTTTCCAGCAGCCTTGACTTGGAATGTTTACGAAAGGAGACGAAGCATGGATAAGCAGCCCGACAGATGCGCAAGGAAAGGCTTTGACGCTCCACGCCGAGAGGCCGGACGTGTCGCCCGGCGCGACAAGTAAGCCATAACGGCGCTTGGGCGCGCTTTATCCGGCGTTTGCCAAGGCGAAGATCATGGCAGTCCAGCTCGATCACCTGATCGTCATTGCACGCAGCCAGGAGGAGTCGGCGAGATTTTTCGCCGAAATCCTGGGGCTTCCCGCAGCCACCCGCTTCGGCCCCTTTCTCGTCGTGCAAACGGCGAATGGCGTCAGCCTCGACTTCGACGAAGCCGAGGGGAAAATCACCCCGCTGCACTACGCCTTTCTCGTCAGCGAAACCGAGTTCGACGAAATCTTCGGCCGCATGCGCGCGCGACGCATCGATTACTGGGCCGACCCGGGCCGACGCCGGCCGGGCGAAATCAACCATCACGACGGTGGCCGCGGCGTTTATTTCCCGGACCCGAGCGGGCATCTGCTGGAGATCATCACGCGGCCCTACGGCAGCGGCCAATAGCTGGCCCGGACGCCCGCGCCACGACCGCTGCCCGTAACACGGAACGCACCAACGCTAGGGCCGCGACGATCGTTTCAGGCTGCTTCCGCATGGAGTCGCACGCCAAGAGCATGAGCGACTTTGAGAACAGTTGCAAAGCTCGGATTTCCGTTTTCGCTCAGGGCCTTGTAGAGACTCTCGCGGCTAAGGCCCGCATCGCGTGCCACCTGAGACATGCCTTTGGCGCGGGCAATATCACCGAGTGCACGAGCAATACC
This sequence comes from uncultured Propionivibrio sp., assembly GCA_964485725.1. GTDB lineage: Bacteria > Pseudomonadota > Gammaproteobacteria > Burkholderiales > Rhodocyclaceae > Propionivibrio. The sequence continues at coordinate 11,384 of CAZALA010000007.1, read as the reverse complement.
CGCTGCATCCTCAGGCGCCTCTGTCAGCCAAGCGTCCAGGTACGCAGCCATTTCTCCGGGTGTGCGCAGTTGCTCGGCCACATCGTAGGGCACGGTTTTCGTTGGGGCGGATAATTTACGCGAAGTCTTGGGCATCTCACTTACTCCTGCAGATTCCTTGCCAGTGCAATCGCTGTCTTGATGTCGCGCTGTTGGCTGGCCTTGTCGCCGCCGGCCAGAAGAACAATAATTTCGCGACCGCGCTGCGTGTAGTAGACCCGATAGCCCGGCCCGAAATCGATCTTCAACTCAGACACCCCATCGATGAGGGTGCGATGCTGTCCAGGATTGCCATGAACCAGACGGTCAACACGCATCTGGATGCGAGCGCGTCCTGCGCGATCCTTGAGGGCGTTTATCCAGTCAAGATAGACCTCTGTAGTCCGAACAAGCACAGGCATAATGTATCCTATGAGATACACCTGTCAAGTACATTGACGTCCGCGGGTTGAACGCTCGCAATAAACGGCGCCGTGAAGCGCCGAGCGCTCAATCGCATCCGTCTCGAACGCGCGGTTAAACCCCCCGTTCGTCTGCATCGCTGTATTACCGCGCAAGAGCCTTGATTCGATCGCGCAGGCTTGGCCAGAGCGCATCTTCCGTCAACGCACCCATCGCCAACCCTCGGGCAACTGCGCTCGCCGGGTCGATACTCTGATACATCGACCAGATTTCGCGCCCCGCGTGCTGGTGAAATTCATGTATCGCACCGGAAAGTTCGGAACTCAGGATCTCACCGTTCCGCCATCTGCCAAAAGACTCGTCCAGGTCCTTCAACTTACGACCGAGCTCCCACTCGTAAACCTCGCCGGAGAGGCGTCGGAGTTCGGCCCGTTCCCTTTTTGTGTACGCCGTCATTGAGAGGGTGCTAGCTGACGAAGCCGTAGAAAAGTCTGTTCATCAAGCTCTCGCGTTGTGAACCGATGCCCGACGATAATAATCCAAACGGCATCCACATGGGAGTGATGCTATGGCGCCCTACGAACCCGTCGACGAAGAGCCTCAAATGCGCTAGCCGATGAACGTTCCGAGGCGCTCCTTCATGACCGACTGTCTGCTTCGCGCTCTCGCGTAGGCGAAGAATCGACCCCTTCCGGACTTTCGAGGCAAGGAAAGCCGCCATTCAAAACGCGGAGTGATCGGTATCCGGAACGCCAATCGCAGAGAGCCCACATCTTCAGCGCGGCCCTTTTTGGTCATGCATATATTGCTTTCTCCATTTCCAAAAATAGAACACCAAATTCCAAGTGGAAAAGAGACAGCAGCCAATTACGACGACTGGTACGCCAATATATTGCGCTTGAACACCATAACCTCGGAGTATTGAGGCAAAGAAGTTCATGACGATAGTGAAGACGAACAAAACCCATGGTGCAAGAGAAAGCACCAGAATGTTCCTCACGGTGCTTCTCTTCCCGTTTCTTCGTATGATGTATTCATACAACCCCGTCACTTGGACGCTCCTCCGTGAAACGAAGCATATTGTTGGAAGCACCAGGAGTTCGCCTGGCCGATTGTACGCATACGCCATCACTCCCGAAAGCCGCCGCACGAAGCAGTTGCTGCCGGCGAATGCGAGAACTATATCCAAGTCGCGAAACGCCGGTCTTTTCCGGAAACTGACCAATCGCCAGCGGGACCGACTCCGATGGGCATGGCCTCTTCGCGGGGCGCCTGGTCGCGCGACCCGGTCGGACGGGAAGGATTCTATACTGGCATTTTTGGCGCCAGGGTCGACCGAATTCGCCAGCGACCCAGCGGGAGACCGTCGATGTCTTTCAAGTCACTGGTGCTCATGCTCGTGTGCGCGGGTCTCATGCTCGGCGGAGGTCTCGCAGTGTTTCAGAACAGTCTGATCTATTTTCCCGAGAACCCGTCGCGCCAGGAGGTGCTGGCCGATGCGCGCCAGCGTGCTCTGAAGCCTTGGCCGGACGAGAACGATTACCGCGGCCTGCTGCGCGAAGCCGAGACAAAGGCACGCGGCACGCTCGTGCTCTTCCACGGCAACGCCGGGCGCGCCGGGCAGCGCGAAGACTATGCGCGGCAGCTCACCCGGCTCGGCCTGCGCGTGATCCTCGCCGAGTATCCGGCTTACGGTTCGCGCCCGGGAGAACTCGGCGAAGCCGCGCTCGTGGCTGATGCGGCGACCATGCTCGCGCTCGCCCGCCAGCAGTTTTCCGGGCCCTTGCTGCTCGCCGGAGAATCGCTTGGCGCCGGCGTCGCCGCGGCGGTGGCAAGAAAGAGCGAGGTCGATGCCTTGCTGCTGATCACGCCCTGGGACAGCATCGCGAACGTCGCCGCGCATCACTATCCGTGGCTGCCGGCAAGCCTGCTTTTGCGCGACCGCTACGACAGCGTCGCCAACCTGCACGGCTTTCGCGGTCGTTTGGCGGTGGTCATCGCAGAGCATGACGAGGTCGTGCCGGCGCAACTTGGCCGCCGGCTGTACGACAGCGCGGCCGCCCCCAAACGGCTGTGGGTCGTTCCGGGCGCCGGCCACAACGACTGGACGAGCCGGATCGATGCAAGCTGGTGGGCATCGGTGATCGAGTTCCTGACGGCCGAGAAGTCGTGAAGATGACCGCCCATTCGGCGACAGGAGGCGATCCCATCGCCGCTGCTCAGGGTTTGGATCGGTGCGGGTGCGCGGCGCGCCAGTCCGCGAGAGCCGGAGCGAGCCCGTCAAGCGTGGCCAGCAACAGCACACTGTCCATTTGCGCAAGCCGGCGGATACCCCCGCCACCGACCCAAAGAGCGATTTGCGAAGGCAGTGCCGTTCGCAGCTGCTGCAGCAGGCGGGGGATCTGGCGTTGCGGAAAGGCAGTTGAAAAGGAAAGGGCGACGACATCGGCCTGATGGGCGATGGCAGCGCGTCCGATATCCGCGAGTGGCAGTTGGGTCCCGAGCGGAATGCATTCAGCCCCCTCAAGGGCAAACAGTGCTTCGGCCATGAGCAGTCCGAGAAGGTGCGACTCCTCCGGCACGCTGGTCATGAGAATGCGCGGGCGGCGGTTGCCGCCGGGCAGCGCAGCAATGGCCTGGCGAAGCAAACGCTTGGTCAGTTCCGTAAATAGATGCTCGTCGAAAACTTCGAAACTTCCGTCCTCCCACGCCTCGCCGACACGGCGAGTGAGCGGCGCGACGGTATCTTGGACAAAAAGCTGCAAGCCCTTGCGGGCAAGCCGCTGCTGCATGGCTTGCTGGTAACCGGCACCGTCATGCTGCTTGATCAGGGCGAGCAATTCATCAAGGTCTTCGGCGGCGGCAACGCTCTCGGAGCCGCGCGGCGGTGATTGACGCGGCGCCATCTCGCGCAGTTCTTCCGCGCGTGCGGCGATCAGTTTGCCCGGCCGATGTCCTTGATCCATCAGGCGCCTGATCAGGCGCAGGCGTTCGACCTGGTCGACCGGGTAGCTTCTTTCGCCATTGGCGTCGCGGTCCGGCACGGGGAAGCCATAGCGGCGTTCCCACATCCTCAGGACATCTTTCGACAGCCCTGTGTCACGTTCGACGGCAGCAATGCTGAAGTTAAGAGTATTCATATTGTTCTGGACAAGATTGTCAGCCAATCGATGAGAAAAACTCGGACGTGAAAAACATCTTACAAGAAAATTGGCCTTTTGTCTTGGACATTATTAAATCTCCAATAGGAAGCGCATAATATCTTTATCCTGGGCTTCGGGGGCGGGCGAGTTTCTAACAGGCTGGCGCGCCAGAGCGAAAACGCCTCTCCGACCAGACAAGGCGGCGTTAAGACGGGATCGAGCATGCCCCCATTGCCGCGGTCGAGCGCGTGTGTCTGGCTGTAAACGCAATTTCACGGAACTCAACTCTCGTCCGTTTGTCCTAGACAAAGAGACGACAATCTCTTGCCGCTCGTTCTTTCGACGAGGCATTCTTAACCTAGGAGAACCCATGAAATTCCGAATCAAATCTGCCCTGTGCGCCGCTTCCTTCGCGCTTTTGAGTTTGACCGCCACGGCCGCCGACAAGGACATCGTCGATACGGCCGTCGCCGCCGGCAGCTTCAAGACCCTGGTAACGGCGGTTCAGGCGGCCGGCCTCGTCGAAACGCTCAAGAGCAAAGGCCCGTTCACTGTCTTTGCACCGACGGATGAAGCCTTTGCCAAGATTCCCAAAGCGGATCTTGACGCCTTACTCAAGGATAAGGCGAAGCTCTCCGCCGTACTGACCTATCACGTCGTACCTGGCGTGGTCCTGGCCAAGGATGTAAAGGCCGGAGACGTCGTGACGGTACAGGGGAGCAAGGTGCAGATCACGAAGGACGGCGGCGTCAAGGTCAACAATGCCAAGGTCGTCAGCACCGATGTGATGGCGAGCAACGGGGTCATTCATGTGATCGACACGGTATTGATGCCCAAGTAGCTCGACGGACGGACCGTTCTACTACTTGTCGTGTCTAGCGGCGGAATAGAGGAGACGGAAAGCTGATGCTTTCCTCTTCTCCAAATCCGCGCAACGAAAGCTGATTCCCGAGGCCCGGAAACAATTAGCTGCTGATTGCAGGGCCGGGTAGCCGCAGCTTCGCCTGCATTTCCGGCGTCAATGTCACGACAAGTTCGCTGTTGTACGCTCCCGTTGGCGGATTCGTCGGCCACGAATTGAAGATTGATGCCGTGGCAATGCCATACGAACGCGATTTCGCTGCCGGAGATCCGGGGGCGACCGCTGGATCGACGTTGATTGCCAAAATAGACAGCGTCTTGTCGTCATTGAGCACGAGATCGAAACAACGGAATTGCTGAGGGAAGTCGCGCAAGGATGCGGTCTCAACGCCCCAGAAGCCAAGCTCGGGGCGGCTCGGGTCGGGCGATGGCAGCGGCGTGACCGTGTTGTAGTGACGGTGCCCGGCGACCCACAAGATCAGATTCGGATACGTATGGAGCTTGGCGATCAGGTCGTTTTCCGCGGGCGAGGAAGCGCTGTCCCACATCGAGAATTGCGGCACACTGACCCCGACGGGCACATGGGCGGCAACGATCATCAGCTTGCCTTCGGCCTGCCCCTTGTCCAATTCCCTCACCAGCCAATTGAAGCGCTCCGGGTCGAGCGCACCGAGGGCGCCGTTCCCCTGTTTGGAGTTGTCACCGTTGGTATCGTCGAGAACGATGACCTTCAGCGGCAGATTTTTCTTCGGTTCAAACGAATAGCACGCGAAACCGGTTCTGACGTTTTCCTGCGAAAACCCATGCCCGACCGGACTTGAATGGGTATTGAAGAACTCCGCCATCCATTGGTTTCGGGAAAGACAGAAGCGATGCGGATTAGCGGTCACCTTGGGCGGCGAAGGGTAGTGGCTGACAGCGCCGTAGTTCACGACGACGGCGTCCTCCGAACTGGCATCGACAACCCCCATGTAGAAGCCACGACTGTTCAAGTCGTTGGTTCTGACCACATCGCCCACATTGAGGACGCTCGCGCCGACCATCGCCTCCTTGATGTAATCGTTGGGGATTTCGACGCCACTCCAGAAATGGTCGTGATTGCCGAGAACCTGATACCAGGGGATCGATTTATCCAATCCGGCGGCATTGTATGGGCGAGCAAAGGACGTCGAGGCTTTCGACTTCGTGTCTGAATTGGGATTGATCTCGCCGCCGTCAATAAGGTCCACGTACCAGCGCAGCTCATTGTGCTGGCAGTTGTTGATGGCATCGCCCAGGAAAAGGCCAAAGTCGAATGAATCCTTCTTGTGCAGGGCATTAACGGTCTGGATCGCAGCGTCCAGGACATGGGTGGTATAGGGAATTACGGGCGAATAGGCAGAGGACATGCCGGGCTGCGCCGCCATCCCGAAATTGATCGTCTGAGCCGGCGACTGGAAGTCGGTGATGTGAATGTCGGTCATCGAAAAAAACCGGACCAGCCTCGCCACCCTGGTGACTTTTCCCGCTGCGGACGGATACGCCTTAGGCAGCAGATCCCATCTCTTTTCCACGGCCAGCCCTGCGCCTTTTTTCCACACCCCATAACCATTGGGCGCAAATTTTGCGACCTCATTGGGCAGCAGTTTGGGCGCCCCGGCCGCAACGGGAACCGGCACAACGGTTTCGTCGATCGTCGTCCTGACGTTCGTCGGCAACTTGTGGCGAGTTGAAGCCGTGGTATTGCCGCACGTGGCGGCATATACCATATTTGATTGGACGGCACACGCAGCCAATCCACCGAAGGCCGTCACGCCAAGGGTCGCCCTGGCCGCGCCCAGAAACTGTCGACGCTCGGGCGATGGCAGCACCTCATCATCTGCGGGCGATTGCTCCGCTGAGCCTTGTTCTCCTTGATCCATTCGAGCAACCCCTCCTCTGTCAATTCGTCATTGATCAAACTGAAGCAATGCTGAGTCAATAGTGAGAATACGCTGTGCGAGGAATGCGCGCCATGTCGAATCCACCGGGTGTTCAAGTAACGCTTTCTCGCGATGCACCAATTACTTGCGTCGGGCCTGCTGATAACCCGCTTCAACTTCATCCCCGCCTCTCCTCGCCGTGCTCGACACGTATAGACCCACCAGCCGGGCGACCATGACAGCGAGATAGAGTTGCCCGATGATCCCCTGCACCATCGCCAGGCCGCGCGCCAGATCGCTCTTGGGCAGGATGTCGCCATAACCCAGCGTGGTCTGGGTGGAGAAGCTGAAATAAATCCCGGTGTGCAGGGAGAGGAGTTCGCCCTGCGGCAGGAGGTAGGCGTCGGGCGATGCCAGCGCGGCCGCACAGTGAAGGGCCGCGAACAAGAGGCCAATCAGCAGATAGACGCTCAATGCGGCGTACAGCAGCTCGGCATCGACCTGGCTTGATTTCATCGCCACCCGTACGGTATCGACTCCGGCAATGAAACCCAGCACGACGAGGGCCGCCGTGCTTGCCGGGATCATCCGGTGCAGATCCAGGGCCCCTGCAACGCCGAGAAATGCAAGCAGTCCGAGCAGCAGGGCCAGGAGCAGGCGCGACACATGGCGGTTGCTCATGCCGGCCAGCGCCACCGCGAGGCTGAGCGAGACGAAAACAAAAAGCGGCGTCTGGTCGAGGCCCAAAGCCGCGAGCAGGGGAAAGGCAATGAGCGTCAGAGACAACGCATAGAACAGCACGCTATAGCGGTGCGCCAGCCAATGCGCAGCGAAAGCGCCGACTTGCCGCCAGCTGGTGTCGATCAATGATTTGTCTTGCATGTCCGCCATGGCTCCAGATCTTTTCAGTGTGTCGAAGTGTAGCTCGCCCGATATCCACGGGGCTCGGCGGAGAAAGGGCGCTCGCTTAGGGCTGTTCCAGGAAAGTCAGGACGATGCGCGCGAAGGCCGCCGGTTTTTCGATCATCAGGCCATGGGTCGCGCCCTTGAACTGAACCAGCCACGCCCCTGGCACCGCAGCGGCAAGCATCTTGGAACTGTCAGTGCCGACGACCTGATCGGCCGTTCCGACGATGAACATGACGTCGTTGGCGATACCCGGCGCCTTCTCGAGCGGAGATTTCCAGTGCGTCGTCGCTTCGATCTGGCGCCGGATGATCGGGTCCGCGGGAACCTGGTCCTTGAGGATGGCAGCGACCTTGCTGCCGTCGGTCGAGGTCGCGTAGATGACAGCCTTGGCGAAGCGCTGTGGATATTCGAAGAGCAATTTCTGCGTGGTCACGCTGCCCATCGAGAAACCGAGCACATGCGTTTTCTTCACGCCCAGTGCGTCGAGCACTCCGATCACGTCGTCGGCGAAAAGCTGATAGCTGAACGGCTCGTCATTGACGCTGGTGTGCCCCACGCCTCGGTTGTCGAGGATGATCAGCTGATAGTGTGCGGCCAAGGTGGCGACGAGCTCTTGCGGCCAAAAGTCCATGGCGTTGCCGAGGCCGACGATCATGACCAGCGGCTGCCCCGCGCCGAGCAGCTTGTAGCCAATCCTGATGCCATTCGACGGGACTTGATAAATCGCCGTTCCCTGTGCGTCGACCCCGATTTTTTCGCCGGCCGGAGCGATTTGTTGCGCCAGCGCTGTCGAAAAGACGAAGGTCAGAAGAAGGCTCAGGGCGAAACTGGCTTTGATTACTTTCCTCATTTGTTCGCCTTTTCTTCAAGTTGTAGGGCGATCCGATTTGGCTTCATGCCTGCGCGCGCACAGCATTATATGCTAGCAACAAGTCTCGCAATAAGAGTGGCGCCGACCTCTGAGTGACCGCAAGGAGGGAATGATGATAGACCGCTCTTGGCCGGTAATTCGCGTCTGACAGGGGAGACGCAAAGCCGCCATTCGAGAACGACGGTTTCGCCAATCGCCGAACTGTGCCGAGATTCATCCGAGATAGCGAAATGCAAAAGCCACCGACTTCGCGAGAAATCGACGGCTTCTGAAATGTGGCGCGCCCGAGACGACGAAACTCGGCAGCGATTTCAAGTCGTGTGAAAGTCGCCCCCAGATTGTCAGCTGATGCTCAGGGCGCTGCCTTTGCCGGCCAAACGATTTGTACTTGTCGACGCTGTATCACGCAATCGCGGAGGTAAAGATTAATAAGGCTCTGATAAGGAACACCGGCCTCGACAGCCATGCCTTTGAAATAGGCAACGACGTCCTCGGAAAGACGCATGGTGACTGGCTTCTTCAGTTTTGATGCGTAAGGGTTCTTACGCGACTTCATCTTTGAAAGATCATATTCAGATTTCATGGCTACTCACTTCGATAAAACGTGCTTCCAGTCCTGGTGGCCTTTCGTGCAGAGATGATGCGAATGGTGTTGCCCGCATGACGCTCGCAGTGGCAAACAAGTAGCAGGCGCCCGCCAGAGCTCATTCCCAAGAGGAGAAAACGCTCCTCTTCGTCGAGAAACTGGACAGCAAACTCGTCATAGAAAACAGACTGCGCTTCCTCGAAGGAGACGCCATGCTTCTTGATATTTGCTGCGCCTTTGGCCGGATCCCACTCGAACCTGATCATACGTACATTGTATTGACGAGGTCCAGGAAGTCAAGAAAGGCCCTGCTCAAAGGCTGCCGGGCGGCGCATTGCCCAGGGTCGTCCTGTCCGGTGAAATGAAAAAAGCCGCCGACTTCATCAAGAAATCAGCGGCTTTTAATATTTGGCGCGCCCGACACGATTCGAACGTGCGACTTCCACCTTCGGAGGGTGGCACTCTATCCAGCTGAGCTACGGGCGCGTGGAGGTTGCGAAGCATAGCGGTTTTGGCCTCTTTCGTCCATCGCGGCCCCGGTGCGGGTGGCGGGCGCTAACGCTTGGGGCGACGCGCGCGCGCGCTGTCGAGCTCCTGGCAGAGCCGCTCGGCGCCGGAGAGAAGCCGCGGGGTGTGGCGCTGAATGAGGTCGGGGTGCACGAAGAAGAGGTTGTCGCGCGCCACCGCGGTGATCGCTTTCCAGCGCCGCCAGTCGTCGAGCCATTCGGGGCGCGACTCGTCCATTCCGCTCGCGACGATCGCTTCCGGGTTGGCGGCGATCACGGCTTCGACGGTGACGATGGGGGCGAGGCTGTCGAGTTTGGCGAAGACATTCTCGCCGCCGCAAAGGCTGATGACATTGGAGATGATCTGCTTGCCGCCGACGGTGGCGAGCGGCTGGTTCCACACCTGGTAGAAGGTGCGCACGAGCGGTTTATGGCTGTAGCTCTTGCGCAGCGCGGCGAGGCGCTCGCGAAAGCGCGCGGCCGCTGCATCGGCGACGCGGCTCGTTCCGGCGAGTGCGCCGATGCGCTCGATTTCGGCGGCGATGTCGTCGATGCGGTTGGGCTGCGAGACGTAAATCGGCAGGCCGAGCACGCGCAGCTGCTCGACGTGCGCGGGAACGTTGCCGCTCAGCCAGACGATGATGAGATCGGGCTTCAGGGCGGCGACGGCTTCAAGGTTGATGCTCGCGTAGCTGCCGACGCGCGGCAGCTTTTTCGCTTCTTCCGGGTAGTTGCTGAAATCGACGCTGCCGACGAGCCTGTCGCCGGCGCCGGCGGCGTACACCGTTTCGGCGAGGTGCGGCGCGAGCGTGATGATGCGCTGCGCCGGCTGCGCGAGGCGCACGCTGACGCCGCTGTCGTCGGTCACTTTCACTTCGGCGTGCGCGGCAGCGAGCAGCAGCGACAGCACTAGCGCAGCAAGGAATTTATGCATGGGGGCTCGTCCACTGGGCGAGGACGGCGGCGAGCCGCTGCCATTCGTCCTCGCCGCGCGGCAGCGCCAAGCGCAGGCTCGCCGGCGTTTTCAGGCGGCGCGTCAGGATCGCGCGCCGGGCGAGCCGATCGAAGAGCGCATCGAGCGCGGCTTGCGGAAGCTTCAAGCTGCAGAAGAGCGCGTTGCGGACGACCGGCCCGTGCGGCGCAAGCATCTGCGCGAGCCGTTGCGAGGCCTGCGCGAGCGCGCTTCGCGTCGACGCTTGCCAGGCGGCGTCAGTGAGCGCCTGGCGGGCGACGGCGCGCGAAGGCGGCGCGAGCGCATCGTTGCCGACGATGCTGCGCAGGCGCTCGAGTTTTTCCGGCGCGGCAAGAACGAAAGCGACGCGCGCGCCGGCAAGGCCGAAGAAAGCGTCGAGCGAACGCAGGACGATGAGGTTGGGCGCGCGCTCGCCCCCGGCGCAAGCGGCGAGCGAAGCTTGCGCCTCCGCATCGGCAAAGCGCTCGTCGACGATCAGGAAACCGCCGCGCCCGCGCAGCGTGTCGGCCGCGGCGAGCAGAACGTCCGCTGAGACCGAATGATCGCTAGCGTCGCTGACGAGGATGTTCGGCGTCGCCGCGGCAAGCGCCCGGGCGAGGCTCGGCAGGCGGCGCAACTTGTGGCCGGCGCCCTCCCACGCCCGCGCGTGGGCCTCGCTGACAGGCGGCAGGCAGGCGATCGTCAGCGGCTTGAAGAGCGTCGGCACGAGCGCGATCGCGGCGCGCGGCCCCGGCAAGGCGATCAGGCGGTCGTTGCCGTAATAATCGGCGGCGGCGCGCTCGAGCCCCTCATCGTCGTCGCTTCGGCGCTGCCAGGCCGACGGGTCGATCGGGTGCACGGGATAGGGCTCGCGATTGACCGCGCCGGAAAGGTCGACCCAGTCGGCCGCCGCGATGCCGTAGTCGCGCGCCGCTTCGTGCAGCCGATCCTCAGGCATCGCGGAATCCCGCTCGCCGCCGTGCAGGAACCCGAGTCATCGGGCGAGGCGGCACCGTCGCGCGGATCATGTGCCCGATCGCGCAGCGCAGCTGCGCTCCTACAGAGAATGTAGGAGCCCGATTCATCGGGCGAGGCGGCGCGAAAAGCTCGTGGGGAAAACGTGGCGGCATGAGAAAATCGGCGGCAAAGACACGAAGGACCGCGAGATTCTACGCCGAAGGGCGAGCGCGCGGCGAACGACGAAATTCCACCGA
>CAZALA010000006.1:0-62135 GCA_964485725.1 uncultured Propionivibrio sp. | reverse complement strand
GCGCGCGCAGCAGGCGGTTGCACAGGCCGTGGAAAGTGCCGATCCACATGCCGCGGATGTTGATCGGCAGCATCGCCGAAAGGCGCGCGAGCATTTCCTTCGCCGCCTTGTTGGTGAAAGTCACCGCGAGGATCTGGTGCGGCCCCGCCTGTCCGGTCGACAGGAGCCAGGCGATCCGCGTCGTCAGCACCCGCGTCTTGCCGCTCCCGGCGCCGGCCAGGATCAGCGCGTGCTGCGGCGGCAGCGTCACCGCGGCAAGTTGTTCGGGATTCAAGTTGGCAAGCAGATCAGACATGGCGAGGCTTCATCGGGACAGCCCCGGATTATACCGGTCGCAAGCTGCGCAGGCCGCAGCGACGCCGATCGCATGGAGAGAGCCCGCGGGCGCCTGGCTTCGCCGCGATGCAACCCAAGCCTTTGTAGGAGCGCAGCTCTGCTGCGCGATGCGGCGGTGATGTACAGAGGTCATATCGCCCGATAAATCGGGCTCCTACAAAAAGCGATGCGGCTTTCGCGAACCGCCAAAGCCCTATCGCCCGATGAGCGTCGCCGGGCGATGCAGACCACGCCTTTGTAGGAGCGCAGCTCTGCTGCGCGATGCGGCGGTGACATACAGGGGGTCGTATCGCCCGACAAATCGGGCTCCTACAAGAAGCGATACGGCTTTCGCGAATCACCAAAGCCCTCGCCCGATAAATCGGGCTCCTGCAAAAAGCGATGCGAAAAGCTCTACAAGCGCGCTTCGAGGATGGCGGCCATTTCGTCGCGGGTAAGCGTCACGGGACTGTTCTTGTTGTTCGACTTGTCGAGGATTCTCGCGAAATCGGCACGGCTCACCCCGTAAGCGCCAAGGCGCGGAATCGCGGCGCGGGCGATCCATTCCTCGAGCGTGGCGACGAGCAAACGGCAGTCCTCCGTCGTCGATCCCGCTGACCGCTGCGCGAGGATGGCGCCGGCGCGCGCGTATTTTTCGAGCGCCGTGCGGCTCTTTACCGGGTCGGTCGCGAGCGCTGCAATGGTCGCTCGCGTCGCCGCGCCGACGAGCGTTCCGCAGACTTCGCCGTGCGGCATCGCGAAGAAACCGCCGATCGGGCCGGCAAAGCCATGGACGACGCCGAGGCCCGCGTTGGCGAGCGTGACGCCGGAAAGAAAAGCCGCGTAAGCCATCTGGCTGCGCGCCTCGACGTCGCTCTCGCCGCTCTCGCAGGCGCGCAGAAAAGCGGCGCCGATGTTCGCGAGGCCGTCGAGCGCGAGCGCGTCGGTGAGCGGCGAAGCCTTGCTCGAAACGTAGGACTCAAGCAACTGCGTGAGCGCGTCGAGCCCGCACGCGGCGGTCACCGCCGGCGGGCACGAGCGCATGAGTTCCGGATCGATCAGCGCGAGATCGGGGACGAAGTTGTCGTGGCGCAGCGAACTCTTGAAACCGTTGGCGCCAACCTCGCTGATGACGGCGTTCTTGGTCGCCTCGGCGCCGGTTCCCGACGAAGTCGGCACGGCGATGAAGGGAAGCTTCGTGCCGTCGTGCTGCCTCGTCTCGCGGCCTTCGAGGTAGTCGGCGACCTTGCCGGCAGAAGGCAGCATCGCCGAAATCGCCTTGCCCGCGTCGATCGCGCTGCCGCCGCCGATGGCGACGACGCAAGCGATGCCCTGGTGGCGATAAGCATCGACGACGCCGTCGACAAAGCTCGGCGACGGTTCGCCGGCAAGGGCGACGCCGTGCGTTTCGACGCCCGCCTGCGTGAGCGCGCTGATCAGTCTGGCGTGCTGCGGCGAGCGCACGAAGGAACCGGCGCCGGTGACGAGCACAATGCGCCGGCCGCGCCGGGCGATCAGTTGCGGCAGTTCGGCGAGCTTGCCGGCGCCAAAATGGAGCTCCGGCATGCGAACAAAAACGAAGGGCTTGGCGAAGGTCATTTGCGTCACCGTGGCAAGTGAGGAAAGGGACGGGCACTAAAGCGCGTCCCTCCCAGGACTCGCTATTTTACGGCTTCCGCCGCCCTCCCGACGCCGAGCTGCTTGCGGAAAATCTTCGGCAAGCTGACGCCCTGGTTGAGGATCAGCGCGGCGAGGATGACGATGCCGGTGGCGATCGGGTGGAAGGCCGACGGCATGTCGAGGAGGTTCAAGCCATTGTTGATGAAGCCGACCATGATCGCGCCGATCAGCGCGCCGGCGACCGACCCGTTGCCGCCCATCAGGCTGGTGCCGCCGACGACGATCGCCGTGATCACGTCGAGCTCGTAACCGGTGGCGTTCATCGCGTAGGCCTGCTGGGTGAGCGAGGCCATGACGATGCCGGCGATCGTCGCGGTCACCGACGAGATGATGTAGACGATGATGCGCGTGCGATCGGGATTGACGCCGGAGAGCTTGGCCGCGACTTCGTTGGCCCCGACCGCGATGCACTGGCGGCCGAACACCGTTTTCTTGAGCAGGAAGTGGCTGGCGAGCGCGAGGACGACCATGATGTAGATCGGGATCGGGATGCCGAGGAACTTGCCGACGCCGATGGCGAGAAATTCCGGCGGCTGCATGATCGTGATCTGGTCGCCGTTCGAGACGAGCATGGCGATACCGAAGAGGTAGGTCTTGGCGGCCATCGTGACGATGAAGGCGGGGACCAGGAAGCGCGTCGTGACGACGCCGTTCACCCAGCCGATGAGGACGCCGATGAGCAGCGTGATGGCGATGCTGATGAGCCAGTGCAGGCCATAGACGTTCATCAGCACGTTGGTGATGATGCCGGCGAGCGCGGCGATCGAGGCGACCGAGAGGTCGATGCCGCCGGTGATCGGCGCGTAGATCGCGCCGCTCGCCATGATGCCGATCAGGCACACCGACCAGAGCACGTTGGTCAGGTTGTCGACGGTCAGGAAGCGGTCGGACATCAGCGAGAGCGCGAGCATGACGAGAAGCAGGATGCCGAAGAGCCGGAATTCGACGAGCCGCTGGCGCAGTCTGGACTGGTTCATTGCACACCGCCTTCCACGATTCCCGACGCCGCGCGCAGAACCTCTTCTTCGCTGACGACGCCTTCGGTAAATTCCCTGATCACCCGGCCCTTGCGCAGGACGATGATGCGGTCCGAGAGGCGCGTCAGCTCGGGCAGGTCCGAGGAGACGACGATGATCGCCACGCCGGCCTGCGCCAGGCGTTCGATCGTCTGGTACATCTCTTCCTTGGCGCCGATGTCGACGCCGACCGTCGGCTCGTCGACGATGAGGAGCTTCAAGTCGCGGATCAGCCACTTGCCGACGACGACCTTTTGCTGGTTGCCGCCCGAGAGGTTGCCGACGAGGACGTCGGGGTCGGCCGGCTTCACGTTGAGCAGCGAAATCGCCTTGTTCGCCCGCTCGAGTTCGCGCGCCGCGTCGATGACGCCGCCGCGACTGCGGATCGTGTCGAGGTTGGCGATGCCGATATTGCCGGTGATCGAGATGCCGCCCATGATGCCCTGCAGCCGGCGCTCCTCGGGGACGAAACCGTAGCCGCCGGCGATCGAGCGCTCGACCGACGGGACGTAGGGCTTGCCGAGGTAGGTGACGACGCCGCTATCGATCGGATCAATACCGTAAATCGCGCGCATGAGTTCGGTGCGGCCCGAGCCGACGAGGCCGCCGAAGCCGAGCACCTCGCCCTTATGCACCTTGAACGAGACGTCTTTCAGCTTGCCGGCGCAGCACAGATTGCTCACCTCGAGGACGACTTCGCCGTCCTTCTTCTCCATCCGGTGATGCGATTCGTTGTCCGAGAGCGTGCGCCCGATCATCAGGCGAATGATTTCGGCCGGACTGATCTGCTCCTTCTCGAGCACGGCGACCTTGCGCCCGTCGCGCAGCACGGTGACGCGATCGGAGAGGGCAAAGACTTCCTCCATGCGGTGCGAGATATAGACGACGGTGATGCCCTCGCTCTTGAGCAGCCGGATGATCTCGAACAGGCGCTCGCTTTCGGTCGCGGTCAGCGAACTCGTCGGCTCGTCCATGATCATCAGGGAGGCCTTGTTCGACAGCGCTTTCAGGATCTCGACCGTCTGCCGCTGGGCGATCGGCAGCTTGTCGATGACGTCGGTGGCCTTGAGCTCGAAGCCGTACTTGTCGATCATCGCCTGCGCCATGGCGTTCATCTTCTTGACGTCGATGATCGGCAGGCCGGCGAGCAGCGGCTCCTTGGTCAGGAAGATGTTCTGCGCGACGGTCATGCCGTGGATCAGCGAGAGTTCCTGGTAGATGACGGCGATGCCGAGCTTTTCGGAGGCGATCTTGCTGTGTTCGACGGGGATGCTTTGCCCTTCGAAGACGATTGTTCCGGCGTTGCGGTTGGTGATCCCGGTGACGATCTTGATCAGCGTCGACTTGCCGGCGCCGTTCTCGCCGACGAGTGCGTGGATCTCGCCGCGCTTCAAGGAAAAATCGACCGCCGAGAGGACCATCGGCCCGTTGTAGTTCTTGTCGATCGCGCGGCAGTCGAGCAGCACGTCGTCGGGAAGGCGGTCGTTCATGCGCGCTCTCCGGCCTGCATCTGGTTCTGGCGCGCGATGCGCTGCGCCCGCTTTTCGGCGAAGCCCTTGTACCAGACGTCGAGGACGACGACGACGACGATGATGCCGCCGATGACGATCGGCTGGATGTAGGGCGAAAGACCGAGCTTTAAAATGCCGTTCTTGATCAGCGCCAGGAAGAGCGTGCCGATCACCGTCCCCCAGATGTCGCCGACGCCACCGGTAAAGGGCGTGCCGCCGATGATCACCGAGGCGATGACGTCCATCTCCGAGCCGATGCCGAACTCGGGCATCGCCGTCATCATGCGTGCCGAGAGGAAGATCGAGGCGAGAGCGGCGCAAAAGCCCGAGAACATGTAGACGCCGATCAGCGTGCGGTCGGTATTGATGCCCGAGAGGCGCGCCGCGCTCATATTGGCGCCGGTGGCATAGACGTTGGTTCCGGCGCGCGTGCGCTTGAGGAAGAACTGCGTGCACGCGGCGAGCACGAAGAAGACGATGGTGACGATATAGACCGGGCCGATCGTCTCGCCGAAGGCGAGAAAGACTTCGTCCTGGATGAAGACGTTCTTGACGAAACCCTGCTCGTCTTTCACCGCGGCGATCAGCGCGAGGCCGGCGAGAATGCCGCGCGTCGCCAGCGTGACGATGAATTCAGGCAGCTTGAAGTGGGTGATGAAGAAACCGTTGACCCAGCCGATCGCGCAGCCGCCGGCGAGCGCGATCGGGATGAAGACCCAGGCCGAGAGCGTCGTGTAGGAAATGAAGTTGATGCAGACCATCGAGGTGATGGCGATCACCGCGCCGATCGACATGTCGATGCCGGCGGTGATCAGGATCAGCGTGAAGCCGACTGCGACGATGCCGGTAAGCGATGCTTCCTGGAGCAGCGTCATCAGGTTATCGACGGTCAGGAAACTCGGATTGGCAAGCGATAGGGCGCCGGCGATGCTGATCAGCAAGCCGATGAGGATGAGTCGTCGTATGGCGCTGACCGACACGATGGTTCTCCGATGGATTTTTCGTTGAGGCGTCGTTGAGGCGAAGAGCCAGGCTGAAATCCGCTTCAGCCTGGCTGCAGCTCTTGCCTGCGCCTACCAGCGATCCTCGGCCTTGATCTGGGCCACCGTATCCTTCATCGCGGCAAACGGCGGGACGGTGATGATCTCGGTCTTGGCACCCTTTTTCTTGGCGCCGGTGAGCAGGTCGACCGCGTATTTGGCCGCCGTCGCGCCCTGGTTGTAGGCGTTGGTATAGGCGGTGCCGGTGATCTTGCCCTGCTCGATCAGCGCCAGCGTGCTCTTCTGGCCGTTAAAGCCCCAGATCTTGATCTGGCCGAGGCGGCCGGCCGATTCGGCGGCGATCATCGCGCCTTCGGCCATGTTGTCGTTCACCGCGAAGACCGCGTCGAGCTCCTTGTTCACCTGCAGGAAGCTGTTCATGATCTCGATCGCCTTGTCCTTGTTCCAGGCGGCGTTCTGCGCGCCGACGATCTTGATGTTGGGATAGAGCTTGGCCATCGCGGCGCGAAAGCCCTTCTCGCGCTCGACGCCGGCCTGCGCGCCCGGCGGCGATTGCAGGATGGCGACGTTGCCCTTGCCGCCGAGCGACTTGCCGATCGTCTCGCCGACGAGGTAGCCGGCGCCGGTGTCGTCCATCGTCACGCAGGCGGCGTGCGGCAGCATCGTGTCGGTGTTGAGGGTGATGACGTGGATGCCCTTGCTCTCGGCCTTCTTGACGCTCGCCGTCAGCGCCGCGGCGTCGATCGGCTGCAGCAGGATGGCGTTGTAACCCTGGTTGATGAAGTCGTCCATCATCGTCACCTGGATTTCCGCCTTCATCTGCGCGTCGAGCGCCTGCATGCTGACGTTCGGCTGCGCCTTGACGACGCTCTCGGCGCCAACGCGCCAGGCTTGCGTCAGCGCCTGCCCGACCGTGCTCGGCAGGTAACCGATCTTGTACGCGGTCTGCGCATTCACCGCGCCGCAGGCCATCGTGAGCAGCGCGACCGCGGTCGCCATCCATCTTGCCTTTGCCATTTTTATACCCCCCGTGATGATGCGTCGTTCGAAGCTGCAAAACGATCAATATGATCATTTAGGAAACTATTCTATAGTCAAATTGTCGCGCATTGCAAGAAATTTTTTTGTAAATTTCTTTCCTTAATAAACAATATATTGCGTCGAATCAGGCGAGTTTGTCGGGCGGTCGCTACGGCGAGCCAGGCCCGGCAAAGAAGTCAAAAGCATCGCCATAACGATCACTTTGTGCGTTTCCCGCTTTACTTTCGAGCACGCTGAATCTAAACTGCTCGCGAAGAAAGGGGGAAGAGCGATGGAAAACCCGGTTGGTATTTACGAGAAAGCCTTGCCGAAAGACCTCTCCTGGGTCGATCGCTTCGCTGCTGCGCGCCAGTCAGGGTACGACTTTCTCGAACTGTCGGTCGATGAGACGCCGGAGCGCATGGCGCGCCTCGACTGGTCGCTCGCCGAGCGCCTCGCCTTCTTTCGCACGTCGCGCGAATGCGGCGTGCCGGTGCCGTCGATGTGCCTCTCGGGCCACCGCAAGATTCCCTTCGGCAGCGCCGACCCGGCGGTCCGCCGCGAGGCCGCCGAGTTCATGGAAAAGGCGATCCGCTTCGCGAGCGATACCGGCATCCGCGTCATCCAGCTCGCCGGTTACGACGTCTATTACGAAGCGACGACGCGCGACTCGCGTCAGCGCTATTACGAGGGAATGGAGCGCGCGCTCGCGCTCGCAGCGGAATTCCAGGTGACGCTGGCGCTCGAAATCATGGATACGCCTTTCATGAATTCGATCACGAAGTTTCTCGAGCTCAAGAGCCGCCTGCCCTCGCCCTGGTTCATGGTCTATCCCGACATTGGCAATCTCTCCGCCTGGGGCAACGACGTCGAGCGCGAACTGGCCGCCGGCATCAACGACATCGTCGGCATCCACGTCAAGGAAACGCAGGCGGTCGGGCCGAACTTCGCGGGCGCTTTCCGCGACGTTCCCTTTGGCGAAGGCAGCGTCGATTTCGTCGCCTGCTTCAGCACGCTCCACCGCCTCAAATACGCCGGCCCCTTCCTGGTCGAAATGTGGACCGAGAAGGCCGCCGACCCGATCCGCGAAATTTCGCTCGCCCGGCGCTGGGTGGGCGAGCGCCTGCAACAGGGGGGATATAGGAATGCTTGAAGCACTCAAGGAAGAGGTTCTTGCCGCCAATCTCGAGCTGCCCAGGCTTGGCCTCGTCGACTTTACCTGGGGCAACGTCAGCGGCAGGGACGGCGCCAGCGGCGCCATCGTGATCAAGCCGAGCGGCGTTCCCTACGAGCGCATGCAGGTCGGCGACATGGTCGTCGTCGACGCCGAAGGGCGCGTCATCGAAGGCAGGCTGAAGCCCTCATCGGACCTGCCAACGCACGTTGAGCTTTATCGGCATTTTGGCGGCATTGGCGGCATCGTGCATACGCATTCGACCTGGGCCACGGTCTGGGCGCAGGCCTGCAGGGGCGTGCCGGCGCTCGGCACGACGCACGCCGATTACTTCTTCGGCGAAGTCCCCTGCACCGCGCTGCTTTCGCAGCAACGCACGCAGGGCGAATACGAAGCCGAAACCGGGCTCGCCATCGTCGAGCGCTTCCGCGCAGGCAGCATCGACCCGGCGCAGATGCCCTGCGTCCTCGTCGCCAATCACGGCCCCTTCGCGTGGGGCAAGAACGCCGACGAAGCCGTGCACAACGCCGCCGTCCTCGAACTCGTCGCGCGCATGGCAATCATGAGCTTGCAACTCGACAACAGCCTGCCCGCGATGCCGCAGCATCTTCTCGAGAAGCACTTCTTCCGCAAGCACGGCCCCGGCGCGTACTACGGGCAGGGCTAGCGGCCGCTTTCCAGGAAGCGACCTCCGCCCGCCTGGGCAGACAACTTGCCTCACCATGGCGGCGAGCAGGCACTTTCCGCTTTGCGCGCTACCGGTGTAAACCCGCTCGCAGCCCGCAATCGTACGCCACGTCCAGGCGGTCCCGGGCAGCCGGCGCGGACGGCCGCGCACAACCTCTTGCTTTTGGCATACTATGCGAGGAGCATTAGGGGGTGAGAGCAGGTCTCGGGCGAGCGTCAACGCCGCGTAACGGCATCGCGAAAAGCGCGCTAATGCAGTGTGGGCAAGGCTTGCGCGGCCACGACAACGGTGCGCGCTAACAGGCAGCGCGAAGCGAAGGTGCTATGATCACGGGCAACCTTCATGCGAGACAGCCGTCGGCGAGTTCCTGCACGAGAGGCGGCGAGCGAAGGAAATTCGCAGGCGGCGTTTCGGCTGGCGCGTCGAATTCACCACCTGCGCTTTGGGAGGCGACAATGAGAAGGTGCAAGCACTGCCTGGTACCCGAGCCGGTGCCGGGAATCCGTTTCACGGCCGACGGCATCTGCAATCTTTGTGGCGACAAGGCAGCGCTCGCGCGCGACGCGGCGCAGGCCGAAGAGGCGCGGCTGGCCTACGAGGCCGATTTCGAGAAAGCGCTCGCCGACTGTCGCGGCCAGGGCCCCTACGACTGCCTGGTGCCGCTGAGCGGCGGCAAGGACAGCATCCACCTGCTCTATAAACTGAAGGTCGAGCGCAAGCTCAAGGTGCTCGCCTTCACCGTCGACATCAATATTCCGAAGCTCGCCTGGGACAACATCCGGCGCACGCTCGCCAAGCTCGACATCGACCACCTCGTCTATTCGCCGGCGCGCGGATTCTACGAAAAAGCCTTCCGTTACCTGCTGCGCAACCAGGAGGCGCGCGGCGCCGTCTATACGGTTTCCTACGTCTATGCGCCGCTCTTCGAGGGCGACGCGATCAAGCTCGCGCTTGAGAAGGGCATCCCGCTCGTCCTCGCCGGCTACTCGCCCGGGCAGCCCGAGCCCGAGCGCATGCTCTACGAGTTCTCGCGCGAGCTGATCTGCGCGACCGACTGGACGCCGCCGGCGCTCGCGGCGAGCGGCGAGTTTTCGAGCGACGAACTCGGCCGCTTCTTCAACCCGCGCAACTACCCGGCGGGAACGCAGTTCCCGCGCTATCTTGCGCCCTTCCACGCCTGGCCCTACGATCAGGAGGAGATCATGCGCCAGGTCGTCGAGCGCGGGCTCGTCGCGACGCCGAAGAACGCCAGCCCGATCCACAGCAACTACCCGATCAACTGGCTGCTGATGTATTCGGACCTGCGCAGTTTCGGCTACAACCCGTACGCGCCCGAGTTCTCGGCGCTGATCCGCAACGGCAAGGCGAGCCTCGAGTACTGGCGCGTGATGGCGCCCTTCGTCGATTTTCTCATTCGCAATCGCCTCGGTCCTGGCCGCGAAGTGACGCGCAGCCTGAACTGGCTCGGCCTCAACGCCGACGAGTTGCGCATCACGCAGCCCTTCGGCGCTTACGATCCGGTGCCGGGCCGTGCCTGACATGGCGGCCGCAATTCCCGCACTCGGCGACGCCGCCGGCTGGACGGTCCCCGGCCTGCTGCAGTGGCGCGCCGCGCGCAGCGCGCCGGCGCCGGCGCTGTGGCAGCGTTCGGACGCCGGCCTCTGGCAGGCGACGACTTGGGGCGAGTACCAGCAAGCGGTCGCCACGCTTGCCGCCGGCCTCGCCGACCTGGGCCTTACGCCGGGCGAGCGCGTCGGCATCATGGCCGCCAACTGCAAGGAATGGGATTACGCGCAGATGGCCATCATGGCCGCCGGCGGCGTCGCCGTCGGCCTTGACCCCTACGCACCCGACGAACACGTCGCCGCGATCGCCAGCCGCTGCCAGCTCGCTGGACTGATCGTCGGCGAGGGCGCGCAGCTCGCCAGGTTCACGAGCGCGCAGCGCGAGCACCTGCGCTTCGTCCTCGCCATCGCGCCCGGCGCCGCGAGCGACGTTGTCGCGCTCGAGACGCTGCTGCGCCGCGAGCGCGCGGGCGAAACGCAAAATCTTGCGCGCCCCGACGCGCCGGCGCTGATCATCTTCACCTCGGGGACGACCGGCGAGCCGAAAGGCATCGAATACACGCAGCGCCAGGTCTGCACCGCCGCGGCGGCGATCCTCGCGAGCTTTCCCGAGGTCGACGGGCAGACGCGGCAGGCGTGCTGGCTGCCCCTCTCCAACCTGTTCCAGCGCATGGTCAATTTTGCCTCGATTGGCGGCGCCGCGCAGACCTACTACGTCGCCGACCCGCGCGAGCTGATGCAGGTCATCGCCGCGATCTCGCCGCACGTCTTCATCGGCATCCCGCGCTTCTTCGAAAAACTCGCCGCCGGAATCGACGCCGGCATCGCCGCCAAACCGGCGTGGCAGAAGGCGCTGGCGCGCTGGGCGCTCGCCGTCGGCGACCGCTACGCGTCCGCGCGGCGCGGCGAGTTGCGAATCGGCGCGGCCCTGCGCCTGCAATGGGTTCTCGCCAATGCGCTCGTGCTCAGTAAATTGCGCTCGCTGCTCGGTGCGAATCTGCGCTTCACGATCAGCGGTTCGGCGCCGCTTGCGCCGGCGCTGCTCGAGCGCTTCGACGCGATCGGTGTGCCCATCTTCGAGGCCTACGGAATGAGCGAGAACATCGTGCCGATCGCGACCAACCGCCGCGATGCCCGCCGCTTCGGCAGCGTTGGCCGCGTCGTCGCCGGCAACGAAGTGCGCCTTGCCGACGACGGCGAACTGCTCGTGCGCGGCGCTGGCGTCTTCAGCGGCTACTTCGGCGAAAGCGCCGCGAACTCGGGCATCGACGCCGACGGTTTCCTGCACAGCGGCGATTTTGCCAGCATCGACGCCGACGGCTTCGTCACGCTGATCGGCCGCAAGGCCGAGATCTTCAAGACCTCGACCGGGCGCCGCGTCGCGCCGGCGAGCGTCGAGGGCGTGCTCGCGCGCGTCGCCGGCGTCGAGCAGGCCTTCGTCTGCGGCAGCGGCCGCGCGCAGCCGCTGGCACTTCTCGTCGTCAGCGAGGCGGCCTGGCAGGGTGGCGCCGACGCGCTCGGTCGTCGCCTGCGCAGCGAAACGCAGAGCGCGCTGGAAAGCCTGCCGCATTATCTGCGGCCGGCGGCGCTGGCGGTGACGGCGCGGCCGTTCACGATCAGCGGCGGCGAGCTCACGAGTAATTTGAAACTGCGCCGCGCCGCGATCGCGGCGCGCCACGGCGAACTGATCGGCGAACTCGCGGCGCGCCACGACGCGTCCGCCGGAACGCCATTTAACGCGGCGAGCGGCGACGGCCTCGCGCTCTTGATCAGCCTATGAAGACCTATTTCGTCACCGGCGCGACCGGCGCCATCGGCAGCGCGCTCATCCCCATCCTGCTGCGCGATGCGCAAACGCGCGTCCGCCTGCTGCTACGCGCGCCGAGCGACGAAGCGCTGGGCGCGCGCCTCGAGGAGTTGTTCCGCTTCTGGCAGATCGATGCGGCAGACGGCGCCACGCGCCGCCGCGTCACCGCCCTGCGCGGCGACGCGACCGAGCCGCGCTTCGCGCTCGACGAGGACGCTTATCGGGCGCTCGGCGAGGCGTGCACGCACATCGTCCACGCCGCCGGCAACGTGCGCATGAATCTGCCGCTCTCAGAGGCGCGACATTGTTCGGTCGACTCGGCGCGCCACATCGTCGCGCTCGCGCGCACTGCGCCGCGCCTCGAGAAGATCGAGTTCGTCAGCACGGTCGGCGTCGGCGGTCGCAGCCCGGGCGTCGTTGCCGAGGATTGGCTGAGCACGCCGCGGGCTTTTCACAACACCTACGAAGAGGCCAAGGCCGAGGCCGAGGTGGTGATCCGCGAGGCCGCCGACGGCGGCCTGCCGCTGACCGTGCATCGACCGAGCATGGTCGTCGGCGACACTGTGAGCGGGCGCATCATCCATTTCCAGATTTTCTATCACCTCTGCGAGTTCCTCTCGGGCCGCCGCACCGCGGGCTTGAGTCCGACGCTCGGCGCCGCCCGCCTCGACATCGTTCCGGCCGACTACGTCGCCGCGCTGATCGCCTGGTCGAGCACGAGCGCCGCGACGGTCGGCCGCGTCCTGCACGCCTGCTCGGGGCCGCAAGGCGCGCTGGCGCTCGAGGCCTTGCGCGGCGAGGTGCGCCGCGCTTTCGCCGGCGCCGGCCGCAGCCTGCCGCCGGTGATCCGCCTGCCGAACGCCGTTTTCATGAAGCTTTTGCGGCTTGCCGCTGTCTTCATGGCAAAGCCGGCGCGGCGCGCGATCGCGACGCTGCCGGTCTTCCTCGACTATCTCTCGACCGAGCAGGGCTTTGCCAACGCCAGCACGCAGCGCCTGCTCGCGCCGCACGGGCTGGCGCTGCCGCCGCCCGAGGCCTATCTCGGCAAGGTGCTTGCCTATTATCTTGCGCAGGGGGTGAAGCCCTGACGCCGGTTTTTCGAAAGGAAAGCTGATGAAGCTTACGGACCGTTTCGCGCCGCTCGCCGCAGGCGTTCTCGAAGAACTGCGCGCCGCGCTCGGCGAAGACTACGTCTGCGTCGATGCGCCGGCGCTCGATCGCTACTCGCGCTGCACGATCTCCTGGCAGAGCCGCTGCGCTGCCGTCGTTTTCCCCGCCTCTGCCGACGAAGTCGCGCGCGTGCTCAGGATCGCCGGCCGCCACCAGCTCGCGGTCTGGCCGTCGAGCAAGGGCCGCAACTGGGGCTATGGCACAACGCTGGCGATCGAGGATGGCGCCATCGTCATGATCCTCGAGCGCATGAACCGCATCGTCGAAGTCAACGACGAACTCGCGTACGCGGTGATCGAGCCCGGCGTCACCTACGCGCAGCTGAACGCGCATCTGCGCGAGCACGGTCACGCGCTGTGGGTCGATTGCACCGACGGCTCGGGACAGGGCAGCGTCATCGGCAACGCGATCGAGCGTGGCGTCGGCGAGACGCCCTACGGCGACCACTACGGCAACCTGTGCGGCCTCGAAGTGATCCTGCCCGACGGCGAGCGCGTGCATGCGGGCGGCGCGATCGCCGGCCTGAAGACCTGGCACACGCACAAGTGGGGCGTCGGCCCGGTGCTCGAGGGGCTGTTCACGCAGTCGAATTTCGGCGTCGTCACGCAGGCCGGAATCTGGCTGATGCCGCGGCCGCAGGCGTACAACTCCTTCGTCTATGAAGTGCGCGACGAGCGCCACCGCGCACAGGTCCTCGACGCTTTCCGCGACCTCGCGCTGACCGGCGTCGTGAACACCAAGCTGCACATGATCAACGACTTCGTCTCGATGACGATCGTGACCCAGCGCATCGCCGAGAACGTGCGCCAGGACGGCGCGCTCAGCGACGCCGAGCTCGACGCGCTGCGGCGCAAATACGGCATTTCGCCGTGGAGCTGCGCCGGCGCGATCTACGGCACGCGCGCGCAGGTGCGCCTGCAGCGCGCCCTGCTGCGCAAGGCCTTGTCGCCCTACGGACGCCTGATCTTCGTTTCCGACGCGCTCGTGCCCTGGCTCGAGCGCGTCGTCGAGCGCGCGTGGAAGAGTCCGCTCTTCCGCCGCCTGACCGAACTTTTCGCGCGCACCTCGCTGCCCGTGCTCGAGACGGCGCCGTATGTGCACAAGATCCTGCAGGGAATCCCGACCGAGTTCTTCGTCAAGCACGCCTACTATCGCTATCGCCGGCTGCGACCCGTGACCGACGTGCACCCGGCGCGCGACCGCTGCGGCCTGACCTGGTTCGCCCCCATCCTGCCGTTCACCAACGCCGACGTCTGGCCCTACGTCGACGCTTGCAAAGCGCTCTTCGCCGAGCACGGTTTCGATTTCTACGTCGCCATGCTGCTGATGAACCCGCGCTCGGTGATCTGCCTGATGGCGATCATCTACGACCGCGACGACGACGCTGAAGTCGCGCAGGGCGAGCGCCTCTACGCGCGCCTGATCGAGCACATGCACGAGTGCCACTACCAGCAGTATCGCGCCGGGCTGCAGAGCTGGAACGAACTCTTCCGCGACGCGCCCGAGCTGCAGCGCCTGCACGCGCAGATCAAGCGCGCGCTCGATCCCGGCAACGTGCTCGCGCCGGGGCATTACGGAATCCGCGGGCAAGAGCGACCAGCGGTGCCCGACCAGGGGTAAGCATGAAGAAGAGCGTGATCTTCTTCCCCTTCGACCTGCACTCGCACTATCTGCGCTGCCTGCGCCTGGCCGAGGCGATCCGCGACGACTTCGACGTGTCGGTCGCCTCGTCGCAGGAGGCGAGGTCGAACCAGGTCGTCGCCGAGCGCGGCTTCGCGATCGTCGAGTGCAAGACGATCGACGCGGCGCGGATGTCGCGCCTCGAGGGCCGGCTCGATCACTCGTGGATGAAGCAGGAGGAACTCGAGCCGATTTTCCTCGACCAGGTGCGCGTGCTCGAGAGCCTGCGCCCCGACCTCGTCATCAGCGACTTTTCGATCACGCTGGCGATGGCCGCCGAATATACCAGCACGCGCTGCTATTCGCTTATCATCGGCCATCTCTCGCAGTACAGTCGAATGACGCGCAAGGCGCCGGCGCAGCACCCGGGCATCAAGCTGCTGAACAGGCTGCACTGCCCGGAATGGGCGTTCCCGCCGCTGACCGCGATCGGCGAGCGCATCGAGCTGCGCTCGATGCACCGGGGAATCCGCCGCATCCGTGACAAATACGGGCTGCCGCCGCGCGAAAACTATTTCGACGAGCTCGAGTCGGAGTTCAACCTCGTCACCGACGTCGAAGACTTCTCGCCGATGAAGGACCTGCCCGGAAACTTCGCCTACATCGGCCCGGTCTTCCACTCGCAGCAGCAGCGCGAGGACGAGATCATCGCCCGCCTCGACCCGGCCAAGCGAACGGTGCTCGTCAGCCTCGGCACCTTCTGGAAAAGCGACGACCTCTACGCGCTGTTCAACGACCCGGTCTTCCGCGCCTTCAACGTCGTCATCGCCGGCAAGCCCGAGGTCACGCTCGCGCCCGAAATCATCCATAAACCCTTCATCAACCTCAATGCGGTCTTGCCGCATAGCGACGTGCTCGTTTGCCACGGCGGCGACGCGACCGTCTGCCAGGGGCTCGCGCACGCCCTGCCGATGCTCGGCATGGCTTTCCACGGCGAGCAGTCATGGAGCCTGCAGCGCGTCGCCTTGCTCGACTTTGGCGCCGAGATCGCGCTGCCGATGCGCGCCGCCGACCTGGCCGAGACGCTGCGCTTCTGGATCAGGAAGAAGGAGACCGACAAGTACCGCTTCGAGAGCTTCGCGCGGAAAATCAGCCCCGAAGCGACGCGTCTGCGCTTTCGCGAGGTCTTGCTTCACCTCAACGAAAGGACCGTCTGCTCGCTCTGCCATCAGGGCAGCCTCGAAAGCAGCAAGGAGGTCGTCAACGTGCCGAGCGACGTGCGCCGCTATCAGTATCAGTTCTCGACGACCTGGCGCTGTCCGGCCTGCGCCTCGATCCATTCGCTGCGCAGAATCGATCTTGCCGACTATTACGAGGAGTACCCCTACGACCAGATCGGCAACAACCGCTACGTCGAGCGCGCCAAGCGCAACCTCGTGCGCATCGTCAAGCGCTACGGCGTCAGCGCGCAGTCGGAAATCCTCTTCGCCGGCCCGCTCGCGACGGTGACGCAGGAGGTGTTTCGCCGCTGCGGGCTGACGCGCTTCGACGTCCTCAAGCGCCCGGCGCGGCCCGAGGCGCCGTGGCATTTTCCGGACAAGCGCTACGATTTCGTGATCCTGATCAATTGCCTCTGCGCGAACGACGATCCGCTCACTTTCCTGACGCAGGTCCATGCCTGCCTGAATCCCGGCGGCCGCGTCATGCTGCATACGCCGAACGCCGAGAAGCTCGATTTGAAGAACGTTTCTTCGATCGTGCACGACCTGCACCAGCCCTACCGGCTGCACATCTACTCGAAGAGCATCCTGCTGCGGCTGGCGCGGTCGGCCGGGCTCGACCTTGTCGATTGCCAGGACCGCCACTTCTGGGACACGCTCTATCCCTTTGTCAACCAGCGCATGATCCACGCGCTCGACAATCTGACCGATGGATCGGTCGAAGCGACCGTCGATCCCTCGGATCTGAAATTCACGCGCTGGTGGCATCTGCCCTACCTGCTCTACGTCGGCCTGCTCGGCGGCGTCTTCGCCAGGCGGCGCGTGCTGCTCAGCGTCTTTCAGCGGGTTTGACGGCCGCCCCGATGAACGCTCCCCTGCGCTGCGCGGTCTGCCTGCACGACGGCGAGCCGGCGGAGGAACGGCGCATTCGTTCCAACGTTCGCCGCCTGCGCGAGCGGACGTTCTACGTCTGGCGCTGCGCGAGCTGCCGGTCACTGCATTGCGAAGAAACGAAGGACCTCGTCAGCCTTTACGTGGACTATCCGGTGCGCTCCGACAAACTCGACTACTTCCTGCGTGTCTGGTACGGCAATATTCTGCGGCGCCTGCGCAAGGCCGGCCTGAAACCGCAGCACAGCCTGCTCGACTACGGCTGCAATCGCGGCCTCTTCCTGCAGTTCCTCAGGGAGAAGGGCTACGCCAACTGCAGCGGCTACGACCCTTTCGTCGCCGAGTTCGCCAGCACCGAGGTTATCGAACGACAGTACGACTTCGTCACGAGCTTCGACGTCGTCGAACACGACCCGGCGCCGCGCGATTTCATCGCCCGCGTCGCCGCGCGCGTCAAACCCGGCGGCTGCCTGTGCATCGGCACGCCGAACGCCGACGGCATCGACCTTGCCGATCCCGAAGCCTATCTGCACGCGCTGCACGCGCCCTACCACCTGCACCTGCTCTCGGCGCGCATGCTGGGCGAGCTCTGCGCTGCGCAGGGCCTGGCGCCGGACACGTTCTACGCGCGCTGGTACATGGACTCCTGGCTGCCGGGGACTTCGGCGCGGCTGATTTGCGACTTGCTGCGCTTTGCCGGCAACGACATCGACGCGGCGTACGAACCGCCGCGCCTGGGTCTTTTCCTGCGCCACCCGATCCTGATCGTCGATGCGTTTTTCGGTTATTTCATGGGCACGCCGCGCGCCGACAACATGATGCTCGTCGCCGTCCGCAGCGCCGCGGCACCTTCAGGCTTGCAGTCGTCTCTCCCGCCCGCTGCCCGGGAAGCCGAACGAAGTCCTTCGTGACGCCCGCGCGGAAGAGGTCTGGCTCGAGTCCGCGGAAAAGACCTGCGCCGGCGGCCAAGCCAGCAAACTCAGCCCTCTTCGGGCACGCGCACGACGGCGACGCCGGCTTCCTCGAGCTCCTGGCAGAAGGCTTGCGGCGCGTGCCAGTCGGTGACGATGGTGTCGATGCGGTTGAGCGGGCAGGTCAGGAAGCTCGACACGCAATTGAGCTTGCTGTGGTCGGCGACAACGATGACCTTGCCGCTCGAGTTCTCGATCATCGCCTTGTTGACGCCGGTCTCCTGATGCACGGCGCTGGTGCAGCCCTTCTTGATGCTGACGCCGTTGATGCCAAGCACGGTCAGGCTCGAGAAGATGTGGTCGAGCCCGGCGACGGTCAGGTCGCCGACGAGCGATTTGGATTGCGGGCGATAGTCACCGCCGAGCAGAATGAGTTCGGTCTGCGCCTCGAAGTCGAGGGCAAGGCAGGCGGCGTTATTGGTGACGATCCTGACCTTCTTGTCGCGCAGGTGACGGATCACTTCGAGCGTCGTCGACCCGGCGTTGATGAAGACCGTCTCGTTGGCGCCGATCAGCGACGCGACGTAGCGGCCGATCAGGCTCTTTTCCTTTTTCGCCGTGTGGTCCTTGGTCTCGAAGAATTCCTCGAGGCGCAGCCCCGAGAGCGAAACGGCGCCGCCGCGCGTGCGCTCGAGATACTTGTCGCCGGCGAGCGCGTCGAGGTCGCGGCGGATCGTGATCTTGGAGACGCCAAACTCGTTCGCGAGCTCGTCGGCCGAAACCGACTGCCGCTCGTAGAGCATCTCGAGGATCTTCTTGTGCCGGTAATTCGATACCGTCGCCAGCGGCGCCTTGCCTTCTGCCTTCATGATCGTCAGCCTCACTTCAACAATTCTCGCAGCGCAGGTTGCGCGAGCGCCCGGTAGAGCGCGCGCGAGCGCCGACATTGTCGCTCATAGACCGCCCGGTGGGCGGCGTTCGGCTGATAAATCATCGAGCTCGCGGCCGCGCGCGCCTGCGCGAAAGCCTGCGGATAATCGGCGGCAAGGCCGGTCGCCACGGCCCCGGCGATCCAGGCGCCGAGCGAAGTCGCTTCGTTGTCGGCAAAGCGCACGACGGGCCGCCAGAGGACGTCGCTCTGGATCTGGTTGAAGAGCTCGGATTTCGTCATGCCGCCGGCGACGGTCACGCTGTCGATGCGGCCGCACAGCGATTCGAGCAGCTCGAGGCTGCCCGCCAGTTCGACGGCGATGCCCTCGAGGATCGCGCGCGCCATTTCGCCGCGCGAGGTAGCCAGCGTCAGGTTGTAGAAGACGCCCTTCGCCTCGGCGTCCCAGTAAGGCGAGCCGCTGCCCTTGAAGTGCGGCAGCAGGAGGAGGTCGTTGGCGCCGGCAGGCGCTGCGGCGGCGGCGGCGTCGAGTGAGGCGAACGAGGAAAACGCGGGGGCGGCGGCCGCGTCGCCGCCGGCGAGCAGCGACTCGCTGAACCAGCGGTAGATCGTCCCCGACGAGAGCACCGCGGCTTCGACGATGTAGGCGCCGGGCACCGCCGAGACGTTGCACGAGAGACGCATCTCGGCGTCGAAAACGGGCGCGTCGGCGTGGCCGATCAGGTAGGAGCCGGTGCCGGTGTTCGAGACGGCGCGGCCGCCGGCGAAGAGGCCGAGGCCGAGCGCCGCGCATTGCTGGTCGCCGCCGGCCGAGACGACCGGCAGGCCCGGCGTCAGTCCGCTCGCCGCGGCAAAGTCGGGGACGAGGCCGCCGACGATCGCGCCGGGCGCGACGAGCTCGCAGAGCAGGCGTGGCTCGACTTCGAAGAGCGAGAGCAGCTCGGCGTCCCACTCGCGGCTTTTCAGGTCGAAGAGATTCGTCCGGCTGGCAAAGCTGTGGTCGGTGACGAAGCGCCCGGTCATGAGGTAGAGGAGCCAGTCCTGGATGCCGATCAGCTTGTGCGTGCGCGCCCAGAGCTCGGGGCGGTTGCGGCGCAGCCAGGTCATTTTGAGCGCCGAAAAGACCGGCGAGATCTTCAGGCCGGTCTTGCCATAGACGAGCGGATTGAAGCGCTCCATCGCCTCGGCAAGCCCCGCCGTGCGCCGGTCCTGCCACATGATCGCTGGATGCAGCGGCTCTCCCTCGCGATCGACCGGAATCAGCGACGAGCGCTGCGCGGTCAGCGCGATGCCGGCGATCTCGACCTTGGCGTCGACGGCCGCCGCCGCGCAGGTCTTCAGGACCTCGCGCAGGAGCGCCGCCCAGGCGGCCGGGTCCTGTTCGACGCGGCCGTCGTCGAACATGTCGGGCGCGTTCTCGCGCTGGTCGCAGGCGAGCGCGCGGCCACCCGCGTCGTAGAGGATCGCTCGCATGCTGGTCGTGCCGACGTCGATGGTGACGATTGCCTTCATGTTCCCCCCTTGGCGCAGTGGCTATTCTAATCGGCCGAACAAAATGCGCAAGCCGAAAACGTACATTTTGATCGTTACTATCGCCAACTTGTTAGCATTTTGATATTATTCTGACTCCACAAGGATTGGCCGCATTCAAATTGTTACCGGGGGACGCATGCACTTCGAAAAACGCAGCCTGACCGAAATGAATCGCTGCTACGCGACGAGCAGCATCGTCGTCGACGGACAAACCCGCCTCCTGCTCGCGACCGAGGGGCAAGGCCCTTGCCTCGCCTGGAGCGGCGACGATTATCGCGACACGCACACGGTCTGGGACGGGCCCGGCGGAACGATGGCGATGGTGCCGATCCCCGGGACGAACGGCGAATTTCTCGCCGTGCAGAACTTCATCCGGATGTTCGAGTGGGAAGAGGCGAAGATCGTCCATGTCCGCCCGCTCGCGGGCGGCAGCTACAGCGTGAGCGACGTGCTGCACCTCCCCTACATCCACCGCTTCGACCTCCTCACCGTCGGCGCACGGCACTACTTCATCGGCTGCACGCTGGCGACGAGCAAAGCGACGCGCGAGGACTGGTCGGACCCGGGCAAGGTCTTCGTCGGCGAGTTCAACGCCGGCAAGGGCGGCGGGCCGATCGAAGTCCGCCTGCTCAAGGGCGGCCTGACCAGGAACCACGGCTTCAGCCGGCTCGTCAGGGACGGCCGCATGAGCGCGCTCGTCACCTGCGAGGACGGCGCTTTCGAGATCACGCCGCCGCAGGCGAGCGACGGCGAGTGGGAGGTCAAGAAGCTCATGGACTGGCCGATCAGCGACATCGCGGCGATCGACATCGACGGCGACGGCGAGCTCGAATACGCGACGATCGAGCCCTTCCACGGCTCGCACTTCCGCGTTTACAAGAAGATAGCCGGCGCCTTCGAGCGGATCTTCGAGCACCCCGAAGTCAGCGAGTTCTATCACGTCGTCGTCGCCGATCGTCTTGCCGGCGAGCCCGTCTTCATCGGCGGCTGCCGCCGCGGCAGGCAGCAGCTCTTCGTCGTGCGCGCGAGCGCAACCGACCCGCTGACGCTGTGCGCCGAACTGATCGAAGAAGGCGTCGGCCCGAGCAACGTCCATGTCGTGCACGAAGAAGGCCGCGACATCGTCGTCGCGGCCAACCGCGAAAAAGCCGAGGCGGCGCTCTATTTCGTTCGCCCCTGAAGGCGCCGCCCTTCGCCCCCCATTGCAGACCAACGAGGAGAACAGCATGTCAAAAATCGATGAAATCACCAAGGAATCCTGGGTCCTGTCGACCTTCCCGCAATGGGGCAGCTGGCTCAACGAGGAGATCGAGCGCGAGGTCGTCAAGCCCGGCACTTTTGCGATGTGGTGGCTCGCCTGCACCGGCATCTGGGTGAAGACCGAAGGCAACACCAACGTCTGCATCGACCTCTGGTGCGGCACCGGCAAGCGCTCGATGAAGAACCCGCTGATGGACCCGCACCATCAGATGGCGCGCATGAGCGGCTGCGTCGCGCTACAGCCGAACCTGCGCGTCTCGCCCTTCGTCATCGACCCGTTCGCGATTCGCGAGATCGACGCGGTAATTTCGACGCACACGCACAACGACCACATCGACATCAACGTCGCCGCCGCGGTGCTGAAGAACTGCGACGCCAGCGTGCCCTTCATCGGACCGAAGTCCTGCGCCGACCTGTGGAAGAAGTGGGGCGTGCCGGCCGAGCGCATCAAAACCGTGCGGCCCGGCGACGTGGTGAAAATCGGCGACATCGAGCTCGTCGTCCTCGAGTCCTTCGATCGCACGATGGCGATCACGCTGCCCAAGGAAGAAATCGCCAAGGACAGAATGCCCGTCGACATGGACGAAGTCGCCGTGAACTACCTCGTCAAGACGCCGGGCGGCAGCCTCTACCACAGCGGCGACTCGCACTATTCAAACGGCTATGCCAGGCACGGCAACGAGCACGTCGTCGACGTCGCGCTCGGCTCCTACGGCGAGAACCCGCGCGGCATCACCGACAAGATGACTTCGAGCGACATCCTGCGCATGGCCGAGGCGCTCAACACCAAGGTGATGATCCCCTTCCACCACGACATCTGGTCGAACTTCATGGCCGACCCGATGGAAATCACGATGCTCTGGAAGATGAAGAAGGACCGCCTGAAGTACCGGTTCAAGCCCTACATCTGGCAGGTCGGCGGCAAGTTCGTCTATCCCGACAACAAGGACGACATGGAATTTCACTTCTACCGCGGCTTTGACGACGTGTTCACGAAAGACACCGACCTGCCCTTCCCGTCTTTCCTCTGATACCAGGGCAGCGCGAGAGTGGTGCAATGCGCTTCGCAACGCACGGATCGGTGCAATACGCTCGCTATTGCACCTATATTCTTTCTTCGAAGAATGAACTATAGGGCGCAATAGCGAATGCGTATTGCGCCGTCCGCGTAAAGAATTCGGTCAGTCGCGCGTCGCTGCCGGCGAGGCGAGGTCGAGCGCGCTGGCGACCTTTTCCACCAGGGCGAGCGCTTCGGCTTGCGAGGCAAGCTGGGTGACGCGCACCGAATAGCTGTAGCCGCCTTCCTGCTGTCGCCGCGGTTTGATGCTGGCGGCGTAGCCGGCGGCGCGCGAGCGGTCGTACAACTCGAGCGCGTCGGCCTGCGTCGCCACGTCGGCAAGCTCGACTTTCCATTTGCCGCCACGCCGGGCGTAACCGCTGCCCGGCCCGATTGCGGTCTGCGTTGCCCACACGTTCGCTTGCGCCGGTTCGAGGTGGTCGATCAGTTGCGGCGCCTCGCCTTTGCCGGCGGCGTAGAGGCTCATCGGCTCGCTCATCGAGAGCGGCGGATCCTGCTCGTGCATGACGGTGATCTGACCGCCGAAGAGAACGATGAGATCGCGGTCGGCGGCGGCCCGCGCGACGAGGTCGGTGCCGCGAAGGCCGGCGGTGATCGTCGCGACGCGAACGTTGATGAGGCGCGCCTGGCGCGACTTCGCGGCATGATCGGTGGTGACGCGAACTGCGCCCCTGCCGACATCGATGGCCGCGGTGAACACGCGGTTCTCGCGTCGGCCCAGCGCATTAAGGTCGAGTTGCGCGTTCTCGCCGAGTTTCACCTCGCTGCCGTCGCCAAGCGCGATGCGCACGCGCGCGCCGGGCCCGGTGGTGACGCGATCGCGGTTCTGCAGCGCGGCGCCCGGCTCGAGCGCTGCGCGCACGCCGTTGCGTTCGACCCACGCCGGCATCTGCACGCTGTCAACGACAGCGTGGCGCTCGAGCGGCCTTGCAACCGCGGCGGAAGTGGCGAGCGCGAGCACCAGGAACACGGAGGCGAGATTCTTCTTCATCGGATGCGCCTTTTTGTTTTTCGGGTGACCCGGATTCTAACAGGATGGAGCGCGCCCGGCAGCGCCATGAATTGACCCGAAGGGGTCCGCGTAGTACCCTCTGTGCACTTTTTCATCGGAAACGGAATCGAAGACATGAATACTTTTGTCGCCAAGCCGGGCGTGGTGTCCGGCGACGATCTGCAGGCGCTTTTCGCTTACGCCAAGTCCAGGCAGTTTGCCCTGCCAGCCATCAATGTGATCAATTCGAGCACGGTCAACGGGGTCATGGAAGGCGCAGCCGAACTCAAGTCACCGGCGATCCTGCAGTTCTCGAACGGCGGCGCCCAGTTCTACGCCGGCAAGGGACTCAAGAATGAAGCCCAGCGCGCCTGCATCGCCGGCGCCATCCTCGGTGCCCGGCACGTGCATGCGCTCGCCGAGCTCTACGGCGCGACCGTCGTCCTGCACACCGACCACGCCGCCAAGAAGCTGCTGCCGTGGATCGACGGCCTGCTCGACGCCGGCGAGAAATTCTTCAAGGAAACCGGCAAACCGCTCTTTTCCTCGCACATGCTCGACCTCTCGGAAGAGCCGCTGCATGAAAACATCGAAATCTGCGCGCGCTACCTCGAACGCATGAGCAAGATCGGCATGACCCTCGAACTCGAGCTCGGCGTCACCGGCGGCGAGGAAGACGGCGTCGATAACAGCGGCGTCGACAGCTCGAAGCTCTACACGCAGCCCGAGGACGTTGCCTACGCTTACGAAGAGCTCTCGAAGATCAGCGACCGCTTCACGATCGCCGCTTCCTTCGGCAACGTGCACGGCGTCTACAAACCCGGCAACGTCAAGCTGCAACCGGTGATCCTGAAGAACTCGCAGGAATACATCGAGAAGAAGTTCGGCACGAAGGCGCAGCCGATCAACTTCGTTTTCCACGGCGGCTCGGGCTCGAGCCTCGAGGAAATCCGCGAGGCGATCTCGTACGGCGTCATCAAGATGAACATCGACACCGACACGCAGTGGGCTTTCTGGGACGGCGTCAAGAACTACTACAAGAAGTACGAAGGCTATCTGCAGGCGCAGATCGGCAACCCCGAAGGCGAGGACAAGCCGAACAAGAAGTACTACGACCCGCGCGCCTTCCTGCGCGCCGGCGAAGAGAGCTTCAAGGCGCGCCTCAAGCAGGCTTTCACCGATCTCAACAACGTCGGCACGCTGGCCTGAGTTTTAAGGCCTAGCCGCCTCGGAAGAAGCACCGCGATAGCGGTGTTTCTTTTTTGTGGGCCCCGCTATCGCGGTGCTTTGTGGGCCCGTGCGGGCCCACAAAAAAACCGGTTCATTCGCGAACCGGTTTTTTTTCGCGCCCGGTCGCGTGCGCGAGCACGCCGATCGTGCCGTGACGGCCGCGGCGCAGCAATTTTTTGAGCTGCCGCTCGGCTTCGCCGCGGCTCGCGCAGGCGTGGTCGAGAAAAGCGTTGCACGCCGCCCAGCGACCGTCTTCGCCGCGCAGCGCGGCGACGCTGCGCCCGCCGTCGAGCGTCGCAACGAGGCAGGATGCAGCGCCCGCAGCCGCGTCGCCGCGCCACGACGAGGCGACAAGGTCCATCGCTTCGTCGTGGGGAACGCAAAGGCTGACGAGCGCGTCGATCGGCGAATCGAACTGACCGCAGACGATCGCCGGGAAGAAGAGGTCGTTTGAATGTTTCGGCACGGCGACCTTCTAACACGCCACGGCCGCCTTGTAAAACGGGCGCGCCGCAAGGCACAATGCCGGCTCAACGGAGCTTCGTATGCACTTCGATTTGATCATCGTCGGCGGCGGCCTTGCCGGCCTCTCGCTCGCGAGCGCGCTGCGCACAAGCCGGCTGAAGATCGCGCTCGTCGAAAATCGTGCGCCGACGCCGGTGGCCCCGGCCGCGTGGGATGCGCGCGTCTATGCGATCACGCCGACGAACGCCGCTTTTCTCGACGCCATCGGCGCCTGGAAACACCTTGCACGCGAGCGCATCGCGCCGATCCACGCGATGCAGGTCCATGGCGACAGCGGCGGGCGGCTCGATTTCTCGGCCTACGAAGCCGGCGTCGACACGCTCGGCTGGATCGTCGAAGCCTCGCTCGTCGCGTGCGAACTCTGGGAGAGCGTCAAGCGCCAGAGCAACGTCACGCTGCTCTGCCCGGGCTCGCCGGCGGCGCTCATGACGAGCGCAGAGGCGCAGCAGCTGACGCTCGCCGGCGGCGAGGAACTCACGGCAAAACTCATCGTCGGCGCCGACGGACGCGATTCCTGGGTGCGCGCGGCAAGCGCGCTGACGGCGACGACGAAGGCTTACGATGAAATGGGCGTCGTCGCCAACTTCGCCTGCGCCAGGCCGCACCGCAGCATCGCCCGCCAATGGTTCCGCGACGACGGCGTCCTCGCCTGGCTGCCGCTCGCGGGCGGCGACGGCGTCAATCGGATTTCGATCGTCTGGTCAACGCCGACCGCGCACGCGCAGGCGCTGCTCGCGCTCGCGCCCGACGAGTTGTGCGCGCGGGTGGCGAATGCCGGCGCAAACGAACTCGGCGAACTCACGCCAATCACGCCGGCGCTGGCCTTGCCGCTCTTTCTGATGCGCGTTCCCAACACGATCGCTCAGCGCGTCGCGCTCGTCGGCGACGCCGCGCACAGCCTGCACCCGCTCTCGGGCCACGGCATCAATCTCGGCTTCGCCGACGCCAGGGCGCTTGCCGATCTTCTCCTTGCTACTCCCGAATGGCAGGACATCGGCAGCGCGCGCGTGCTGCGGCGCTACCAGCGCGCGCGGCGCGAAGAGACCGTCGTTCTGCAAACCGCCACCGATGCGCTGCGCCAGCTGTTTCGTGAGACACTTCCGGGTGTCGAGGCGCTGCGCAATGCCGGGCTGAAACTCACCAACGCCGCCCCGGTCGTCAAGAATCTTCTCGTCCGCTACGCGCTCGCCGCTTTATGAATCGTTGAAGTGTGCCACCGCCTTCCTCATTGCCCTTGCCCGGAGTTAACCACCATGTCGAAAACACTGTTTGCGAGCGCGCTCATCTTTTCCCTTCTGGCGACGCTTTTCTGCCTGCCGGCGAGGGCCGACGAAGCGAGCGTCAAGAAGGCGATCGAAGCCAAGCTCGGCGCCAAGGTGACGAGCGTCACCAAGTCGGGTTACCTCGGCCTCTATGAAATTTATGCCGACGGGCAAGTGCTCTATGCCGACGAAAAACTCACCGTGATCCTCGGCGGCCCGCTGATCGACGCGCGCACGATGCGCAACGTCACCGCCGAACGCATGCAGAAGCTCACGGCGATCAAGTTCTCCGAACTGCCGCTCGAATACGCCGTGAAGCAGGTGCGCGGCGACGGCAAACGCGTCATGGCAAGCTTCGAAGACCCGAACTGCGGCTACTGCAAGAAGCTCGCGAAAGACATGGCCAGGCTCGAAAACGTGACGATCTACACTTTCCTGCTGCCGATCCTTGCGCCCGACTCGCTCGACAAGTCGAAGCAGATCTGGTGCGCGAGCGACCAGGCGAAAGCCTGGAACGACTGGATGCAGGACGGCAAGGCGCTGTCGGGCAAGGGCGAGTGCGACACGACCGCCGTGCAGAAAACGATCGAACTCGGCCGCCGCCTCGGCATCAGCGGAACGCCGACGATGTTCTTTGCCGACGGCCAGCGCGTCGTCGGCGCCGTCCCGATCGCCCAGATCGAAGAAAAACTCCAGCAAGCGCGATAAGCCCCGGGAAGGCGCCGCGGCCGCGGCCCGAAAACCCATCACCATAGGTCGGGTTAGCCCGCAGGGCGTAACCCGACATCCGCGCCGGACGTCGCGTCCGCACCACGCCAAGCGATTGCAAAACCGGAATGAATTCGCGCCGGACTTCGCATCCGCACCACGCCAGGCGCTTGCAACCCCGAACGCCCCGCTACAACTGGAACGCCAGCCAGAGAATGACGCCTTCGCCGAGTTCGCGCAGGACGCTCGCCCGCTGCGCGAGGTAAGGCGCCGACTCGTGGCGCTGCGCCTCGATCCAGCGCGAGAAGCGGCGGATCGCCTTGCGGTCGTAGAAAGCGACCATCAACTCGTAGTTGAGAAAAAGACTGCGACCATCGAGATTCGCCGAGCCGACGAGGGCGAGCTCATCATCGATGATCACGGCCTTGGCGTGCATCATCGCCGGATGAAACCAGACGCGGCCGCCGGCCATGACGAGGTCGCGCAGCGAACGGTGGCGCGCGAAATCGGCAAGACGATGGTTCGAGCGCGCCGGCAGCACGAGGTCGACATCGATCCCGCGCCGCGCCGCGAGCATCAGCGCGTTGAGCAGCGAAGCCTCGGGGACGAAATAGGGCGTCACCGCCAGAATGCGCTTTTGCGCCGTGAAGCAGCCGGAAACGAGCAAGGTGAAAATCGTGTCGTCGGGCTGGTCGGGGCCGCTCGCGACGAGCTGCGCAAGCGTCGGAGCGGCGATCGGCCGGCCCACCGCAGGGCTTACCGCCGGCAGCGCCTGCTCGGCGGCAAAAGCCCAGTCGCATTCGAACTGCTCGCGCGCCTGCTCGGCAAGTTCGCCGGTCAGGTCGAAACTCAAGTCGACCCAGGGCTTGTTCGCGCGTAGCGGCGCGGCGGCGCCGCCAAAGTACTCGGCTGCGAGATTGCGCCCGCCGCACCACAGGCGCTCGCCGTCGGCGATCACCATTTTGCGGTGATTGCGCAGGTTCGTGCGGCCGCGCTTCGGCGAGCTCAGCGGCGGAACGAAGCGCACGACTTCGACGCCGGCGCGAGAGAGCTCCTTGAGGTCGGGGTAGCCGCCAAGATAGATGCCGATGCCGTCGATCAGCAGCCGTACCCTGACCCCGGCGCGCGCGCTCGCCTGGAGCGCCGCGGCGATCTGGCCGCCGACCGCGTCGCGGCCGAAAATGAAGGTCGAGACCTCGAGCGTCCGCCTTGCGCTCGCGATGACACTAAGCAAGGCGGCGAGCGCGTCTTCGCCGTCTTCATGGATTTCCAGCGCTTCGTACGAGACCGGGTCGGGAAGCCCCATGGCGATCCCGAGCTGCTGTGAGCGCGCAGCCGTGGCATGCGTCGGCGAAGCGGCGACGACGACCCCCTTGGCGCGCTGCGCCATCCTCGCCGCGACGGTCTTGCGACTGCCGAAAGCGAGGTAGAGCGGCAACACGAAATAGGGCAGCAGGAGGATGCCGAAAACCCAGGCGATCGCCGCCGAGGGATGGCGGCGCTGGTGCAGGCTGTGCGACGCCGTCACGTAAATGACGAGGCCGATGGCGACGAGCAGCGCGTCGATGACCCCCCAATTCTGCCCTAGGATTTCCAGCACTTTGCGTCACCGTCTTTTTTCATCGCGTTGTTCCGGCCTCCGGAAAACGATGATAGCCGAAGTTGGCGCAAAGCTATCGCGTCGGCGGCGCCGCTCGCGCGCCGATGTGGGAGAATCGCCGTTTGCGCCGCGCCACCACGCACGGCGCTCCTCATCCCGGGAGGGACCGCCAGCGAAATGTACTACGGAGAACGCTTCAACGCCTGGACTCACCTGGCCGGCACCGTGCTCTCGATCACCGGCGCGATCATCCTGATCGTCGTCGCGAGCGCCAGCGGCGATGCCTGGAAAATCGTCAGCACGTCGATCTACGCTGCCAGCCTGATCCTGCTCTACGGCGCTTCGACGCTTTACCACAGCGTGCGCGGACGCGCCAAGCTCGTCTTGCAGAAGCTCGACCACCTGTCGATCTATCTGCTGATCGCCGGCACTTATACGCCGTTTTGCCTCGTCACGCTGCGCGGCGGCTGGGGCTGGTCGCTCTTCGGCATCGTCTGGGGCCTCGCGGCGATCGGCATGGTGCAGGACCTGATCACGCGCTCGCAAGCGCGCATCGCCTCGCTCGTCATTTACGCGGTCATGGGCTGGGTCGTCGTCGCCGCGGTCAAACCCCTCGTCGAGCGTCTCGAAACCGTCGGTCTCGTCCTGCTCGTGGCCGGCGGCCTGCTCTACACCTTCGGCATCATCTTCTACGCGCTCGATTACCGCCTGCGACACAGCCACGGCATCTGGCACCTCTTCGTGCTCGGCGGCAGTCTCGCGCATTATCTTTCGATCGCGCTCTACGTTGTCTAAGCGGATCGGTGCAATGCCCTTCGGTTATTGCACGGACCGGTGCAATACGCATTCGCTATTGCACCCTATATTCTTTCTTCGAGGGAGGGCACTAGAAAAAGGCGGGCGTGATCGACATTGCGATCGACATCGGGTGCAGGAAGCGCAGCGCGTTGCAGCGTATCCGCATCGCGCCCGCGGCGTTGGTCATCGTCGTCCGCTTGCCGCCATAGCGCCCGAAGCCGTGCGTCGCGATCGACATCGCGTGCAAGAGGCGGATTGCTTTGCAGCGCGGCCGCATCGTGCCCGCGGCGGTTGACATCGGCGCCAGGCGCTTGCGCGGACCGATGCGCCACGGGTGGGCACAAGCAAGGCGCCGCGAGGCCATCAGCGCAGCTTCTGTTCGACGAGCGCGGCAAGCTCGCCGCCGAGCGTCTTGCTCGCTTGCGCGCGACTGAAGGCTTCGCGCGCTTCGTCAGGACGGCGGGTCGCTTCGAGCGCGAGACCGAGGCCCAGCCACCAA
Organism: uncultured Propionivibrio sp.; assembly: GCA_964485725.1. GTDB lineage: Bacteria > Pseudomonadota > Gammaproteobacteria > Burkholderiales > Rhodocyclaceae > Propionivibrio. The sequence continues at coordinate 32,173 of CAZALA010000006.1, read as the reverse complement.
CGGCCGTCGGCGGGCGCAAGCTCGGCGGCGAGCCGGTAGCAGTCGGCCGCCTCGGCGTTGCGCCCGAGGCGCTGCAGGACGTGCGCGGCAAATCCCTGGTATTCGGCATGCTTGCTCGCCGCCGGCAAGGAGTGTGCAAGCGTGCGCCAGGCGCCTTCGAGGTCGTGACGCTCGACTTGCAAGCGGGCGACGCTCGTTGCCCACGCGATCTGCGCCGGCTGCGCGCGCAGCCCTTCCTGCAGGACCTCGATCGCTTCAGCGTCGCGACCGCCTTCCAGCAGCAGCTTGGCGAGGAGCTGGCGCGATGCGGCGTGCAGGCCGTCGAGCGCGAGCGCGTTGCGCAGGACCTCGAGCGCCTCGGCGACGCGCCCCTGATTGAGGACGGCGATCGCCTTGCGATACTCGCTCTCCGCACGCTCGCCCGGCGCCGTGCGCGCTTCGCTTTTCTCGATCCGCGACGAAGCCGCAGGGCGGGCAGTCGGCGCCGGTGGCGCGGCATTCCCGGAGTCGTTTTCTCGCGGGTCGTCCCTTCTCGCGTCGCCATTACGCGATTCGTGATTTCGCGCGTCGTCCTTTCGCGCTTCGTAATTTCGCGCTTCGTAATTTCGCGCGTCCGCTTCTCGCACAGTCGCTCTCGCCGCGAGCGGATTTGCCGCCGCGGCGGCGGCTGCTTTTTGAGGATCTTTCTGGTCCGCAGGCTTGCGCACCTTCGCCCTGACCAGCACGCCGTCGCTGACAGCGGCCGGTGCCGCCGGCAAACTGCTCGGGGCGCTGGCCAGTTGCAGGGAGTCGGTCAGGCGCAGGCCGGGTTCCGGCTCGGGGGAGAGGCGGGCGACCGTCTCGCTGCTCGTGTCTGGGCTCGCTGCGGGCGCGCTCTCGCTGCCCGGCTGTACCGGCGCTGGCGTCAGCGGACGCGTTGCTGGCAGCTGCAGCAGCGGCCCGGCGAGCACTTGAGCGCCTGCCAAGTCGCCGCGAAAGACGCCCAGCGAGGCTGCGGCCGCGCCGCAGAGCGCGATGAAGACGATGACGAGCGCAACGGCAAGAAAAGGCAGGCGCAAGCGCCGCGCTTTCGGCAGCGGACGAACTTCGGTCGGCAGGCGCGAGACCGGGCCGTACTCGGGAGAGCGCGCGTCGAGGTCGCGCAAGACCTGGTTGATGAGGCTCACGTTCAGCGCCCCGCAAGGCCCAGGAACCAGCCGGCCGGCCGCGCGCCTTCGGTGTCCGCGCGCGCCATCCGGACATGCCGCAGCCGGGCGAGTTTCTTGCCCTCGCCAAAGGCGGCCATCAGCGCCTTGTGCGCGAGAATATTGACGAGTCGCGGCGTCCCCCCGCTCGCGCGGTAAAGCCCGCGCAGCGCGGCGGCCGTGAACAGTCCCTCGCCACAATAGCCGGCGACGCAGAGGCGGTGCTCGACGTAGCGCGCGATTTCGTTGCGGTTCATCGTGCCGAGGCGGTAGTGGAAGGCGATGCGTTGCAGCAGCTGCCGCGCTTCCGGTCGCTTCAGGCGCTCGTCGAGCTCGGGCTGGCCGAAGAGGACGATGTGCACGAGCTTGCGCTTCTCGGTCTCGAGGTTGGAAATGAGGCGCAGCGCTTCGAGCGTTTCGAGCGGCATGGCCTGCGCCTCGTCGATGCAGAAGACGACGCGCTTCTTGGCGCGCGCAAGATCGAGCAGGGCGAGGTTGATCTGGCGCACGAGGTGGTACTGGTCGATTTCGCCGGCGTCGACAATGCCGAGTTCCTCGGCGAGAACGAGAAAGAGCGTCTGAGGTTCGATCGCCGGATTGGGCAGATAGCTGCTCACCCAGCCATCGTCGAGCGTCTGCAGCAGGCGCCGGCAGAGCAGCGGCTTGCCGGTGCCGACCTCGCCGCTGATATTGACGAAGCCCTCGCCGGCACTGAGCGCCATCAGCAGCGTGTTCAGGGCTTCCTGGTGGCAGTGCAGCGAGCAGGCGAAGGCGGTGTCCGGCGTGATCCGGAACGGCATCTCGTTGAGGCCGAAGTGTCTCAGATACAAGATGGGCCTCCTTTTCCTTCATGCGCGCCTCGGCTTGCGAGAGGCGCGGATCGTACTCTTGCAGGCGCGCCTCGGTCTCGGCGAGGTCTTCCTTCCAGCTCGACTCGTTGCGGATAATGGTCGGCTTGATCAGGATCACGAGCTCGCGCTTGCTGCTGCGGTTGTCGCGCGTGCCGAAGAGCAGCCCGACGCCCGAAGAGCCCGTCGACCCGGGCAGGCCGCTCGCGCCATTGAGCTGTTCCTGCTTCATCAGGCCGCCGATGGCGACGATGTTGCCGTCCTGGACGCGAACGACGCTATCGGTCTCGTTGACCGCGCTGTTGGCAAGCGGCAGCGTGAACTGGCCGAGCGCGCCCAGGTCGATGACTTTCTGTTTCTCGGTGACGACGCTCACCGACGGATGCACGTGCAGGACGATGTTGTTGTCGCCGTCGATCTGCGGCGTGACGTCGAGCGCGATGCCCGAGAAAAAGGGCTGCAGCGTGATCGTCGGCGTCGTTACGCTGGAAACGCCGGTGGCGGTCGTCGTCGAACTGATGTTGGTGACGTAGAACTCGTCCGCACCGACTTTGAGCACGGCTTTCTGGTTGTTGATGCTGGCGATGCGCGGGCTCGAGAGCACCTGCACGCTGCCCTGTGTTTCGAGGAAATTGAGCAGAGCGGCGAAGTTGGCGCTCTGGAAGGCGAGGCCAAAGAAGCCGCTGCCAAGCCGCGTCGCCGTCGTGATGCCGGCGACGCCGGGCAGGATGGCAGTGCCCGGGCCGATCAGCGAGCGCTGCTCGACGCCCGGCGGCGAAGTGGCCGGCAGGATCGTTCCCGGCTGCGCGGCGCCGTAGGCGTAACGGTTGTTGACGCCGCCAAAGTGATTCCAGTTGACGCCCGACTGGAACTCGTCGTTGAGCGCGACCTCGATGATTTTTGCTTCGAGCATGACCTGCCTTTCGGCGATCAGCTGCGTGAGGCGCAGGTATTGCTCGATCTCGCGCAGCTCGGCCGGCGAAGCGCGCACGAGAACGACGCCGGAAGCGGGATTGACGATCACGCTGCGACCGTCCTTGCTGCCGACGATGCTCGTCAGCGCCTGGGAAAAGTCTTTCCAGAAATCGCTGTTCTGCGTCGTCGCGATCTGGCTGCTCGGCGGCCCCGCATTGCCCGCCTGGCTGCCATTGACCGGCACCGGCTGCGGCACCGCCTGATACGGCGTCGCCCCGGCGCTGCCGGTCGGGCTGTTGCCGGTCAGCGAACTCGAAGAGACGCGGATGTCGGACTGCCCCTGGCGCTTGCCGGCGAGGTAATTGATCTGGAAGATCCGCGTCTGCAGGCTGTTGGGCTGGATGTAAATGCGCGTGCCCTGGAACTTGAACTCGTAGCCGTAAAGTTCGCGCAGCGTCTCGAGCGCTTCGCGCACCGTCACGCTCTTCAGATTCACGGTGACATTGCCGCTCACTTCGGGGCCAACGAGCATGCTGTAGCGCGTGCCGCTGACGATCGCCATGAACACCTGCGTCGCGGGCGCATTGCTCACCGAGAGGTCGAAGCGCGGTTCGACGGTCTTCGCCGAGTCGGGAAATTCGAGCGTCACCGGCGGCAACATCGCCTGCGTCAGCGCATCGCCGCGTCTTCTTTCGTGCGCGGCGCGCGCCGCGGCCATTTCCTCGGCGATGCGGTCGAAGGTCGCGGTCGGCGCTTTCGGCGGACTCACGCAGCCGGGCAAGCCGAGAAAAAATAAACAGCATACGCACGACCAGCACAGGGCGCGGGGCCCGGTGCGCGGAAGCGGTCTGGCTTTCATTGTTTTTCTCCCTTTTGCGCATTCACCGCCGGCCTTGGCCTGAGCGGCGCTCTTGCCGTGACATTCTTTTTCTCGATGCCGGGCGTGAGCGGCAGGCGCTCGCCGCCGAGCGGTCCTTCAAGCACCGCCTCGCGTTCGTTGAGCCTGACAAGGCGACGCTCGCCGAACATTTCGCCGAGGCTCACGCGCTGGCCGCTGATGATCGCAACCGGCTTGCCTTTTTGCGGCAGCAGCACCGACTGCAAGACCGGCGCGCTCGACGCCTCGGCTGCGCTGTCGAGGCCGGCGACGACTGCCGTCGCCGGACGCGTCGGATCGGCAAGTTCGCTCTGCGCCAGGGCCGACGACAGCGCGCCAAGGCACAGGGCCGGCAGCCACAGGCGGGCGATGCCGGCGAGTATCGCGCTCAGACGATCAGCCATGTCTTGTCCAGACTCAGGGTGTAGACGGTCAGCGTCAGCAGCAGCTTCGGGTAGGTGTCGGCCGAGAGCGTGATGCCGTTCCACATGAGCTTCAGTTTCGCGTGCTCGAGGCGCTCGAGATAGGCAACGAGTTCGTCGTAGCGGCCCTCGACCTTGATCTCGATGCCGTGCTTGTAGAGCGCGCTCGGCAGACCGTCGCCCTTGTTCGCGGCGCCGCTGCCGGCGTCAGCCGCCGCCCCGGCCTTGATCGCCACCGGCGCGACCGGCAGCGTGCGCACGGCAACGAGGCGCAGCCTGGTATGCGAGATCATCTCTTCAAGCTGGCTCGCCATGCGCTCGGGCGGGACCAGCGAGCCCTCCATGATCGCCAGCCGGCCGGCGACTTCACCCAGCTGTTTCTTGAGGCTTTCGAGTTCGGCGCGCGCCGCGATTTCGGGTCCGTTCTGCGCTGCCTTGAGGGCGCCGCTGCGCGAGCGCACCGCGCTCAGTTCGGACTCGTACTGGAGCGAGCGCCGCTCGGCCTCGCGCGTCAGCGTGAGCGCCGGATCGATGAAGCCGACGTAGCCGGTGAGGACGATCGCAGCAACGGCGGTCAGGGCGACGAGCCCGCGTTCGCGCAGTGCGAGCGCGTCAAAGCGCCCGGCCCAGGCGATCAGGCGCCGCTTCATCGCCGTGCCTCGCCGCGTGCGGCCGCGTCGGCTCCAGCGCCGGCGTTTTCCGAGCGCAGGACGAACTCGGCGAGGCGCAAGGTCGGCGCCGCCACCGCTTTCGCCCCTGCCGTCGGCTCGGCCGCCACCGCTGCGCCGACCAGCGTCTCGCTCCTGGGCTTTGCCACTTCGACGCTGCGCATTTCGAGCGCCGCGAAACGACGGCCTTGGAACACCGGTTCGCGGCCGAGTGCCTGCATATACCTGGGCAGCGCCGCCGCATCGAGGGCGCGGCCGCGAATTTCGATTTCTTCGCCGCCGGCGCTCACCGTAAACCCGGTGAGCCAGAGGTCTTTCTGCACGCGCCGGGCAAAGCCCGCCATCAGCGCCGAAAACCCGGCGCTCTTGCGCAACTGGCCCGAGTCGAGAACACCCATCACGTCCTTGCGCGCGGCCAGCGCCGCGCGCGCGCTCTTCAGCTCGGCTTCCAGCGCCACCGAGATGCCCGCGGCGTTCTTCGTCGTCAGGGCGGTCAGGCTTTGCTGCGCCTGCGCAAGGCGTTTTTGCGCCTCGGCGGCGGCGTCGGCCTGGCGCACGGCGTTGATCTTCGTGGCGACGGCGAGGAGCGTCACGCCGAGCAGGATGGCGCCCGTCACAACGCCGGCCTGGCGCGCCGTGAGCAATTCGCGCCGCGGCCGCAGTTGTGCCTGGTAGAGATTGATTTGCTGCGTCACGCCGCGCCTCCGTCATTGCTGTCGTCGCGCAGCGCGGCGCCGATGGCGAGCACGTTGCGCGCCTGATACTGTGGATCGCGCAGCTCGGGCACCGCCGGGAAATCGAGCACCGCGCCAAGGTCCATTTCCGACATCGGCACTTCGATGCTGGCGGCAAGCTGCGCGGCGAAGCCTTTGACGCGCGGGCTCATCGCGAGGACCAGCTTGAAAATCGAGATCGCGCTGTACTGGCGGTCAAAAAAATCAAGGCTGCGCTGCACTTCGAGAATCAGGCGCTCGATCATCTGCTCGCGCACCTCGCCTTCGCTGAAGGAAAGATCGGCGATCGAAACGTCGATCGCGCGCACGGCGAGCAGTTCGCCGTCGTAGTTCAGCGTCAGGCAGCCGCCGCTCTCGTCGATGCGCAGGAAGGCCAGGCCGCGATTTTTCTCTTCGGGCAGTGCGGCGAGGTTGCGCTGCGCCAGTTCCGGGATGTCGATCGCCTGCAGCGGCAAGCCCGAGCGCTCGAAAACCTGCGCGCAGGCGCGCACGCGATCCTCGGCGGCGGAGATCGCGAAAACGGCGGCATCGCGGTCGCGGACGACGAGAGGAAGGTCGAGCGAATCGACGCAGGCGGTTTCCAGCGGGTAATCGACGATCTCCTTGAGCGCCCAGCGCAGCGCGCCGTTGCGTTCCTCGCGCGGGACATTGGGGGCGTCGAGCTGAGTGATCTGGTAGGAACCCGGGGGCAGCAGCGTCGTGCACACGCAGGCCTTGAGCCGCCACGCCGCGCGCAGACGCTGCAGCGCAGCGATTTCGTTGCCATCGAAGCTGAAGGACTCGAGGCGGCACACCTCCGGGCGTTCGCCGTTGCGCCGCACGACATGGGCGAGCGTGATGCACTGCCCTTGCGCAAGCACGGACACCCAGCCTGGTCTTTTTCGAATCGATGTAAATGCGAACATCGTATTCCCAATCTTCATATTTTTTTGGAAGCATATTCCTTTCGTATTAATTTCACAATGCTTTAGTCATAATTATTTCCGGGTATTAGCGTTCGACCAGGATGGTCACGCGCCGCTCGACGTAGGTCGTCGCATCGGCGCTTCCCGGACAGGCGCCGGCGAGCGGATGCGTGCAGGCGGTGGTGGTGATCGAATGGATGCGGCCAAGCCCCAGCTCGACGGCGTCGCCGGCGGCGATCCGGGTGCAGGCGACGCTGACGCTGACGCCGTTGAAGCTCCCGAGATTGCTGCTGTCGTTGGGCGCGCAGAAGGCGGCGTCGGCGGTTTTCGCCGCGCCCCACTCGCTGCCGGCCCGCGCCGCGTAATAGGCGCGCACGCCGGTGACGTCGAGCGCGCTGCCGGCGTGCTGCGTCGTCCCGACGCTGACGGCAAAGGCGCCGAGCGCGGCCAGCCCGACCAGCAGGAAAATCGCCGAGACCAGCGCAAAACCGGCCGCGCGCCTCATCTCAGGGCGTGTTGTCAACCTGCACCTCCTGATAGAGCGTGACGCGCTCGCCGCCGCGGGAACCCGTCAGCACGAGATTGATCGAGAGCAGACCGTTGCGTTGCGTCACGGCTTCTTCGTAGGCAAAGAAGCTGTTGGCGCAATCGACGTTGGCGACGAGGACCTCTCCCACGGTAGCGTTGGGGCAGCTGCCCATCTGCGCCTGCGCGAGCGCGCGCGTCGAACGCCGCACGGCGGTCCCGGCGCAGGCGTACACGATGGCGTAATCGGGAACGACGTCGAAACGATGGCCCGGCGATTCAAAGGGAAAGAGGTTGGCCGAGTCCAGCGTAATCGCCGTCGCGTTCGAGCTCAGGGCGATTTTCGCGCGATTGTGATCGGCCACCGTGTAGGCGTCGGCGCCCGGAATGCCGAGGTTGTAGACGACGGCGTTGTAAGCGGTCCCGTAGCCGCCGGCCGGCGGCAGGTTGCTGCTGGCGATGACGTCGAACGAGCTGTCGGCGGCGGTGAAGTCGAGGATATCGCCGACCGGTCCGTTGCCCGGCGCGATGCGGTAGCGCCCGCCACCGACCGAGGGGATGAATTCGAAGCAGGCCGAACTCGGCGGACTCGTCGTGCGCAGCGAGTTCGGCAAGGCGGTGCGCACATCGCGCGCGATGCGGCGCAGCGCCGTATCGGCGGCATCGGTGAGCTCGCTGCGCGAAACCGCGTCGAGGTAGCCATCGACCGGCGAGCGGATGAAGATGGCGACGGCGGCGGCGATGATCCCGGTGATGACGATCACCATGATCGCTTCGACGAGCGTGAAGCCGCTTTGCCGCTCTTGCCGCGATTGGCTGCTGGCGGAAAGTCGCTGTGCCGGTCGCATCAGTAGTTCGCCTTGAAGCCGGCGAGCGCGATCGTCTCGCCGCGCGTCGCGACACTCACCGTGATCCTCTTTCCGGCGACCGTGCTCAGCGTATCCCCGGCGACCGCGACGGTGACCGTATAGCTGCCGGTCACCGGGGCCAGCGTGCCGTCGAGCGCATAGACGGCGCTCTGGTTCCAGCCAGCGTAGTCGTCAACGTCGTTGTAGTTGGCGCGGTCGGCAACGGTATTCGTGCGGCACAGCGGCGTCGTGTTCACCGTGCAACCGAGCGTCGCGCTGGTATTGCCGGGATCGGCCGGGTCGTTCTCGTAGTTTTTGCTCAGAACTTCTTCGAGCATCGCCTCGGCGACCGCCAGCGCCTGCTTGCGCGCCATCGGATCGGCGCTCGACCTGGCCGTCACGTCGAGGACGGCCATCACGCCGACGATCGCGACGCTGACGATGACGATGAACATGATCAGCTCGATCAGCGAGAGGCCGCGCTGTGTCAATGTCATTGGATCCACCCGGTCTCAGGCGAAATATGAATCGCCAGCGCCGCCTCGCCATTGATCGCGACGTTGCGCGCGACTTCGAGCGACTTGTCGCTTTTCACCGGTATTCCGCGGGGGTCGAAGATCACGCTGTCGCCGGCGAGCGCGACGCCGGCCGGCGCGCAGAGCTGGTTGCTGACGACCGGCGTGCATTCGCGTCCGGGCGACGGCAGCGGCAGCGCCGTGCCGCAAGCGACGTTCGCCGTACCGTCTTCCGGCAAGGCCGTGTCGATCGCCAGCGTCAGCATTCCGGCCGCGCCGGTGCCGGCGCTCGTCGTCACGCAAACGTAGCGGCGCGCCGCGATTGCGACGTGGCGCGCGTGCTGCAGCGCGGCTTTGGCGGTGTCGTGGAATCCGCGCTCGTCGAAAGCATTGCTCGAAAATCGCGGCATCACCGCCACCGCCAGTACGGCGATAAGAATGAGCACGACGACCAGTTCGACGAGCGTGAATCCCGCGTCATCAAGGCTACGGGAACCCCGATATCTGCGCATCATTATCACTATTTCCCGACGCCACTGACCAATCGCGGCATAGCTCGCAGCGGCTTTCAGGACCGCAGCTCGGCTTACGCCCGTTGCGGGCGAACCCGGGCTGCGGCGCTGAACTTAGGTACCGACTCCGACGAACGTGGCCGATTTGTTAGACGTGTGCACCACCCTGCAGGTGGCGGTGGCGCCCGCCGTACCCAGCGCGGTGGCATCGAGCGTGTATCCAGTGGGCATTCCCTGTTGCAGAAGGTCGTCGGCGTCATCGCAGTTGTCGACCTTGACGCACTTACCGGCAAGGGCGGAGAAACCGAGCGCCGAACACCCGGCGTAGTTGATCGCCATCGCCGAAGCCATGCCACCGGCGACCCCCTGCACCGAAGCGGTAACCGCCTCGTCGCTCAGATCGATGAATTTTGGCATGGCGGTGGCCGCCAGCAGGCCCAGAATGACGATCACGACGACGAGTTCGATCAGAGTAAAACCACGTTGTATTGCCTTCATTGCGCTTCTCCCTTCGTTGAAAAAAATCAACAACCGGCGATCGTCAGGCCGCTGATGATGGCTGCGACGCTGGCGGCGCCCGGCTGGCTGTAGTTGAAGAAACAATTGGCAGGATCAGGTGCTCCGACGACTCCGAAGGTCGCCGTGCCACCACCTTCGGTATAGGTATAACCCTCGGCTTCGAGCTGCGCCGCGGTCGGGTTGAAGGTTCCGGTGAGTCCTGCGGCCGACAGGATGCCGGGGTTGCCGCCAAGCGGCGTCGCTTGCGGATAGCCATAGACGATGTGGATCAGCCCGTTTTCCGAGCAGACGGTGCCGGTGGCGCCGGCGCTGTTGGTACCGACGCCGCCACCGCCCGGACAGGGCACCGGGTCGGCGATGCCGCCGCGCGTCAGCGTCGTCGCATGCACCAGGGCGGAAGCCGCCATGACGCTGCCACGAACCGCCTGCAGCTTGGCGATGCGCGCGTCGCGCTGCATGTTCGTGAAGCGCGGCATCGCGACCGCGGCGAGGACGCCGAGGATGATCGCGACGACGATGAGTTCGATGAGCGTGAAGCCGGCTTGCCGGGGCGCCCGCTGTCTTGATTCCATACGCATGATAACGGCCTCCCTGATCTATTCTTTAGTCGTATGGCATAGGTGATAGGCATATTCCCAGCATTCTTTTGAAATTGCAACTATTTTTTTGCCGATGTCATATTCTGCACACGGCGCAAGGCGACGCCGGAGAGCGTGCCCGGGGCGCCGCCATCGGGTGCTCCAGTGCGGAAAAGTCGGAAACGCGCTTCGCGGCTTGAGCGAAAGCGATAGACGAGTTCGTCGCGGCTGCGGTCGTAGTACCAGACACGGTTCTGCGCTGGCGCGCGGTCGATTTCGCCGAGATAGGCGGCGGGCAGGTGGCCGATCCAGGCGAGCGGGTTGTTGGACGCCGGCAGGTCGCCACCTGCCGTTTCGCGGTGTGCGAGGCGGTCGAGCAGCTCGATGCGGATGGCCGACACCTCGCTCTGCAGCGCAGCTTCTTCGATTTCTTCACCGGTCGCGCTCAGGGCGCGCAGCAGCCAGAGCGCAACGATGCCGATAATCGCGACCACCGTCGCGAATTCGAAGCTGTGCCGGCCGGCGTATGACCAAGCTGCCCTGCCGCGCACGTTGCAGGAGCCCAATTCATTGGGCGATGCAGCCTCTGCCGACCGCAAACGCCCGATCGGCCGATGCGTTGGCTTCGTGCGCGGCGATGCGTCTTCTGCCCATAACCAGCGCCAGGTCGCCCAATAAATTGTGCTCCTACAGGGATGAAACGTGCTCATCGGGTGATCCCGGCAGCCCACATTGTAGGAGCCCAATTCATTGGGCGATGCAGCCTCTGCCGACCGCAAACGCCCGACCGGCCAATGCGTTGGGTTCGTACCGGACGATGCGGCATGTAAAGCCTGCCAGCGCCGCATCGCCGAATAAATTGCGCTCCTGCAGGGATGAACCGTGGTCATCGGGTCATCGCGGCCGCGGTGCATGATCAATGCTTGATCGCCACCTTGCCGAGGTCCCACATCGGCAGGAAGATGCCGAGTGCGAGGATCAGGACCATGACGCCAAGAATGACGATCAGGATCGGCTCGATCTGCTGGCTCAGCGTCTTGAGCTCGTATTCGACTTCCTGGCGGTACATGTCGCCGATCTCGTCCATCATCTCGTCGACGGCGCCCGACTGTTCGCCGACCGAGATCATCTGGAGAACGATGGGCGTGAAGATCTCGGCGCCGATCGCCGCGCGCAGCAGGCTTTCGCCGCGCTCGACGTGGTCGCGCATGCCGCCGACGCGGTCTTCGACGTAGCTGTTGCCGACCGTCTGCGCCGAATTCGAAAGCGCCTGCATGATCGGAACGCCGCTGCGCAGCGCGAGTGCAAAACTGCGTGCGAAGCGGGACAGCGCCGCCTTGTGCAGGAGCTTGCCGGCAATAGGCAGGCGCAGCGAGAGCCGGTTCCATATGTAACGCCCGTGCCGCGTATGCAGCCAGGCGCGAAACAATACTGCAGCCACAATCGCCCCGCCGAGCAGCAGCGGCCACCAGGCAACGGTGAACTCGGACAAGCCAAGCAGTACGCGTGTCAGGAGCGGCAGTTCGGCGCCAAAACCGGCGAAAACCTTGGCGAAATTCGGAATGACGAACATGTTGACGACGACCATCGCGATGACCATCGCGGCAACGACGAAGCCCGGGTAGCGCAGCGCCGCCTTGACCTGTTCGCGCATGAAGCGCTCGAACTCGAGATGCTGGAAAAGACGCAGGAAGACTTCGGCCAACAGACCCGTCGCTTCACCGACGCGCACCATCGACAGATAGAAGGGCGAGAAGACGCCGGGATGCCGCGCCAGGCCGACCGAGAGTTCGCGCCCGCCCTCGAGGCTCTCGCGCAGCTGGCCGATGATCCGCTTCATCGCCGCGCTCGTCGCCGCCTCCTGCAGGCTGGCGAGGGCGCGCATCATCGAGACGCCCGAGCGCAGCAGCGTATGGATCTGGCGCGTGAACAGCAGCAGATCAACCGGCGCGACCTTTTCCTTGGTCGCGCGGAAAGTCGGCGTGGGCGCCGCCGCACCGGCCTCCTCCTGGCCGATATGCACCGGCGTCAGATGCTGGCCGAGCAGGATCTCGACGATCGCCGCCGCGCTGCCCGCCTCGAGCCGACCCTCGACGAGCTCGCCGCTGCCGTTACGCCCCTTGTAGGTAAAGACCGGCACCGCGCTAGTCCTCGAGCTGGTTGCTGATCTGCAGCGCTTCCTGCACCGTCGTGCGGCCCCTGACGACGGCGCGCACGGCGTCGCGGCGCAGCGTCTCGCCGGCCATCTGCTGGCGGGCAGCGCGCAGGAAACTCTCGCCGTCGCCACTATTGACCGCGGCGACGATCTCGCTCGTCATTTCGAGCATCTCATAGACGGCAGTCCGTCCCTGGTAACCCGTGCCGCCGCAATGCACGCAGCCACTGCCGCGTTTGTACGGGTACTGGTCGACCTTGTCGCCGAGCTCGAGGCGCAACCACTCGCGTTCCTGCGCCGTCGGCGCGTACGGCGCCGCGCACGTCTCGCAGACGAGGCGCACGAGGCGCTGCGCGAGAACGAGCTGCAGCGACATCGCGACCATGTAGCGCGGCACGCCCATGTCGAGCAGCCGCGTCGGCGTCGACAGCACGTCGTTGGTGTGCAGGGTCGAGAGCACCATATGGCCGGTCAGCGCCGCGCGCATGCCGATTTCGGCGGTCACCTGGTCGCGCATTTCGCCGACGAGGACGATGTCCGGGTCCTGGCGCAGCGCCGAACGCAGCACGCGCTCGAAGGAGAGCGCGATCTTTTCATGCACCTGCACCTGGTTGATGCCGGGCAGCCGGTATTCGACCGGATCCTCGACGGTGATGATCTTCTTGGCGCTCGTATTGAGCTCGGAGAGGACGGCGTACAGCGTCGTCGTCTTGCCGCTGCCGGTCGGCCCGGTGACGAGGACCATGCCGCTCGTTCGCGCCACCGCCAAGCGCAGGCGCTCGAGCACGCGCGCCGGCATGTTCAGGCGGTCGAGGCCAAGCAGGCCGGTGTTCTGGTTGAGCAGACGCATGACGACCGATTCGCCGTACTGCGTCGGCATCGTCGAGATGCGGACGTCGACCGAAGTATCGCGGACCTGGATTGCGAAGCGCCCGTCCTGCGGCAGGCGTTTTTCCGAGATGTCGAGGCCCGACTTCAGTTTCAGGCGCAAGGCGAGCGCCGAGGCGATCTTGGCGTCGGCGTCCATCTGCACGTGCAGCACGCCGTCGATGCGGAAACGCACGCGCAGCGCGTTCTGCTGCGGCTCGATGTGCACGTCGGAGGCGCGCGTACGCATCGCCTCCTCGAAGATCGTTTGCAAGAGCTTGACGACCGGCGCGTCGTCGGCGTCGGAAGCCGGATTGACGAAGTCGCCGAAGTCGCCAAATTCGACCGGCACGTCGCGCAGGTCGGCCGTCAGTTCGCGCGCCAGCCCGCTGATCTCCTCGCTGCGGCAATAGGCGCGGTCCATCAAGGCGAGCAGCTGGCTCTCGTCGACGATCGCCGCGTCGATCTCGCGGCGCAGGAAACGGCGCACGTCGTCGTACGCCAAGAGGTCGGTCGGGTCGGCGAAACCGACGCGCAGCCTGCCGCCGACGTCGTCGAGGACGACCGCGCGCAGCCGGCGCGCCTGCGCCTCCGACAACAGCCGCAGCAAGGCCGGTTTCGGATTGAAGTGCTTGAGATCGACGTAATCGATCTTGAGCTGCCGCGCCAGCGCCTGCGAAATCGCTTCCTCGCTGACAAAGCCCTGCTCGACGATGATGCGGCCGAACTTGCGGCCGCTGCGCGCCTGCTCGGCGAGCCCGCTCTCGAGCTGCTCGTTGCTGAGCAGCCCCTGCTTGACGAGGAGGTCCCCCAGGCGGATTTTTTCGGGCCGAGCCATCACGCGCCTCTCATGAAGTTACGCGAATAGCATTATTCTATCCCATAGTAATATTACTTAAGCAAGAGTTTTTACCGCGCTCATGGAAAATTCTACCGGCGGCCGGCCATCGCGGCCCGCGCCTCTGCCAACGCCGGCGCTTGCTGGCGCAAGCGCTTTGCAGCTTGTTTCGATTACCTTTTAGATATATATTGTTTGTCATATTCCTACGGCATTTAAGTGTCGCACGAAAGGGGCGCGTCGAGGAGGAATGCCGCGCGACGCCGAGCAGTCGCGGAGCGATCCGGGGCCGGCGGTGCGGCGGCAATGCGGGCGCGGGGTGGCGCAATTGACGAGGGGAGTCATGCTCGATAAAGCGGCGTTCCATTTGCGGCTGTTGCTCGTCGCCTTGCTGGCCTGGCCGGCGCTGAGCCTGGCCGGGCCGAACGACAGGTATTGGGTCGGGCCGGCAGGCGGCGATTTTGCCAACGCCGCGCACTGGAGCACTTCGGGCAACGCGACCTGCGGCGCAGGCGGCGCCGGCGCGCCGTCGACCACCCACAGCGTCCACTTCACGAGCAAATGCGTGACGAACGCGACAATAAGCGGTGCAGTCAGCGTCCAGGTTTTCGAAATTGCCGCCGGCTACACCGGAACGATCACACAAAACAGCGGCGCGACGATCACAACCGGGGGCAACTTTTCGCAGGCCGCGGGGACCTTCAACGGCAGCGACGCGGCAATCACTGTCAATGGCAGCTTCACGGTCAGCGCGGGGACCTTCACGAGCACCAGCGCAACACTGACGGCGGCGACCGGATTCAGCGTTGCCGGCACCTTCAACCACAACAGCGGCACCGTCCAGCTGTTCACCGCCGGAAGTCAGAATGCGACGATCAGCGTCTCGGGCTCGCAGCCCTTCAACAACTTGAAGATAGGCGGCAATTTCGACACCAATACGCTGACCGTGTCGACGGCGCTCGTCGTCAACGGCACCTTGACTTATGCGTCGAGCGGCAGCGTTCCGGCGACGGTCAACACCTCCGGCATCGCCGTCAAGGGCGATGTCGTGCAGGGAACGGCAGGCGCCAAGGGAACGAGCGTGCTGACGATTTCGGGCACCGGCGCGCAAACCCTGTACGGCGGAGGCGCCGCCGCCCTGCCGGCGCTCAACATCAACAAGCCGTCGGGTACGCTGACCTTGTCCGGGACGATCGCCACCGGCGCCAACTGGACCTACACGGCCGGGACGCTCGCAACGAGCGGCAGCACCGTCAAATTCTTCACCGCCGCAAGCCAGACGATCGCCCTGACCGGTTCGCACGCGCTGGACAACGTCACCATCGGCGGCGCCTACGCCAGCGACACGCTCAACGTCGGCGCCGGGACGACGCTGACGGTCAACGGCGCGCTGCGTTTCGACAGTGCCGAAAACATGCGGGCGACGACCAACGGCGGCGCCATCGTCGCCCAGGGTGACATCTACCAGGCAAGCGGCGGCGCCATCGGAACGACGACGCTGACCATCGCCGGTACCGGCGACCAGACCTATTACGGTCATACTCCGGGCACCACAGTTGTCAACTACAGCGTTGGCAGCAGCCCGCCGGTGACGATCAACAAGCCTTCGGGCACCCTTTACCTGACGGGCTCGATCGCCGTCAAGAACAGCTGGACCTACCTCAGCGGCACGATAAACCCCGGGACGAGCACGCTGCACCTCTTCCCCGACAGCGGCCAGACGGTGACGATCAGCGGTTCGCACGCCATTTACCACCTGCATGTGATGATCAACACCTACAGTGCCACCGTGGCGCTGGCGGGCGGAACAACGCTGACGGTCAACGGCGACTGGAAGATATCGAGTGGCCAGGCGCTGACGATGAACGGCGGGACGCTCGAACTGAAGCGCCACATCCTCGGCGGCGGGGCCGGCGCCGCCGGAACGACAAACCTGCTGCTTTCCGGCAGCAACGCTCAGAAATGGAGCGGCGGCCCCGGAATTCGCTACCCGGGAACGGTGACGATCGACAAGTCGGCAGAAACGGTGACGCTGACCAACCCGCTCATGCTCGACGCGACGCAGGCCTTGAACATCGTCTCGGGCACCTTGGACCAGGGCTTCGCCGGAGCGCTGCAAGTGGGCGCGCTGACTGTGGGGACAAGTGGCGTATTGAAGAATACCAGCGTCCCTGCCCTGACCCTCGGCGGCGACCTCGTCAACAACGGCCTCATCGACATCCGGCGATCAAGCTGCGGCAGCGACAACGTCAATCTCTTGTCAACGTCACCGGGAGTCTCCCGCTCGTGGAGCGGCAGCGGCAGGTTTCTGATCCAGGACGTCTGGGTACAGGATCAGGGCGGCAGCGCGGCAATCACCGCCTACAGCAGCACGAAAGGTACCAACGTCGGTGCCAACTGGACCTTCAATCCCGGCTGTTCGGTCACGACGCTGACGGCGCCGACCGATAATTCGATGTATACGGCGCCGGCGACGATCGACCTTGCAGCAAACGCGGCGTCGACGGGCCCCGTTGACCGCGTCGAGTTCTATCGCAACGGGGTGCTGATCGGCAGCGACGCGACCAATCCCTATACGTACAGCGACGCCAACCTCGGCGCCGGCACCTACACCTATACGGCGACGACCTTCGACACCGGCGGCACCGCTGTTCCCTCGACGCCGGTCACGGTTTCAGTGACCGCCGTCAATGCGCAGTCGATCAACGTCGCGGCGCAAACCAACGGCGGCGTCGCCAGCGCATCACGCGTCGCCTACGACGACCCGGCGGGATATTTGCATGGCGTCAATAACAGCGTGCGCAATGGGACGGGTCCGAATCAACACTGGAGTTCGGGCAACCCCGTCGTCCAGCCGGTGTGGCTGCAAATCACCTTCGACGGCGCCAAAACGATCGGCGAAGTCGACCTCTTCATGTACCAGGATTCGACGCCGGCGGTGCCGACGCCGGAGATGACGTTCACTTCGTATGGCCTGACGGCTTTTCAGCTGCAATACCAGAGCGGGGCGAGTTGGGTCGACGTCCCGAACACCGATTTGAGCGGCAACAGTTTCGTCTGGCGCCGCCTCGCGTTCGCACCGATCGCGACGAGCGCGATCCGCGTTCTTACCAAAGCGAGCGCTTACGCGAGCTACGCGATGGTCGAAGTCGAGGCATGGACGGTCGAGGGCCAAGCGCCGCCGACCGGGACGCTCGGCGGCTTCAACGCCTTCGAGCCGGCGACGGCGGGCGGCGCGATCGCCGGCGATATCCGCACCAAGGTCGCCGGTCCGAGCTTTGCCCTCGACGTCGTAGCGCTCAACGCCGACCGCAGCGCGGTGCTGACGGACTTCACCGGCGACGTCAAGATCGAGTTGCTCGACGCGAGCAACAATACCGGCGAGCTCACGGCAACCTGCCGCTCGACCTGGACACCGATCGCCGGCAGCGCGACGACGCTGACTTTCGCCGGCGGCGACGCCGGCCGGAAGCAGGTTACGTTGAGCACGAGCAACGTCTGGCGCGACGTGCGCGTGCGCATCAGCCACCCGACCGACACGCCGACGACGACGTCTTGCTCGACGAACAACTTCGCGATCCGCCCGAGCGGGCTGACGCTTTCCGTCACCGACACCAATTCGGCGAGCGCTGGCGGCGGCCGCGCGCTCAACAATGGCTCGGCCTGGGGCGGCGTCGTGCATAAGGCCGGACAGCCGTTCACGATCAGCGCCGCGGCGCCGGCGGCGGCCACCAATTACGCCGGCAGCCCGACGGTCAAAAGCCTGAACTGCCTGCTGCCCGCCGGTTGCGCCAACGGCACGCTGGCGCTCGGCGCCTTTGCCGGCAGCGGCACGAGAACCGCGACGGCGACGTATTCGGAGGCCGGCACTTTCAGCCTCGAACTCGAGGACGCGAGCTTTGCGGAGGTCGACGCGAGCGACAACCCGGCGTCCGACCGCACGATCCCGCAGGCCGGCGGCGCGATTAGGCGTCCAGGCCAGTGCGCCGAGCGGCGGCGCGCCAACCGCCCGCGTCGATTTCTATCGCAACGGCGTTCTCGTCAGCAGCGACAGCAGCGCGCCCTACGCGTACAACGACCCGGTCGGCGTCGGCACCTACACTTACCAGGCGATCGCCACCGACAGCAACGACGCGACCAAGACCTCGAACACGGCGACGGTCACCGTGACCGGCGCCGGCGTCGGTTCGACCAACGTCGCGCTCGCGGCCAATGGCGGCGTGGCGACGAATTCGAGCCAATACGACGCGAATTACGCGGGCGCTTACGCGATTAATGGCGAGCGCAACGGAGCGGGCTACGCCAACGCGATCTGGCATTCCTCAAGCCAGGCCTTCCCGCAGTGGTTGCAGGTCGATTTCAGCGGCGTCCAGACGATCGGCCAGATCGACGTCTTCAGCGTTCAGGACGCTTACCAGTCGCCGACCGCACCGACTTGGCCGCTGCGCTTCACGCTTTACGGGAACGTCGATTTCCGCGTTCAATACTGGACGGCGGGCGACTGGGCCGACGTGCCGGGCGGTAACGTGACCGCCAATTCCTTCGTTTGGCGGCGTTTTGCTTTCGCGCCAATTGCCACCGACAAGATCCGCGTGTCGATCACGGCAACGCCCGACAGCTGGACGCGCGTGACCGAACTCGAGGCTTGGACGCCGGCCGAAGTCCAGGTCGTCACGCCGTCGGCGTTCAACGCCTTCGAGCACACAACCGACCCCGGGCCGATCACTGGCAACATCCACACCAAGGTCGCCGCAACGTCCTTTAACCTCGACGTCGTCGCGATCAACACCGAGGGCAGCGCGCTGCTCGCGAGCTTCACCGGCGAAGTCAAGGTCGAACTTCTCGACGCCAGCGGCGCCGGCGCCTGCGCGACCTGGCCGGTTATCAACGGCAGCACGACGACGGCGACCTTCGCCGAAGGCGACGCCGGCCGCAAGGCGGTGACGCTGACGGCGGCGGGTGCGTATCCGAACGCGCGCGTGCGCATGATTTACCCGGCGACGGGAACGGCCGAAGTGACAAGTTGTTCGACCGACAACTTCGCGATCCGCCCGGCGGCCTTTGCCGCGTTCAGGGCCGACGACGCCGACTGGGCGAGCGCCGGAACGACGCGCGCGCTGACCACCGCCGAGGCGACCGGCGGCGCCGTGCACAAGGCCGGCCGCCCGTTCACGCTGCGCGCGAGCGCGGTGAACAGCCTCGGCGCGACCACGACCAACTACGCCGGAACGCCGACTTACGTGCGTTCGGCGTGCGTCGGCAGCGGCTGTCCGGCGAGCCCGGGGACCTTGATCCTCGACGTCCCCGCGGCCAGCGCCGGGGTCATCAACAGCGGCGCGACCTACAGCGAAGCCGGCAGCTTCGCGCTGCAACTGACCGACACGAGCTTTGCCAACGTCGATGCCGCCGACGGGTCGAGCGTCGCGGAAAGGACGATCGCCTCGCCGCTGCTGACGATCGGCCGCTTCGTCCCCGACCACTTCGAGATCGTTTCGCTCGCCGCGCCGGTCTTCCAGACTTTCGGCGCGGCCTGCGCGACGCGCGCCTTCACCTACGTCGGCCAGCCTTTCGGCTACGCGACGCTGCCGCAGGCGACGGTCTACGCGCGCAACGCCGGCGGCGGCACGACGGCCAATTACGCCGGCGCGCTGTGGAAGATCGGCGCCGGCAACGTCGGCCAGACGCACGCGCCGACGCCGGCCTCGCCGGCGCTCGATGTCTCCGCCGTCGCCGCGCCGACGCTGACGAGCAGCGGCAACGGCAGCGGAACGATTGCCGGCAGCGCCGGCACGCGCCTGCGCTTCGAACGCACGACGCCGCTCGCGAAGTTCAATGCCAGCATCGCGCTCTCCTGGTCGATCAGCGACGCCTCGGAGGAAGGCGTCGCTGGCAACGGGACGATCGCGACGACGCCGGCGTTCTCGTTTGCCGGCATCGGCTTTGACGCCGGCAACGAGTTCCGCTTCGGCCTGCTGCATCTGGGCAACGCGCACGGCAGCGACCTCATCGACCTGCCGGTCCCGCTCGAGGCGCGCTACTGGGACGGCGTGCGCTTCGCGCCGAACGCCGCCGACCAGTGCACCGAAATGGCGACGAGCGTGATCGCGATGGACAACTATCAGAAGAATCTTGCCGCCTGCGAGACGGCGATCGCGCCGGCGACACTGAAACTCGCCAATGGGCGCGCGCTGGCCAAGCTCATCAAGCCCGGCAACGGCAACACTGGCAGCGTCGATCTCAGCCTGCAGCTCGGCGCCGCGGCCGCCGGCCAGACCTGCACCGCCGTTGGCGCCGGCGAAAGCGCAGCCACCGCCGCCGCCCTGCCCTGGCTGCAGGGCAACTGGCGCGGCGCGGCGGACTACGACCAGAACCCGCTCGCGCGCGCGAGCTTCGGCCAACGCCGCTCGAGCTTCATCTATCGGCGCGAGAGCTATTGAAACGGCGGTCGCGAAAGATCTCGCATACAAACGGCTCCGGCGCCGAACCAAAGCGCGGCTCGCAAGGTCTGAAGTACTGCCTTGGCTCTCGCCTTGCGCGCGCCTCTCCACAGCGACCCGCGAAACGGCAAAGCCGCCGCGGCGCAGCCTCTCCCCTGGATCACCTGACCTATGAACACCGGATCGTTTCAACTGCCCCAACTCTCCCAATTCTTTCCGCTCTTCGATTTTTCCGCCTGGGAGATCGTCCTTGCCACGCTTGCGCTCACGCACGTGACGATCGCTGCGGTGACGATTTATCTGCACCGCCACCAGACGCACCGCGCGCTCGACCTGCACCCGATCGCCAGCCATTTCTTTCGCTTCTGGCTCTGGCTCACGACCGGGACGGTGACGCGCGAATGGGTGGCGATCCACCGCAAGCATCACGCCTGCGTCGAGACCGACGAGGATCCGCACAGTCCGCAGCGGCGCGGCGTCGCGAAAGTCCTGCTCGGCGGTTACGAGCTTTATCGCAGCGCGGCGGCCAGCGACGAGACGCTCGCGACCTACGGCCGCGGCACGCCGGACGACTGGATCGAACGTCATCTCTACGCCAAATACTCGCGCAGCGGCCTTGTCATCATGCTCGCGATCGACCTCGTCGCCTTCGGCGCGATTGGCCTCACCGTCTGGGCGGTGCAGATGCTCTGGATTCCTTTTTTCGCCGCCGGCGTGATCAACGGCATCGGGCACTTCTGGGGTTACCGGCGCTTCGTCCCGAACGACGCGTCGCGCAACATCGTGCCCTGGGGGATCCTGATCGGCGGTGAAGAGCTTCATAACAACCACCACGCCTACGTCACTTCGGCACGGCTGTCGACGCGCTGGTGGGAAATCGACATCGGCTGGATCTACATCCGCATCCTCGCGCTGTTGCGCCTGGCGACGGTGCGTCGCGTCGCGCCGCGGCTCGCCCGCGTCGCCGTGAGCACCCGCCTGCGCGGCGGCGAAGCGAAGTGCGACGCGCAAACGCTGCGCGCGATCTCCGAACACCGCTATCTCGTTCTCGGCCAGTTCGCGCGCCTCGTCAAGCACACGGTCGCCGACGAAGTACGCAAGTCGGCGCAAGCGCGGGCCATTCCCTCTGCCGCCATGGCACGGCGCGCGCGCCGCGCGCTCAAGTCCTGGCTGCAGGGAACGCAGGCGCGCCTGAGCCTGCCCGACCGCGACGCGCTCGAACTCGCCTTGCGCTCGAGCGCGGTTCTGCAGACGATCCACGCGATGCGCGAAGAGCTGTTCGCGCTCTGGAACCGCTCGGCGAAAGCGAGTGGCCCGCTGCAGCTCGTCGCGCAACTTGAGGACTGGTGCCGGCGCGCCGAAACGAGCGGCATCGGCGGCCTGCCCGAATTCTCCTTGCGCCTGCGCTGTTACCAATAGCTTAGGGACGGGCGGCAGGGCACTGGTTTTCAACTCCCCGAGCGGCTACACTCGCGGCGAAAGGGTGGCCTTCCGGCCGCCGCCGGGGGACGGTCATCGAAACCTGCCGCTTGAACAGCTCGCACCTGCGCCTCGGCGTCGCCTTGCCGGGTGACGTTTATGACGCGCACGGCCACCTGCTGCTCTCGAAGAACCAGATCCTCGATTCGCAGACCCAGCTCGACCGGCTGATGGAGCGCGGCCTTTACGTCGACGTCTCAGTCTTCGAAGCGCATTACAGCCGCCAAAGCGCGGCGCCCCCGCCCGAGGAGCTGAAGAGGTTCGATCCCTTCCTCGTGCGCGGCACGATGCGCGCCCCGCTCAACCGCCTGCTCTACGCGATCGTCGCCGGATCGGCGAGCCCGGCGCAGACCGTCGCGCAGGTCATCGATATGGCCGACGCGGTGCAAAACTACGTCGACACCGATGCCGAAGCGGCGATCGCCGCCTGCCTGCTCGAGCGCCAGGAAGAAGCGCGCGCCGCGGCGCACAGCCTCAATAGCGCGATCCTCGTTTCCCTGCTCGGCCATCGCCTCGACTGGCCGCAGGCACGGCGGCGCAGCGCCTGCTGCGCGGCGCTGACGATGAACGTCGGCATGCTTGATCTGCACAAGCGCCTCGCGCGCCAGGCGACCGCGCTGACGAGCGCGCAGCGCGAGCAGGTCGAGGCGCATCCTGAAGGCTCGCTGGCCTCGCTCGCCGGCATCGGCGTCGACGACGCCGACTGGCTCGCCGCCGTGCGCGAGCACCACGAAAAGCCCGGCGGCGAGGGCTATCCGCGAAAGCTCGCGACGCCGGCCGAGCCGGGCCAGCTCCTGCGCCTTGCCGACGTTTTCTTTGCCCGTGCCAGCGCGCGTGCCGACCGTCGCGCGCTGGCGCCGGCGCAAGTCATCCGCGCGCTCTTCGTCGAAGAAGGGCAAGGCCCCTGCGCGCCGCTCGTCGCCGCGCTCGTCAAGACGCTCGGCTTCTACCCGCCAGGCAGCTTCGTCAAGCTCGCGAGCGGCGAGACCGCCGTCGTCTTCCGCAGCGGCGCCGGACCGAAAACGCCGATTGCCGCGTCGCTGACGAACGCCGCCGGGGTGCCGGCGATGCAGCCGGTTCGGCGCGACACCGACCGCCCGGCCTACGCGATTGTCGGCACGATGGCGCCCGACGCGGTCAGCGTCGGTTACGACCTCGGTAAACTCTGGCTCGCCAAGCCCGCCTGAGCGTGAGTGCGGCTAAACGCAGCTCGTCATGCCGCCGTCGACGAAGAGGATCTGGCCGTTGACGAAATTCGACGCCTCCGAGGCAAGGAAAACCGCGGCGCCGTTCAACTCCTCGACTTCGCCCCAGCGCCCGGCCGGCGTGCGCTTGCACAGCCAGGCCGAGAACTCGGCGTTGTCGACGAGCGCCTGGTTCATTTTCGTCGCGAAATAGCCGGGCGCAAGTCCGTTGGCCTGGATGCCATATTTCGCCCAGTCGGCGCACATCCCCTTGGTCAGCATCGCGACGCCGCCCTTGCTCGCCGTATAGGGCGCGATCGTCGGCCGCCCGAGCTGGCTTTGCACCGAGCAGATGTTGATGATCTTGCCGCGGCCGCGGGGAATCATGTGCCTGGCGACCGCCTGCGAGACGTAGAAGACGCTCGAGAGATTGGTCGCGAGGATCGCTTCCCAGGCCTCGCCCGGGAATTCTTCGAGCGGCGCGCGGCGCTGAATGCCGGCGTTGTTGAAGAGGATGTCGATCGGCCCGCTCGTCGCTTCGACGCGATCAACCGCGGCGGCGACCGCGGCCGGGTCGGTGACGTCAAATACTGCGTATTCGGCGGCGAAACCCTCGGCGCGCATCGCTGCGGCAGCGGCTTGCACGCGCGCTTCGTCACGGCCGTTGAGGACGAGGCTCGCTCCCGCGCGCGCCAGACCGTAAGCGAGCGCGAGGCCGATGCCTTGCGCCGAACCCGTGATCAGCGCACGACGACCGGAGAGGTCGAATGGATTGTTTTGCATGTTGGTTTCCTTGAGCGAAGCCTGTTTCGTCATTTGAATTTCTCGACCATCGCCGCGATGCCGGGAATGCGGGAGACGAGGTGGCGGTGGTCGCTGTCGAAGCGCTGGACGAGCGAGCGCTGCGTCTTGCCGACGAGAATCGTGAACACGTATTCGGCGTGCCCGGGCGAAGTCACAGTCGGATGATAGCCATCGGCAAAGCAGAAGGTGTCGCCGTTGCGCGTCATGTGCACGCCGGTCTCAGTGACTTCTCCGGCGGCGTTCTTCTCGTAGCGGAACTGCGCCCCGAAACCGCTCGGCGGGTTGAAACGGTAGTGGTAAATTTCCTCGTGCGCGGTCTCGAACTCACCGTCGTCGGTGTCGTGCTTGTGCGGCGGGTAGCCCGACCAGCAGCCTTCGTCGGCATAGAGTTCGGAAACGAGAAGATTGCCGGTGCGGCCGGCGCCGTTGTGGCCGAGGATGTGGAAAATGCGGCGTCGCGACTTGGTTTCGGCCGAGCCGACTTCGACCATGTCGACTTCTTCGGGGGTGACGCGAAAGGCTGCATGGTCAGCGCTCGATTTGCAGCCCGCGATCGCCACTTCGACGTTCGTGAGCGCCTTGATCTCGACGGCCTTGGCGCGGCCGCAATAAACCGAATCGGCTTGCCCCGACCAGACGTCGGCGCGCTTGCCGACCGCGGCGAAGCGTTCGCCGGCAACGCTGATGTCGGCCGTTCCCGAAAGGACGACGGCAAGCGCCTCGAAGTGCTCGAGCCGGAAGCGGTCGGTCTCGCCGGCCTTGAGCGTGACGAGGCGAAAATAGCTGTTCTCGGTCGACGCATCGCCATTGACGATGGCCTGGTTCGCCGTCGCGGCGGCGCGTATGAATGTGGATGACATGCTTGTCCTCTCAATGATTTTTCTTGAAGACGTCTACTTCGCCATGTAGCCGAGGATCCAGCGCGGCAGCGCGAGCGTGAATTCGGGGACGAAGGCGACGATGACGAGCCCGACGAGCAGCGCAGCAAGATAGGGCACATAGACCGGCATCATGCGGTTGATGTCGACCTTGCCGACGCCGCAGGCGATGTAGAGGCCGACGCCGACGGGCGGCAGGAAGAAGGCGATGCCCATGCAGGCGACGATCACCGTGCCGTAGTGGATCGGGTCGATGCCAAGGCGCATCGCGATCGGGATCAG
The DNA here is from genome assembly GCA_964485725.1 of uncultured Propionivibrio sp. Lineage (GTDB taxonomy): Bacteria > Pseudomonadota > Gammaproteobacteria > Burkholderiales > Rhodocyclaceae > Propionivibrio. The sequence goes on along the minus strand of CAZALA010000006.1, from coordinate 7,199 downwards.
GATCGGGCCGAAGATCAGCAGCACCGGCAGCCCCTCGAGCAGCGCGCCGATGACGACGAAAATGGCGATGGTCAGGAACATGAAGGCGACCTTGCCGCCGCCGCCCGCGGTGAACCACGAAGCGACGAACTCGGGCACCTGTTCGCGCGCCAGGATCCAGGCGAAGACCGAGGCCGCGCCGAGGACCCAGAGCGTCATCGCCGTGGTGACGCCGCTGCCGACGAACATCTCGGGCAGTTCGCGCCACTTGATTTCCTTGTAGACGAAGAGGCCGACGACGAGCGCGTAGATCACCGCGACGAGCGCCGCTTCGGTGACCGTGACGATGCCGGTGAAGATGCCGCCGAAGATGATCAGCGGCAGGCCGAGCGGGATCGCCGCGCGCCCCGTGACGCGCCCGAACTCTTTCAGCGTGGCGCGCCGCTCGAGCGGCCAGCCGAGCTTGTGCGCGCGCCGATAGACGACGAAGGCGACGGCGCCGGCAAGGACGAAGGCGGGGCCGAAGCCGGCGATGAAGAGGGTGACGATCGAGAGGTTGGCAAGCGAACCGAGAACGACCATCGTCAGGCAGGGCGGCACCAGCATGCCGAGCGCGGAAGCCGCCGAGACGATGCTCACCGCGTCTTCGCCCGGGTAGCCGGCGCGCTTCATCGCCGGCACCATCAGCGAACTCATCGCCGAGACGTCGGCCGCGGTCGAGCCGGAAATGCCGGAGAAGAGCATCTCGGCGACGATCGTGCACATCGGCAGGCCGCCGCGCACGTGGCCGACCATCGCCTTGGCGAAATCGACGATGCGCTGCGAAATGCCGCCGGTTTCCATGAGCACGCCGCCGAGGATGAAGAGCGGGATCGCGAGCAGCGGGAAGGAATCGACGCCGCCGATGATCTTGATCGGCAGGATCGTCAGCGGCACGCGGCCAAGCGCCATCAGATAGACCATCGAAACGAGCGCGAGGGCAAAACCGACCGGCATGCCGAGCGCGCCGGTAATCAGAAAACCGATGATCAGGATCGCCACCGGCGGCACGCCGAGGACGAGCGGGACGACGACCGAGGCGAGCGTGACCACCGCGGTGACCGCGGTGATCGCCATCGCTTCTTTCGTGGCGACGACGATCTTTGCCTGCAGACGCATCTGGCGCAAGAGATAGAGCATCATGAAGACGAGGCAGACCGGCATCGGCGCCGTCATCAGCGCGCCCGAGAGTTCGCTCGCCGGCAGCGTCTCGTTGCGCGAGAGCAGCGTCACGAGCCAGGATTGCCAGACGATGAAGCCGAAGAAAATGAAGACGACGATATTGACGCCAAGATCGACAGCGGCGCCGGTGCGCAGCTCGAACAGGCGGATCAGCGCCGTGACGCGCGTGTGCGAACCGCGGTAGAGGGCGACGACGCCGCCGATCAGCATCAGCCAGACCATCAGCATGCGGGCGATTTCCTCGGTCCACGGGATCGGGCTGTTCATCAGGTGGCGGCTGCCGACCTGGATGCCGACGGCGATGACGATCGCGGCGAGGACGATGAGCGTGCCCCACTCGACGACATGATCGAGCCAGATGCCGCCGGCGCCGGTGGCCTGACCGTGCCCGTGGCCGGATTCGGATTCGCCGGTGGCGGCGGCCACCTGGGCGGCGAGCAGCGCTTCGCCGGTAGGAAGAACTTGCGACATGGTTTTTCTCCGCGCAGCAGAATTCAATACCGGCGGCCGTTGCGACGGCCGGCCGCCGGCAGCGGACCCTTGGCGGGTCCGCGCGGGAAGACTTAAGCTTTAGGCGGCGAGGATCTTCTTGACGATGTCCTCGGCCTGCACGTCCTTGGCGAACGAAGACCAGAACGGCTCGGCGCGGGCCATGAAGGGCTTGCGGTCGATCGCGTTGACCACCATGCCCTTGGTCTTGAGCTCGGCGAGCGCCGCCTTGTCTTCCTGCGGCGCGCGGGCGCGGTGGAAGGCGGTTGCTTCGCGCGCTGAATCGAGCAGCGCCTTCTTGATCTCGGGCGGCAGCGAATCGACGCTCTGCGGCGAGGCGGTGAGCGCCAGCACGCCGCTGATGTGCTGCGTCAGCGCGACGTACTTCGTGACCTCGAAGAAGCGTTGCGAGAGCGTGACGTTGGCGTCGTGCTCGTAGCCGTCGATGACGCCGGTCTGCAGCGACGTGTAAACCTCGCCGAAAGCCATCGGCGTCGGGCTCGCGCCCATCAGCTCGACCGCCTTGACGTAGATCGGCGTCTGGATCGTGCGGATCTTCAGGCCCTTCATGTCGTCGATGCTCTTCACTTCCTTTGTCCGCGTCACGAAATTGCGGAAGCCGAAGGAATCAAAATAGGAAAGCGGCCGCACTTTCGCGCGCTCCTCGACGTACTTGGTGAGCATCTGGCCGGCTTCGCCGTCCATCGCCTTGTGGATGTGGTCGAAATCGCGGAACAGGAAAGGCAGGTCGAGGATCTGGATCTTCGGCGCGATGCTGCCCCAGATTGCCGAGCCCGAGGCCATCAGGTCGCAAAGGCCCTGCTGCACCTGTTGCACGATCTCGCGCTCCTGGCCGAGTGCGTTGTTCGGGAAGACCTGGATCTCGAGCGCACCGTTCGTCTTGGCGGCACAAAGCTCCTTGAGCTTCATCGCGTAGACGTCGAGCGCGGTGTTGCCGGTCGCATGCGAGTGCGACAGGCGCAGAACGTATTTCTTGCCCGCTGCGCCTTGCGCGCGTGCCGTACCGAGTGGCAGCGCGGCCGCGGCGCCAACGGCGGCAAAGGTCTTCAACATCTGGCGGCGAGTGATTTTGCTTTCCATTTTTCTCTCCCTGGGCATGGCCCGCAATGAAGCTACAAAGTAGAACGGTGATCCCCCAACTGCGACAACTGAAAATCGGTTCCTGGCCAGCGTCTGCCGGTCACCTCGCCGGCAGGTGCGAGAACTGGCGCAAAGTCATCTTGAGGTGGTCGGCCATCGCCAGGCCCGCTTCGTCGGGCTGGTGCGCGGCGATCGCTTCGAGAATCCGCCGGTGTTCGGCGAGCGCGACGAGCGCGCGCTCGCCGCTGCAGGTGTTGAAGTCCTTCGCCGCCTTGACGATGATGTCGGGCGAAATCATCGCGATCAGCGAGGACATCACGGCGTTGCCCGCGGCCTCGGCGATGGCGAGGTGAAAAGCGAGGTCGTGTTCGAGCGCGCTGCGCCCGCCATGAACCTCGGTCTCGAAGCGGCGCATGATTTCCGAGAGCCGCTCGATTTCCTCGGGCCCGGCACGCAGCGCCGCGTAGCGCGCGGCCTCGACTTCGAGCGTGCCGCGCGTCTCGGTCAGCGCGCGCACGTCGTGCTTGTCGAGGTCGAGGATGTTGGCGATCAGGCGCTCGAGCGCGTCGCTGCCCAGGCTCGCGACGCGCGTCCCGCTTTGCGGGAAGGTCTGCACGACGCCGAAGAATTCGAGCCGCTGCAGCGCTTCGCGCACCTGGCTGCGCGAGACGCCAAAGCGCTCGGCAAGCTCGCGTTCGGGCGGCAGCAGGCTGTCCGGCGGCAGCGTGCCGTCGGCGATCAAAGCGCGCAGCTGGCGGACGATGACGCTAGAGGGTTTTTCGCGCCGAATGGGTTCGAAGTGCTTGAGTGCCGTCTGCTTTGCCATCTGAAATTGGTCATCCAAATCACCAAAGCGCCAATCTACCAATATTGATTTCGCGGCGCAAGCGCTTTTTGCGTTCGCTTCCACATTGCGCTTTTTCGTGAGGCACGAATGGTGCAATGCGCTGCGCTTATTGCACCCTATGCCCGATGCATGGACCATCGCCGGGTGAGGCCAAAGCGGTTGCCAAAGCCTGGGCGCCTGTGTATCGTCCCAATGATTTGACGTGTAACGATACACGCCGGCCTTCCGGGAGAACTGCAATGGGAACACTCGTCGCCAGGCGCGCGCTCGTCACGGCCGGCGGTCAGGGCATCGGCAAGGCGATCAGCGCCGGTCTGATCAGGGCCGGCTGCGATCTTGCCATCCACTATTTCTCCGATCAGGCCGGCGCGCTCGAAATGGCGCGCCTTGCCGAGTCGCTCGGGCGCAAGGCGATCGTCCTGCAGGCCGACCTCACCGACGAGGCCGCGGCGGCGGCGATGGTCGATGCGGCGGCGCAGTTCCTCGGCGGCCTCGACATCCTCGTCAATAACGCCGGCGGCCTCGTCGCCCGCCGCAAGCTCGGCGAAGTCGATGCCGCTTTCTGGCAGAAAGTCATCGATCTCAACCTGAGCTCGATGCTCACCGTGACGCGAGAAGCCGTTCCCCACCTTGCCCGCGCCGGCCAGGCGGCGATCATCAACGTCTCCTCGCTCGCCGGCCGCAAGGGCGGTCACGGCGGTTCGCTCGTCTATGCAACGAGCAAGGGCGCGGTGCTCACTTTCACGCGCGCGCTCGCCGCCGAGCTCGGCGCACAGGGGATCCGCGTCAATGCGGTCGCGCCGGGGCTGATCCTCGGCACGAGCTTCCACAACACGCACACGACGAAGGAATCGGCCGACGAAACGATCCGCGGGATTCCGCTCGGTCGCGCCGGCGAGGCCGACGACGTCGCGCGCGCGGTGGTGTTCCTCGCTTCCGAGTACGACGGCTTCATCACCGGCGCGACGCTCGACATCAACGGCGGCGTCTACTGCGCCTAGGAGTAACTAATGCTCACCGGCAAGCTGCTGCACCCGGAAATCCTCAAGGCCCTCGCGAGCGCGGGTCATTTTTCGCAGATCCTGATCGCCGACGGCAATTACGCCTTCTGCACGCGCGCCGGCGAGCGCGCGACCGTCGTCTACCTCAACCTGATGCCCGGCATTCCGAAGACCACCGACGTCCTCGAAGCTTTGCTCGACGCCATCCCGGTGCAGCAGGCGGCGGTCATGCAAACGCCGACGGGCGAGGACGCGCCGATCGTCGCCGAGTTCGCGCGCCTGCTGCCCGCAGGCCTCGCCATCACGCGCCTCGAACGGCAGGCTTTTTACGAGGCCGCGGCCTCGCCGATGACTTCGCTGATCATCGCGACCGGCGAAACGCGCCGCTTTGCCAACCTGCTGCTGACGATTGGCGTCGTCAAGAGCGACAGCGACCAAAAATACTAAAAGCCGCCGGCAACTTATCATTTCATCGCGAGAAAACTTTTCCGTGGCCACGATTCAGGACGTCGCGCAGCGCTCCGGCGTGTCGGTGACGACCGTTTCCAACCTGCTGAACGGGCGCACCGAGCGCATGAGCAAGACTACGCTCGCCAAGGTCAAGCGCGCGATCAAGGCGCTCGATTACCGGCCGAGCCTCGCGGCACGGCAGCTCAAGACCGGGCAGGCGCCGGTGCTGGGCCTGCTCGTTCCCTCGATCGCCAACCCGATGTTCGCCACGCTCGCGCGCGAAACCGAAATTGCCGCCAAGAAGGGATACGGTTATCGCGTCCTCCTCGGCAATACCTACCGCCAGCGCGAAGAGGAAATCGCCTTTCTTGACGACCTCCTCGCGCACGGCGTGCGCGGCATCATCGTCGTCTCCTCGCTCGTCGAGCAAAGCCACTTCCAGCATGCGATCGACCGCGGGCTCGTGATCGTCAACCACGACCGGCGCACGCTCGAAGCCAACGTCGGCCGCATCGACGCCGACAATATTTCGCTCAACAATTTCGACGCCGGCCGCATGGCGGCGCAATGCCTGCTCGACTCGGGCTGCCGCCGCCTCGTCTTCGCGACGCCGGCGGGCGCGACGATCAGCCGCCGCGACAAGATCGACGGCTTTCTCACCGCGGTCGAGGACGCCGGGCTCACGACCTATCCGGAAGTCGTCGAAGGCAAGGCGCTCTCGGCCTACGGCGACCACGAGCTCACCGAGATCGGCGTCGAGCTCGCGGCGCAAATCGCGGCGATGGAGCGCTGGCCCGACGGCGTCGTCGCCACCAACGACATGCTCGCGATCGGGCTCCTCGCCGGCTTTCGCAAGTGCGGCGTCAAGGTGCCCGAGGACATCTCGCTCGTCGGCATCGACGACATGATTCTCTCGGCGCTCGTCAGCCCGGCGATCACCACCGTGCGCGCGCCGGTCGCCGAGATGGCAAGGCTCACTGTCGACCGCCTGATGGCGAGGCTGGCCGACCCGACCCTGCCGGTCCAGGATTTTTTGTTTACGCCGACGCTCGTCCTTCGGGAATCGGTTCTTATCAGGAGAAACTCGCAATGAACGCAAAACAGCTTTCCGGCAAAATCGCCTGGATCACCGGCTCCTCGCGCGGCATCGGTCTTGAAGTCGCCTCGCACCTCGCGAGCTGCGGCGCCAACGTCGTCATCCACGGCTCAACGCCGCAGGCGGCGCCGCTGCTCGGCACGGGTGGCGGCGCGCTTGCCGACATCGCCGCCGAAATCGCCCAGGCGCACGGCGTCGAAGCCCTCGCCGTGCATGGCGACCTGACGCGCCGCGACGCCGTCGCCGCGATCGTCGCGCAAATCCACGCGCGCTTTGGCCGCATCGACATCCTTGTCAACAACGCCGGCGGCGACATCGGCAGCAAGGGCGTGCACGCGCCGAAAGCCGGCAAGCCCGAGCACAACGACGCGGTCTTCATCGCCGACGAAGACTTGCAGATCATCCTCAACCGCAACCTGATGACGTGCATTTACGCCTGTCAGGAAGTCGCTCCCGAAATGATCGCGCGCAAAGCGGGCCGGATCGTCAATGTCGGCAGCATCGCCGGGCTCACCGGACTGCCCGAGTCGGCGATCTACTGCACGGCGAAAGCCGCGGTGCACGAGTACACGCGCTGTTTGGCGTCGATGCTGCGCCCGCACGGCGTGCACGCCAACGTGATCGCCCCGGGCGACACCATGACCGAGCGCTTCAAGGCGAGCCGGCCGATCGACGAGAGCCGCGTCGCCACCGCGGGTTCGCTCGAGCGTTACGGCTGGCCGAACGAGATCGCGCGCGCGATCGAATTCCTCGTTTCCGACGCTTCCTCGTATATCACCGGACAGGTCCTGCGCGTCGACGGCGGCCGTCAGCTCTTCCCGAGCTGATCGGCGGCATTGGGCATTATTGCGACTGCCTTCCACGCACTTTGTGGCTGATGCGCTGGTTCCGCGGCTGACGCGGGCCGGTTCGTGTCAGCTCACGTCGACGTGCTCTGTTGCTGATGCGCTGGTTCCGCGGCTGACGCGGGCCGGTTCGTGTCAGCTCACGTCGACGTGCTCTGCTACTGATACGC
>CAZALA010000005.1:0-65711 GCA_964485725.1 uncultured Propionivibrio sp. | reverse complement strand
TGCGTATTTCGCCGAGTAGGCGAGGATGCGCGTGTGGATCTGCCCGGCGCCGTCGAGCTCGGCGCGTATCCTTGCCACGCGCCCGTCCATCATGTCCGACGGCGCGACGACATCCGCGCCCGCCTGCGCGTGCGTCAGCGCCTGCCTCGCGAGCGCCTCGAGCGTCTCGTCGTTGAGGACGTAAGCGCGCGCATCGCCCTCGGCAATCAGCCCGTCCTGGCCGTGGCTGGTGTAAGGATCGAGCGCCACGTCGGTAATGACGCCAAGTTCGGGGAAGGCATTCTTCAGGGCGGCGACGGCGCGCGGAACGAGGCCCTCGCTATTCCACGCCTCTTCGGCGAGCGGCGTCTTGAGCGCCGCGTCGATCACCGGAAACAGCGCCAGCGCCGGGATGCCCAGGCGCGCTGCGCGCTCGGCCGTTTGCAGCAGCCGGTCGAGGCTTTGCCGCTCGACACCGGGCATCGACGCTACCGGCTCGACGCGATTCTTGCCCTCGACGATGAAAACGGGATAAATGAGGTCGTCGACGCCAAGCCGCGACTCGCGCATCAGTCGCCGCGAAAAGTCGTCCCGACGCATGCGCCGCATGCGCGTCCCCGGAAAAGCTGCATGAAAGCTCATAAATGGCCTTTTCGTCGCGTCGCAAAAAAATTTTAAATTTTCCGGAACTTCGCTTTTATTCGCTGCTCATAGACAACAGATGGTGCTCACCGTCTCCCGCTTATCTCCCTGAGCGGGCGCCTTACATCTAGGTAAGGCTCTTCGACCCCCGGCTACCCCTCTGCCGGGGGTTTTTTATTGCCTGTCTTCACCGTGGCCGCCGCGCTGCGCGCGCTCCAGCCTTGCGCCTTGCGGTTTTTCGGCCGCGCCACCTTCTCCGTGCGCGCGCGCACCGGCGGCGGCGCCTCGACCACGGCCTCCATGCCGAGCCAGCCGCCGAGGACGGCTTCGGCCTCGGCGATGCCGATCCGCGTCAGGCTCGAGAACAGCTGCAGGCTGCAGTTGTCGCTGATCCTGGCCAGCGCCGCGCCGACTTCGGCGAGCGCGAGCGCCTGCTTCTGGCGAGGCAGCTTGTCGGCTTTCGAAAGCAGGATATGGATGGGTTTACCGGTCTGCGCGAACCAGTCGAGCATCTGCAAGTCGAGTTCGGTGAGCGGATGCCGGCTGTCCATGATCAGCACGAGGCCGGCAAGCGGGACGCGATAGCGCAGGTAGGGCGCGAGCAGGCCTTCCCATTGCGAGCGGATTTCCTCGGGCGCCTTGGCGAAGCCATAGCCGGGCAGGTCGACGAAGTACTTGCCCGGCTCGAGCGTGAAATAGTTAAGGTGCTGCGTTCGCCCCGGCGTCTTCGAGACGAAGGCGAGGCGGGTATGGTTGGCGAGCGCGTTGATCGCGGAGGACTTGCCGGCGTTCGAGCGCCCGGCAAAGGCGATTTCGCATTCGGCGTCGGTGGGCAGGTCGCGCAAATGCGCAACAGTCGTGCAGAAAACGGCTTTTTGGAAAATGGGCATCGGCGCAGACGAGGTGGGAGGCCGGATGGCGCAGCCTCAAAGTGCTATAGAATATCAGCTTTGCAAAATTGCTTGCGTAACGTGACTATCCGCGACTATCCAGGAGTGCTGCACATGATCCGTCCCGCGGTGTTGACGCTGCTTCTCGCCGGCGGCTTTTCGCTTGCCAGCGCAGCCGAGGAGCCGCTTAAGGTCGACCTCGCCAAGGCCAAGAGCATCGCGGCTGGCGTGTGCGCCGCCTGTCACGGCGCCGACGGCAACAGCCCGACGAATGCCAATCCCATTATTGCCGGACAGGGCGCCGATTATCTCTTCAAGCAGCTTGCCGAATTCAAACCCGCCGAGGGCAAGGCGCCGGTGCGGGTGAACCCGATCATGAACGGAATGGCCGCGACGCTGAGCGCCAGTGACATGAAGAGCCTTGCCGTTTATTTCTCGCAGCAGAAGCGCAAACCGTCGGCAGCGAGCGACGAGAAACTCGTCGCTGCCGGTCGTGCGCTCTGGCGCAAGGGCGACTTCGAGCGCGGCGTCCCGGCCTGCGCCGGTTGCCACGGCCCGGCAGGTGCCGGCGTGCCGGCGCAATACCCGGCGCTCTCGGGACAGTACGCCGAATACACCGAGCTGCAGCTGAAGAACTTCCGCAGCGAAGAGCGCTCCAACGATGCGCAAAAGATGATGCGGACGATCGCCGACAAGCTCTCGGACAAACAGATCAAGGCGCTTGCCGACTACGCTGCCGGCTTGCGCTGAAGCGACTGTACGACCTACCCTGCCTTCCCACGACAAGGACGCTGCATGAAGACGCTGAAACAACTGCTTGAAGGCAAGAACAAGAAACTCGCTGCCATCGCCCCCGACCAGACGGTCCTCGAAGCGCTCAAAATCATGGCCGAACACGATGTCGGCGCCCTGCTCGTGCTTGACGGCAAGCGCCTCGCCGGGATTTTCTCCGAGCGCGATTACGCTCGCCGCGTCATGCTGCACGACCGCTCGTCGAAATCGACGAAGGTCTCCGAAGTGATGACCGGAAAAGTCCTTTTCGTGACCTTGCAGGACACCATCGAAAACTGCATGGCGATCATGACCGACAAACACGTTCGCCACCTGCCGGTGCTCGACGAAAGCCACGAGGAGGTCCTCGGGATCGTCTCGATCGGCGACGTCGTCAAGGAAACGATCAGCCAGCAGCGCTTCATCATCAGCCAGCTCGAGCACTACATCACGAGCTGACAGCTGACGCTCTGGGCGACGGCGCTGGCGCCGTCGCTCACTGCCTTTGCCCCGCTGACTTCACCTCGAGCAGGCTCTCGTCCCACTTCTCGTGCTTCTGAAGGCCGAGCAGGTTGGCCGTCGTCGCCGCCAGGTTCGAAAGTCCGGCAGTCGCCGTCGGCTTCAATCCGAGCTTGCCGCCGCTGACATTGTCATAAAGGATCAGCGGCACCGGGTTGAGCGTGTGCGCGGTCTTCGCCTTGAACGAACCGTCCTCGTTCTGCGCCGGCTGCTTGGTCTTCTTGTCAAGCTCGTACATCTCGTCGGCGTTGCCGTGATCGGCGGTGATCAGCGCGACGCCGCCCGCCGCGTCGAGCGCGACGAGGATGCGCGCAAGCTGGAGGTCGACGGCTTCGATCGCCATCGTCGCGGCGCGGAAGTTGCCGGTGTGGCCGACCATGTCGCCATTCGCGAAGTTGCAGCGCAGCGTCCGGTACTTGCCGCTCTGCAGGGCCGCGATCATGGCGTCGGCAATCTCGGCGGCTTTCATCCACGGTCGCTGCTCGAAGGGAACGACGTCGCTTAGCACTTCCTCGTAGGTCTCGCCTTCGAACTTGCCCGAGCGGTTGCCGTTCCAGAAATAGGTAACGTGGCCGAACTTCTGGGTTTCCGAACACGCGAACTGCGTAATCCCGCTTTTCGCAAACCACTCGCCCGAAGTGTCCTTGATCGCAGGCGGATCGACGAGGAAGCGCCTCGGCAGTTTCAAGTCACCGTCATACTGCAGCATCCCGGCGTAAGTGACCCTCGGCACGCGAACGCGATCGAACTTGTCGAAAGTCGCGTCCTCGAAGGCGCGCGTGATCTCGATTGCGCGGTCGCCGCGAAAGTTGAAAAGAACGACGGAATCGCCGTCCTCGATCGTGCCGACGGGCTTGCCCCTGTCGGCAATGACGAAAGGCGGCAAGTCCTGGTCGATGGTGCCGGGGAACTGCGCGCGCAGCGCCTTGATGGCGTCGCTCGCGCTCGCGAACTGCGCGCCTTCGCCCAGCACGTGCGTATGCCAGCCCTTGTCGACCATCGCCCAGTTCGCATCGTAACGGTCCATCGTGATGTTCATGCGGCCGCCGCCCGAGGCGATACAGGCGAAGAAGCCGTCGGTCGAGAGTTCGGCGAGGAAGGCTTCGAAAGGCTCGACGTAATCGAGCGCGCTGGTTTCGGGAACGTCGCGACCGTCGAGCAGCGCATGCACGCGCACGCCGGTGACGCCCTCTTCCTTGGCGCGCTGGATCATCGCCTTCAGATGGTCGATGTGGCTATGCACGTTGCCGTCGGAAAAAAGACCGATGAAGTGGATCAACCCGGCTCTTCCGTCGGCTCCGGCTTTCGCGCCGGCGACGATCTCGCGCCAGGCGGCACCCTGCCAGAGGGCGCCGCTCGCAATCGCGTCGGCGACGAGCGAAGCGCCCTGGCTATAGACCTGCCCGGCGCCGATCGCATTGTGGCCGACTTCCGAATTGCCCATGTCTTCGTCGGAGGGCATGCCGACGGCCGTGCCGTGCGCGCGCAGTTTGATGTTCGGATAATTGGCGAAGAGCCGGTCAAGCGTCGGCTTGCGCGCCGCGGCAATCGCGCTGCCGGCGTCGGACTTGGGAATTCCGTAACCGTCCATGACGATGGTGACGACCGGGCCCTTGATCCCGGCAAACGAGGCGAGCTTTTGCAACATGTGGGTTTCCTGCGAAAAAATTGAAAATCGGCAATCGAGCCTGAACAAGCCGGCCATGATAGCAAAGCCGGCCTCGGCAGCGAAATCAGCTCGACGAAATGCCCCTTCCTGCCGCGCCCAATCAGTCCACGGAAGATCCGGGCGTGTTGGTATCACTCGAGAGTGGCAGCGTTGCCAAAATTATCTCGAGTTTCGGAAAGTCATTGCTGATCGTATCCCAAACGACCGCTGCGTCGATTCTGAAATACGCGTGCGTAAGGACGATACGCATCTGGTACACGTCTTTGAAGTGCTGCCAGGCATCCGGCGAGGCGGATTCGATCGACGGATCGAGTTGCATGATGGCGTGGGCCGATTCCCCGATGACGATCAAGCTCTTTATGATCGCCCGCTGGGTCTTTCCGTCGCTGAGAAACTCCTCTTTCGTGAGGGTACCAAGGTCGCTTCGGGCGTTTTCAATCGCCTCACGTATGTCTTCAATACGTTGGCAAATGCGCCGGGACTTCTTGTTCATACCGGCAAGGCCTCCGCCAGTACCGACTCGCGGAAGCCCTCGTGTAGGCCCATCGGCGTCAGCACATCGGTAGGAACTCCGGTCAACGCCTCGATTTCCCGTTTGATGCGGACCAGCGTCATCAGCGTCGTGCGCCCGGCGATCGGGTCGACGAGGAGATCAAGGTCGCTGTCGGCGGTATCGTCGCCGTGCAAAGCCGAGCCGAAGACGCGCGGGTTGAGCGCCCCATTCGACTCGACGACGCGGCGAATGGCAGCCCGGTGCAAACGAAGGGCTTCAGATGGTCGCATTGAACCTCCACAAGCCGGATTATCAAGCTTTCCGGTCGCCTCGACAATCGCCGAAGCAGCGAGCGGCGCAACGAAAGCCCTTAAGGCGCGCGCTTTTTCGGATCGAAATGGACGATCGCGCGGCCGTCGGCGGTTTGCCGCGGCTCGCCCTTCCAGGCATGGCCATAGACGACTTCAAAAGTCGCCGGCAGGCGGCCGTCCTGCATCAGGGCCTCGTAGTTGGCGCGCATCGCCTGCCAGGCCGCCTTGCCCATCAGGCCGCGACGCCGGCCTGGCAAGGCGCAGGCGGCGCCGTTGGCGCGCAGTTCGGAAAAGAGGGCATCGACGCCCGGATAAGTGAGCGTGACGATCTCGGCGTCGATCACCGGGTCGGCAAAGCCGCAGGCGACGAGCATGTCGCCGTAGTCGTGCATGTCAATGAAGCTGTGCGCGTGCGCCTCGCCGCCGGCGCAGCTCTTGCGCAGCTCCTTGAGCGTATCGGGCCCGAGCGTCGAAAACATCAGCAGGCCGCCCACCGAGAGGGCCCGGTTCATCTCGCGCAGCGCCGGCAGCGGGTCGCCGAGCCAATGCAGCATCAGGTTCGACCAGAGGAGATCGACGGCATGCGCGGCCAGCGGCAGCCGTGCCGCGTCGCCGGCAATGAAGCTCGCCTTGTGGGCGCCCAGAAAAGGCAGCAGCCAGCGCAGCCGGGACTTCTGCGCTTGTCCCACGCGCAGCATCGCCGGGCAGGCATCGACGCCGAGCATCTGCGAGCGCGGGTAGCGCTCGGCGAGCGCGCGCAAGCCCGCGCCGTTGCCGCAGCCGAGGTCGAGGATGCGCTGCGGATCGATCTTGACGTAATCGAGGCGCTCGAGCATGCGGCTTGCGATCTCGCGCTGAAAGAACGACGCAGCCTCGTAGGCCGGGGCGGCCCGGGCGAAGTTGCGCCTGACGGCGAGCGGATCAGGCGCGGGAAGCTTCATGAAGGCTCACATTGAGACTCGGTCAACACATGCCGTGGACATACTGGCAAAATCTTCAAGGCGCACGCCTGGCGGCGCGCAATGGTGAAGGGCAAATGACGAATGGCGATTCTAACGCACGCGGATGAAAACGCTGCGGACGTGCGCAGGCCGCGCAGCCTGATCGACGCCCTGTTCGCGCAGGACTGCCTGCTCTGTGCGGGCGAAAGCGACGCGGGCCTGCTCTGCCAGGCCTGTCGCGACGACCTGCCGCGCCTGCAGGGGCCCTCCTGCCCGCGCTGCGCCTCGCCGACGACGGGCGAAGTCTGTGGCCGCTGCCTGAAGAAATCACCGCACTTCGACGCGACGCTCGCCGCCTTTCGCTACGAGTTTCCGCTCGACAAACTGATGCTCGCTTTCAAATACGGCCATCGCCTGGCCCTCGCCGATTTCTTCGGCGACGAGCTTGCCACCCTGGCCAGGGGCCTTGCCGCCGACCTCATCGTGCCGCTTCCGCTGCACCGGCAACGCCTGCGCGAGCGCGGCTTCAACCAGGCGCTCGAACTCGCGCGCCCGGTCGGCACTGCGCTCGCGTTGCCGATCGCAGCGTCCGTTTGCCTGCGCACGCGCGACACGCCGGCGCAGGCCGGGCTGCCGCTGCGCCGACGGATCAAAAACATGCGCTCGGCTTTCCACTGCACGGCCGACCTGAGCGGGCAGCGCATCGTCCTCGTCGACGACGTGATGACGACCGGCGCCTCGCTCAACGAGTGCGCGCGCACGCTGAAGATGCACGGCGCCGCGGCGGTCACCCTGCTCGTCGTCGCGCGCGCCCTGCGTCCGCCGTGAAGGCCGTATCGCGGCGCTGCGGAAACCGCAGTGGCAGCTGACCCAAGCCCGGCTGATGATTTTTGCAGGCCCGGCGGCAGCTTTCTTATACTGGAGCGGCCTTGCCAGTCTTTTCGCCAGAGAAGAGCCGCATTGTGTGCAGGAAGACGACGATCAACCATCTTTCAGGAGAGCCAGATAATGTCGCTGCTGGGTAAAGCCGCTTTGCTTCTTTCCTTCGATATTGCAGCCGAGGCGATCGTCGAACATGACGATTGGCACTCCCACGAGCACTTCAAGGAGAGACTGTCGATTCCGGGCTTTCTGCGCGGATCGCGCTGGGTCGCGCACGCCGGAGCCCCGCGTTACTTCGTGCTCTATGAGGTTGCCGATCTTGCGACGCTCTCGTCTCCCGCTTATCTCGAAAGGCTCAATCATCCGAGCGCCTGGAGTGCCCGAATGATGCCGCATTACCGCGGCATGAGCCGCGGCTTGTGCCGGGTCAGCTTAAGCTTCGGGCTGGGACTGGGTGAAGCGGGACTGCTGCTGCGCTTTGCCGCCGACCAGGAGAAGCAAGACGAGCTGCGCTTCTGGCTCAGCGATGAACTGCTGCCGGCACTGCCCTCACGGCCGGGCCTCGTCAGCGCGCATTTGTTTGAAGCGGCAGCCAGGCCCGACTTTACGCAGGAGCAGGTCCTGCGCGGCAAGGATGCGGACGTGGACTGGGTTGTCCTCGTCACCGGCTATGACCTTCCCAGCGTCGAGGCGCTCGCCGGCAAGGAATTGTCCGCGCAGGCACTTGAGCGTCGCGGCGCCACAGCGGTCGCGAGCGGAATTTACGAGATGCGGCATACGCTGACTGATACTGAAGTCGCTGTGGACAGGCGCGCATCACGCTCGCAGGGATGACCCACAAACTTGGCTGACCCAGGCCGCCAGAACACCGCGAATACGCGGGCCGATGCGCTTGCTTGCCTGCCCTATAATTTGCCATTGACCGGGAGACCCAGGAGTTCAAGCATGGCACGCCCCCTTAAAACCCGCCGCGTCTCCTGCGTTCCCGCGGCGAGCTATTTCAAGCCGGTGGGAATTCCGATGCGAGAACTGGAGGAGCTGGTTCTCGGCCTGGACGAGCTCGAAGCCATGCGACTGACCGATCTCGACGGCCTGCACCAGGTCGATGCCGCCACAAGAATGGGCGTTTCGCGCCAGACCATAGGCAATATCCTCAACAGCGCGCACCGCAAGCTTGCTGACGCATTGCTCAACGGCAAGGCCTTGCGCATAGGCCCTGACGAAAAAAACGCAATGGCAGCGGACTGCAGTCCGCCGACGAGAGTCATCAAGCGCGCCACGTGACTTCGCAAGACATAAATAATAGCATATGCTATTAACTGCGTTGTGCCGATGGCTGAAATTTGTGCTGTCCCCAAAGGCCCGAAACGATGTGCTGAGCTCGTGCCCGGCATGGGCGATCGACGTCGGCGACGGCCAACAAAGCAGGCATTACAAAGTGCCTTTCTTGCAAAGATCCATCCCTGCCGAGGAGTTGTCCCATGAAAATCTGTATGCCAGTCGAGCACAACAAAGGCGTGCGCTCCGAAATCGCTCGCAATTTTCGCGCTGCACCGGCCTTGTTGCTGATCGACAGCGATAGTCGCGAGTGCACTGCCATCGATGCGAGCTCAGGCGCCTGCCATGCGCTGCCGGTGCATATCGACGCCGTCGTTTGTGCGGGCGGCATCGGCCGCGGAATGTTCAACGGCCTGCACAGTCGCGGCATCCGGGTGTTCAATACGGCGTCGACGACCGTCGAAGAAGCCCTCGTTGAACTGGCTGCCGGTCGCCTCGCAGAACTCGCCGAAGTCGAATGCTGCAAGTCCGGCCCGCACGATCATGCGGCCGCGCATGGCCACGAATGCGGTTGCGGCAATCCGGCGGGCGAGACGCGAAAGAGCGGCTGCGGCTGCAGTCATCACTGAAGCCGGCCCCTGCTTCGCCCGCGCCATTCATCGTCATTCTGCCTTGGCATCCGCACCGTGCTCGGACAGCTGCGCGCCGAACCAGCGATGAATCGCCGTCAGCAGGCGTAAATCGGTCGTTTCAAAAGTAATCGCAGCGCCGTTGGGGAGCGTCGAATACGAAACCTTGATCTGCCCTGCCCCGGCCTGAAGTTCCTTGAGCCCGGGCATGTCGGCGCCGTGCAAAGCCGCCGGATCGCCATAATCGCCGCGCTGAAAAGCGTCGGCTTCGTGCCTGAGGTGTTGCCGGATCATCGCAAGCTGTTTGGCATCGCCCGTGTCCCTGACGACGACGCTTTGCACGCCGCCGGTGACCGTCATGCGGAAGACGTGCATCGTCTTGCCAAGCTCGAAGGGCATGACCTTGCCGCCCAGGTGATGAACGTGTTCCTGCCGGGTCTGCGCCAGGCTCGCGGAACAGACGAGAACGAGAAGAACCGCGATCAACTGTCGAAGATTGACAGAATGTCGCCAAAGCATGCTCATGACGCACCTCGCGTGACGGGAAGCTGGTAGGCAACTGGTTTGGCGGGTAGTTCTGCGCGCAGGAAGACATTGAGTGAATATCCTTGCCCCCACCAGAGGCCAAGTCCTCAGCGATGGGGCAAGGCCGACCCCCATCGCGCCAGTCAGCGCGCCGCAAGTTCCGCAGGCGCTCGCCATGCCGCTGCAGCAGGCGGTCGCTATCCTGGGCAGAATTTCAGCCTTGATTCCTCCGCCTCGGCAAGCGCCAACACAACGCTTTCTGCACAGAAGAAGCCGGCAGAAAACGATTCTTCGGCGAACTTTCGGGCCTCCGCGATCGGGGTGGCATCCATTGATCGGTTCCAATGACGGCGGGGAATGAGGACGATGATACGTATTGGTGAGCCAAGGTGCGACGATCCCCTGCGAGCAATCACCTTGCCGGGTCACCAGCCAATCTCGACAAACCTTGATTGACTTTAGTGGGCGAACGTCATAGTTTGCCAAATGAGGTTTCACAGCTTGCTGCAGCTTGCCCATTCCGAGTTGTCCGATTCTGCTTTCCTTTCCAGGAGCGCATCGTGAGCCCGCTATTTACCCCCGTCCGCATCGGACGCTGCCTCCTCAAAAACCGGATCGTCATGGCGCCGATGACGCGCTCGCGAAATAGTGAGGATGGTGTGCCGGGCGATCTTGCGATCACCTATTACACGCAGCGCGCCGGCGCTGGACTGATCGTCAGCGAATGCGCTTACGTTTCGCCGCTGGGCAAGGGCTACGTGCGCACGCCGGGGATCGCGACCGAGACGCAGGTGGCCGCGTGGAAGCGGGTCAC
This sequence comes from uncultured Propionivibrio sp., assembly GCA_964485725.1. GTDB lineage: Bacteria > Pseudomonadota > Gammaproteobacteria > Burkholderiales > Rhodocyclaceae > Propionivibrio. The sequence goes on along the minus strand of CAZALA010000005.1, from coordinate 55,368 downwards.
CGACGCCGTGCATGCCAGCGGCGGCCGGATCTTCATGCAGCTCTGGCATACCGGCCGTATCTCTCATCCTTCCTTGTTGCCCGAGCGTGCGCTGCCCGTGGCGCCGTCGGCAATCAAGCCGGCGGGCCAGAGCTGGACGCCAGGCGGTCTGCAGGATTTCGTCACGCCGCGGCCGCTGCGCGTGGAGGAGATTGCCGCGATCGTCGCCGACTTTGGCAGCGCGACGCGGCAGGCGCTTGCAGCGGGTTTCGACGGGGTCGAACTGCACGCGGCCTCCGGCTATCTGCCTGAACAGTTTCTTGCGTCCGGCACCAATCAACGCCAGGACGAATACGGCGGTTCGCTCGCCAAGCGCGCCCGCTTCATTCGGGAAGTGCTGCAAGCGATGGTCAGCGAAGCCGGCAGCGATCGCGTCGGGATCAAGATTTCACCCGAGATGCGCTTCAACGACCTCGTCGATGCCAAGCCGCAGGAAACTTTCGTTTACCTCGTCGAGCAACTGCGCGAACTCGATCTCGCCTATCTGCACGTCGCGCTGTTCGGCGCCAAGGTCGATTACCACGCGCTGTTGCGACCGCGCTTCAACGGCCCCTACCTGATGGGCGGCGGTCTCGACCAGAAGCTTGCTGAAGCCGCGCTCGCCAGCGGCCGGGCCGATGCCGCAGTGTTCGGTGGCGCCTTCCTGGCCAATCCCGATCTTCCCGATCGTTTTCGCCTGGGTGCGCCACTCAATACGCCGGACCCGAGCACCTTCTACTCGCCCGGCGCCCGAGGCTATACCGACTATCCGTTCATGAACGAGACAATCGCTGTTTGAGAGCTGCGGCCTTTTCGGCCTGTCGCCGCTCGATGGAGGTCTCAAATGGGAGCATGGCCGCCTGGCTTGAGTCGGGTTCGACTGTCTGCGGGCTTTAAAGGGCTTCATCGATCAATCCTGCCGATTTTTTTATCGATGCTGTGTGCCGGTGGATGCTCGACGACGCCGATTGGCCGCAGTGACTTGATCGACTTCCTCAAGGATGGCGTCAGCTCAAGGGAAGAGGTCATTCTTCAGCTCGGTGATCCGGGGGCAATGTACGAGGATTCGCGCATCCTGACCTATCGCTTGTCACGCGACGAGGCGGGATGGTTTGTCCGTGAGACCAGCAAGGGCTGGACCGGCATCCTCGCGAACCTCGTGCTGGTGTTCGACGAGAAAGGCGTCTTGAAGCGTCATTCGCTCGTTCAGGTCCGCGCCCCGTGAACGCATTGAAGTGCCTGCGGACAGGACTGATGGCGCTCACGGCGTTGACCCTGTCGGGCTGCTTGCCGATTCCGGTCCTGCCCTTTGGCGATGCGGAGAATTCACGGCAAAACATCACGGACAAGGTCCCGGACTTCATTGTCGTCGGCAAAACGACGAGGGCCGACGTGCTCCTGCTGCTCGGCGACCCCGACCGGAAAAAGGACAAGGACGAACGCTTTCTTTATTTTCGTCAAAGCGAAGAGGGCGGAATTGCTTTCCTCGTTGGCGGAGCGGGTCGAGGCGGAGTCGTTGGGACACCGGTGAGCTTTCGTGTCTTGACCCTTGTCTTTGACGGTTCAGGCGTGGTGGTCAGGGCCAAAGCCCGAAAGCTCGTCGTAAGGGATTTTCTGGGTGCGCTCGCAGATGACAATTTGCTTTGGTAGAGGGCCGGAATTTCCCGTCGGAGCAAGCTTTGCTGATGACGGCTATCGCTGCGCACTCGCGGCACAGCCCGCCCCGCGTGCTTCCTTTCACGAGCATGGCGACGACCCGGATAGCCAGCGCCGGCACGGCGACCGGCAGCGCAGTTGAGAAAGCGCCTACTTGATCAGCCCGCGCGCTTTCAGTCGCTCACAGGCATTGACGCGCGGTGCCATCAGCTTGACGCCTTTTTCCTTGGCGCGAGCTTCCATCGTATTGCGATGCTCCAGCAATACGGCGCGGCATTCGTCGTAGGTCTTCAGTTCGCGCATCCTGCTCTGGAAGGCGGTATGTTCTTCGGGCGTCATCAAGGTCCAGCCGCGGACGTTGTCCTGGTTGAAGCTCATTCCCTGTCCGCCCATGCCGCCGCCCGGCCCCCCTTGCGCCCAGGCCGGAGTAGCCAGTGCCGTGCCGAGAAAAGCAATCAGAGCGATTCCACTGCGGCTCAATGAGGTTCCCATGCGTCTTCTCCTCAGTGCTCGGTTTCAAATGAGGAGGCCGCCGCGCTCGGCCCTCGCGGGCGTCGAGCGCGGGCGCAAAGCGGCCTCGCTGATTGCCATCCCGCGCGCCCGCGGGCCGCTTGCCGGCTCAGGCGATCGTCAGTTGCCTGGCCTTGCTGCCCGGTTTCTTCGGCAGCCTCAGCGACAGAATGCCATTATCGTATTTCGCCGCGGCGGCGGCCTCATCGACGTTCTCGTCGAGGGTGAAGCTGCGTGAAACGCTGCCGTAGTAGCGCTCGCTGCGAATCACCTTGTTGCCTTTCTTTTCTTCTTTTTCGTCCTTCACTTCAGCGCTGATCGAGACCTGATTGCCGTCGATCGAAACCTTGATGTCCTCCTTCCTGACACCTGGGATTTCGGCCTTGACCGTATAGGCCTTGTCGTCTTCTTCGACGTCGAGGCGAAGCTGCGCTGCGTTGGCGCCCGAGCGGAAAACCGGCCGCAGGGCAAAGCCCTTGAAGAAGTCGGACGTAAAGGGATCGAAATCGACCATTTCCGACAAGGGGTTGAAACGCGTGATGTTGGCCATGATGCACCTCCAATCGTGAAACGTGAAAGACATCCGTATTACAGAGCGGCGGCCTCCTCCTCCGCCATCTCGACATTGATCCTCTCCTTGATCTCCTGTTCCGATTCAAGCCAGTCCTGAAGCTCCGCGCCAGGAGCGAAGCCACGCCGTTCAGCGCGGAAATACGCATCCGTACAGATCATTTGATGCAGATCCTCTTCAAGCATCGGGCTCGTGCCGGATGGAGTGACCGGCAGTTCTGCCTTATCCATGTGCACCTCCTTTCCGAGATCACACGGTGAACCCGGCGGGTCACCGACACCGGAAACTCTCCAGTGTGTATTCAGAATAGTTCGCCGATAAAAACAATGCTATACGTATTTCCGGGTATTCCAAGCTGCTGCAGGAAGGCGAATAATGAGTACTGATGCGGAGCGTCGGAGAGATCTTCGCCGCGTCCGCCGGCGACGCCGTCCATTCACGAGACCGGACCGGCGGCTCAGCAAGCCGCCATCGGGTGACGGGAATCCCAAGAGGCTTGGTGAAACAAAATGAATGACGATGGCTCGCTGTTCGCAGCGGCCAGCGAGCAGCGCAATTTAATCAACGCCCTGCGCGACCCGAGGTGCTATGCCCACCCGGTCGAGGGAGTCGTGCTGCTGGAAACCCATATCTCGTACGTCCTGCTCACCGGGCACTACGCCTACAAGATCAAGAAAGCCGTCAAGTTTTCCTTTCTTGATTACAGCGGCCTCGAACAGCGCCGCGTCTGCTGCGAGAGCGAATTGCGGCTGAACCGCCGGCTCGCGCCCGCGCTCTACCTTGCCGTCGTGCCCATCCTTGGCCCGGCCAAGCGTCCACGCGTGGGCAGCGGCGATCAGCCCGGCGGCCGTGAAGAAGTGATCGAGTTCGCTGTCAGGATGATCGAGTTCCCGCAGTCGGCGCTTTTCGACCGCCGCCTGGCGCAAGGCGAATTGCGTGGCGAGGACTTTGACCGGTTGGCCGACCAGCTCGCCGACTTCCACGCCGATGCGGCGGTGGCCGAACGCGCGAGTGGCTACGGCAGCCCGGTGTCCTTACGCACGCTCGTCAGCGAGAATTTCAGACAGCTGCGCGCAGCCCCGGGGAGCCGGACCGACAGCGTTTTGCTCGACGACCTGAAGGAGCTCGAAGCCTGGAGTCGCGACGAGTACGCGCGGCTTGCGCCATTTCTGGGCAGACGTCAGCGCGCCGGCTTCATCCGCGAATGCCATGGCGATCTGCACCTTGGCAACATCGCCCTCGTCGACGGCAGACCGACGGTTTTCGACGGCATCGAGTTCGCTGCAAACCTGCGCTGGATCGACGTCATCAGCGAGGTGGCCTTCCTCGGCATGGACCTCGAGGCACGCGGCCGACGCGATTACGCCTACCGTTTCATCAATCGTTATCTGGAAAACTCCGGCGATTATGGCGGCTTGCCTGCCCTGCCTTACTACGAAGTTTATCGCGCGCTGGTGCGCGCCATGGTCGCTGCCTTGTGCGCTGCGCACGACGCGCCGCAAGGGGCATCGCTGCATGCAGCAAGGAGGGACCGCTACCTTGCCTGCGCGAGGCGCGCTGCCCAATCAAGGCCAAGGCAGCTGTTGCTGATGCACGGCGTCTCGGGTTCCGGGAAAAGCTGGCTGGCGCAAGCAATGGCCGAACGCCTCGGCGCCGTTCGCGTGCGTTCCGATGTCGAGCGCAAACGCCTCGGCGCCCGCTTCCCGAAGTCCGGGCGGCGCTTCACGCTGGCGCCTGGCTCATACGATGCGCGAACGACCTGGGCCACGTATCAGCGGCTGGCGCGGCTGGCGCGGCTGATTCTCAATGCCGGCTTTCCGGCCATCGTCGACGCGGCGAGCCTCCTGCGTTGGCAGCGTGACCTGTTCCGCCAGATGGCCGGACGCCTTGCGGTGCCGTTCCGGATTCTTTCCTGCCAAGCCGCCGAACCCGTGCTCCGGCAACGCTTGCGGGAGCGGCACGAGGCGGGCAACGACGCCTCGGACGCCGGCCTTTCGGTCCTCGCCAATCAGTGGCTGCGCCATGAACCGCTCGGCGCAGCCGAAGCCTTGGAGGCAATCATCGTAGACACCGGCACCAACTCCTTGAACGAGCTTCTTCAAGGAGTCGATGCCGGATGGCCACGATGAAAACCATGTGAAAAGCGCATCAAAGTCAGAAAGGAGATCACCATGTTCAAACATATTCTTGTACCGACGGATGGATCGGAATTGTCCCAAGCTGCAGCACGCCAGGCGGTTGCCTTCGCTCGGGAAACAGGAGCGCGGATTACGGCCTTTCACGCCAAGCCGATCTACCTCGAGTATTACTACGTCGAAGGCATAAAGCTCGAACTGGAAAGCGACCGCCAGGAAAAGGTCGAGGCGCATTGCGCGAACTGCCTTGGCTTCATTGAAAAGCTCTGCCAGGAGGCCGGCGTTCCCTGCACGACGCTGTCGGTAAGCAGCAACGCCGTCTATGAAGCAATCATCAAGGCGGCAACCGGGAGCGGCTGCGACCTGATTTTCATGGCGTCGCATGGGCACAGCGGTCTGGGCGCGCTCATCCTCGGCAGCGAAACGACCAAGGTCCTGACGCACTCGAAAATCCCGGTTCTGGTCTATCGCCAACCCGGCTAGCGCGCTCACGCATGCGCTTCATCAATCCGGCTGAGTGGAGCGCATCGTCAGCACCGCCGCGTCCTGAAACTGCCCTTGGCGCAGCCTCGCCAACGCGCCGGCACGCCGGGCGCCGCCACCTCCTGCACTCAGGAAGGACGCTTGCCAGATGCGCTGTCATGGCCATGCGCGCCGGCCTTGTCATGCGCTGCCATTTCGACGTTTGCTTGTCCTGCTTCCTTTCGCCGCTCCAGCGAGAGCGGGTAGGCGACCTGAACTCGGCCGCGCCGGTCAGCGGCGATTTTGTTTTCGTATTGGGGGGACATCGTTCTCTCCTTGCAGGCGTTTGGAAGGTCATCAAAAAGCCCGAATCGGGAATCAACCCGACGCGGACGCCTCTGCCACGAGCTTCGAACGCTTACGACTCGTCGTATTTCAGCGAAGTTCCGGCGCCGTCGGCGGCCCGCACGACGGCAATTTCCGCTCACGCGGCGGCGCGGCCGGCGAGGAAATGCACGAGAAGGGCCACCGGCCGGCCCGTCGCGCCGCCCGTCTGCCTGCCTTCGCCGCTTCGGGAAGCCGTCCCGGCGATGTCGAGGTGCGCCCACGGATAATTCCTGGCAAAGCGCGAGAGAAAGCACGCGGCGGTGATCGCGCAGTCGCCATGCGGGCCGACGTTGGCAAAATCGGCGACATCCGACCTGAAGGTCTCCTGATATTCGTGCCACATCGGCATGTGCCAGGCGCGGTCCCAGGCGCGGTCGCCGGCCTGAAGGACTTCGCGCACGAGCGCCTCGCTCGGGGAAAAAACGCCGGAAGCGATCTCGCCGAGCGCGCTGACGATGGCGCCCGTCAGCGTCGCGACATCGACGACGACCGCCGGCCGATAGCGCTCGGCATAGGTCAGCGCATCGGCAAGCAGCAGGCGGCCCTCGGAGTCGGTATCGAGGATCTCGACGCTCTGGCCGGACATCGTCGTGACGACGTCGCCCGGCTTCATGGCGTTGCCGCCGGGCATGTTCTCGGCGGCCGGGATGATGGCGACGACGTTGAGCGGCAGCTTGAGCAGAGCGCTCGCGTGCAGGGCGCCGAGCACGCTCGCCGCGCCGCACATGTCGAACTTCATCTCTTCCATGCAGGGGGAAGGCTTGATGTTGAGGCCGCCGCTGTCGAAGGTGATGCCCTTGCCGACGAGGACGACGGGCGGCGCGTCGCACGCGCCGCCGCGGCACTCGACAACGATCAGCCTGGGCGGCTGGCGGCTGCCGCCGGCGACCGCGAGGAAGGCGTTCATGCCGAGCTTTTCGATCTCCTCGCGCTCGAAGATCCGCACCGCGAAGCCGTGCCGGGCGCCGAGTTCCTGGGCCTGGCTGGCAAGATAGCTCGGCGTGCACACGTTGCCCGGCAGGTTGCCCAGATCCCTGGCGAGCGTGATGCCCGCGCCGATCGCCACGGCCCGGGCGATCGCCGCTTGCGCCGCAGCGGCCGGCGAGGAATCGGCAAGGTGCAGGGCGATCTTCTTCAGGGCGCGCTGGCGCTTCGGTGCTTCGCTCTTCAGCCTGTCGAAGCGGTACAGGCCGTCGCTGACGGCAAGCACCGCCTGCTCGATCTTCCATGCGGCGTCGCGGCCATGCACGGCAAGCTCGCTCATGCACAGCGTCGCGTCGGCGGCGCCGGTCGTCGACAGCGCCCGCGTCGCCGCGCCCAGCGCCGTGCAATAGCCGCTCTCGGCAAATTCTGATTCGGGGCCGAGGCCGACGAGCAACACGCGCGCGCAGGCCGCGTTCGCAATACCGGTGAGCAGCAGCGTCGTGCCGAGTTCGCCTTCATGGTCGCCGCGCCTCAAGGCCTCGCTGAGGGCCTCGTCCAGGGCCGCATCGAGCGCCATCGCCACGGGCGACAGCCTGCTACCCTCATAGACGCCGACGACCATGCAGTCGGTGCGCCGCGTCGCAAGGATTTCACTGTCGACGACAAAATCCATGACGGCCTCACTGCGCCGGGCGTTGCGCACCGCCGCCCGCCGTCTGCGCAATGCGGCGCGCGAAGACGCCGAGGATTTCGCGGTAGAGCGCCTCGCCGAGCACCTGGTCTTCGTTGCCCGCGTCGATGTTCGGATTGACGTTGACCTCGATGAGATAGACGCGGTCGGCGACCTGCTTGAGGTCGGCGCCGTAGAGGCCGCGACCGATCAGGTTGGCGGCGCGCACCGCCGTATTGATCACCTGCTCGGGCGCCTCGCCAATGGTCAGCGCCTCGGTCCTGCCTTCGACCATCTCCTGCTCGCCCTCGCCCTCGCTGATGCGGATGATCTTCCAGTGGCCGGGCGCCATGAAGTACTTGGCGACGAAGAGCGGCCGCCCATCGTAAACGCCGACGCGCCAGTCGAAGTCGCTCGGCAGCCACTCCTGCGCGATCAGGAGCTCGGACTTCCCGAAGAAGCGCTCGGCTTCCTTGCGCAAGCTTTCTTCCGATTCGATCTTCACGACGTCGAGCCCGAAGCCGCTGTCGGGCAGCTTGAGCACGCAGGGCAGCCCGAGCGCCGGGAGGATTTCCTCGACGTTGCCGCGGTGCACGATGAGCGTGCGCGGCGTTGCGATGCGATGCCGGTTCAAGAGTTCCTGCATGAAGACCTTGTTGCCGGACTTCAAGACCGACTCGGGATCATCGACGACCGGCATGCCAAGTGCCGCCGCCCGGCGCAGGAACTCGTAGATGACGCCTTCAGGCCCGGCGCGATTGAAGAGCGCGTCGAACTCGGGCAGGCGCTCGAGCGCTTCGGGGCCGATGATCTCCGCTTCCAGGCCGACGAGCGGCGCGGCTTTCACGAAGCGCTGCAGCGCTTCCTCGTCGGAGGGGTGCTGCGGCTCGCTCGCGTCCCAGAGGATGGCGATTCGCGGCCGCTCGCGATTGCCGCCCTGGCGCCTGGCGAGGACGCTTTCGGCCATGAAGGACTTGACCGCGTCGAGCAGGAAAGCGCGATTCTGCAGCGGCACGTCGGCAAGGCCGATGGCCTGCAGCGAGTCGAGCCGCCAGCTGCCGTCTGTGTGGGCGAAGAGCACGCGCAGCAGCGGCGCACGCACGCGCGTGAACAGCTGCTCGGCGAGAGGCTGATGAGCCGGGTGCTTGCCCAGATAGACGTCGAGCTGGTAGCGCTCGCTCTCGCCGTGAGGCAGGCTCTCCTGCACGAGCGGCTGTATCTCTGACTCGAGCGTGCGCACGAAAGCCTCGGAGCGCAAGTCCTCGATCGTCTTGACGTCGGCGACAGGACGCTGGCCGCGTGCCTCGGCGAGCAGCGAGACGTAGTAGCCTCGCCCCTGGTAGCGGCCGGTGCGGCACAGGTTGAGCACCTGGACGGTGGCGTCGCTGGCGCTCTCCGGCTCCGCCAGATAGCGACGCGCCGTGAGCACGGCAGCGTCGGAAATTTCGAACCACTGCTGATGCTGGTCAGTAATGATGATCGTCTTCATCCGGGCACCGTGCGCATGCGTGATTGTCAGTGGATTGGCCGGGGCTTTTTTTGGTTCCGCTTAAAAAGCACCCGGGGACTGCGCAAACGGCTTTATTGCCGCGAACTCGCGCCGCGATCACCGGCAAGTCCGATGCCCAGCCGCTGCCCCCGGCAAAGAACCGGCAGGCGAGCCGGTGTCCGGCATCCGCTCGTGCCCGGCCTCAGGCTACCGAGCATCGCCTAGCGAACTTCGCGGGCCGCCCGGCGCACGCCGGCGAAGGCGCTCGTACCAAGCCAGCGCCAGAGATCCTTTGCATCCTGCGTCGGCCCCTCCACGCGCAGCTCACCGGACTTGAGGACTTCGAGCGGGGTTCGGTCGCCGGCCCACACTTCGGTCAGGGCACGCACGGTGGAGTCGACGACGAGCGTCAGTTCACGCCCGGGATCATCGCGGCACAGGTCGGCCGCACCGGCTTCGACGACGAGCCACCATTTGCCTTCGCCAGAGCGCGCATCACGGAAGCTGAAGTGGATGATCACCGCTCGCGGCGGGAACTCCTTGAGGCAGGCGAAGCGGCGCATGTCCCACATGAGCAGGCCGGCGTCGAGCTCCTCGTCGCGAAGCCGGCTGCCAATCCAGCGCGCACCCCAGTTGCCCAGCGCCACGACGATCGGACGAAGCGCCTCGCCGGCCTCGGTCAGGCTGTACTCCCAGACATTCCCGACCTGGCTTCGACGCACTACGCCGATCTTTTCCAGATGCCGCAGACGCTGCGCCAGCAGGCTTGTAGACATGCGCGGCACGCCGCGATGCAGGTCATTGAAGCGCTTGCTGCCGCACAGCAACTCGCGCACGACGAGGGGCGTCCAGCGTTCGCAGAGCGCTTCTGCTCCCCGCGCGACCGTGCAGAACTGTGCATAGCTTTCGCTCATCGCCCTCCTCCTGCGCGCAAAGACTTCAGATTATGGACTGGATTGGCCGGTCGATCGCGCGCACCCTCAATTCTCGTTTTCACCCCAAGTAAAGGAGAGATCATGAACAAGATTGCGATCATTCAGCGGCCGCCCGTGCTGCTCGACCGCCGTGCCACGCTCGCGGTGGCGGTCGACTCGATCGGCGAAGCCGCTGCCGCCGGCGCTTCGCTGATCGTTCTTCCGGAAACCTTCATTGCCGGTTACCCGTCGTGGATCTGGCGCCTCGCGCCGGGCCGGGATGCTGCGCTCACCGGGCAGTTGCATGCCCGACTGCTCGCGAGCGCTGTCGACCTTTCTCGTGGCGAACTCGACCCCTTGTTCGAAGTTGCCCGGGCGCTACGCGTCACCGTGGTCTGCGGCCTCAACGAATGCGAGCGCGGTCGCGGCGGGGGAACGCTCTACAACACGGTGGTCGTGATCGACGAGGAGGGCAAGCTGCGCAATCGCCACCGCAAGCTGATGCCGACCAATCCCGAGCGCATGGTGCACGGCCTGGGCGACGCGTCGGGCCTGCGCGGCGTAGACACCCCGGCCGGGCGCGTGGGCGCCCTCATTTGCTGGGAGAACTACATGCCGCTGGCGCGCTACGCCCTCTTCGCCGACGGGGTCGAAGTCTACGTCGCCCCCACTTATGACAGTGGCGACGGCTGGATCAGCACGATGCGCCATATTGCGCTCGAAGGACGCTGCTGGGTGCTGGGCAGCGGAACGGTACTGCGCGGCAGCGACGTGCCCGAAGACTTCCCGTCCCGCCTCGAGCTTTTTCCCGACGCGGAGGAATGGATCAATGCGGGGGACTCGGTCGTCGTCGATCCTCAGGGCAAGATCGTCGCCGGCCCGATGCGCCGGGAGACCGGCATTCTCTACGCGGAGATCGATGCCGCCCGGGTCGCCTCGTCGCGCCGTACGCTCGACGTCGCCGGGCACTACGCCCGCCCCGACGTTTTCGAGCTCCACGTCCGACGCACGCCAGCCATGCCGGTCCACATCGCCGATGACTGAACGCCCGGCGCACTCGGCCGGCGTGCTGCCGGCCGGGGAGGCGGGTCCGGCCCTGGCATCCCGGAGTGAGCCGCCGACGGTGTTCGCGATCTACGCGGGCGCTGAATCAAGAGCGTTTGCCGTTGTCGATACCCAGGCAGTCGCGGCGAAGCTCAGGACAAAAATCTCAGGAGACCGAAATGGCGGCTTACTTGATCGTCGACACCTTGCTTGATCATGCAGCGCTTTACGAAGAATACAAGCTGAAAGCCAAACCGCTGATCGAAAAGTTTGGCGGCGAATATTTGGCACGCGGCGGCAACATGACTTTGCGGGAGACCGACCTGTGGTCGCCTTCGCGTCTTGTGCTGATCAGATTTGCCGACGCGGAAGCTGCCAATCGCTGCCTCGATTCGCCGGAGTATCAGGAAATTCTTCTGATCAGCAGGAAGTCGGCGCGCCGAACCGCGGTTGTCCTGGAAGGTTTGTAAGTTCTCGCATCAAGGAGTTTGGCATCATTGGCGGCGAGCGCTGTCTGACGCGTGCCAGCTTAACGCCCGATGAGGAGCCAAATGCCAAGCGAAGCGAGAACACTGCCCGATTATGCCGATGGCAGCATCGTCAATTTCGTGCAGAGCATCGCGCGCGCCGGTGGCGCGCCCCGGCAGCGCTACGCCGAACTTGCCGCGCTGCCGGCAGAACGGCTGGCGAGCGCCCGCCACATCGTGCTTTTCGTCTTCGACGGGCTCGGCGAGAAAACGCTCGAGGACTTTCCCGAGGGCGAGGGCCTGCGCCGGCACCGCGTCGCCAGCCTGCGCTCGGTCTTTCCTTCGACGACGGCGACCGCGATCACGACTTTCATGACCGCGCTGGCGCCGGCGCAGCATGGGCTGACCGGCTGGCACATGCACCTTGCCGAGATCGACGAGACGCTCGCGATCCTGCCCATGACTGTTCGCGGCGATCCGCGCAAAGCGCTTCCGGCCGACCTCGCGGCGCGCATTTTCACCTACCCGACGCTGTTCCAGCAACTCGCTCGCGAATGCACCGTGCTCGTGCCGCAAAACATCGCCGACAGTCCGTTCAACGCCGCGCACTCGCGCGGCGCCCGCACGCTCGCTTACGCCAGCCCCGGCGAAATGTTCGCGCAGGTCGCCGCGCTTCTCAACGACGCGGCGCGGCCCCGCTATATCTACGCCTACTACCCCGAAATCGACACCCTCTCGCACCGCTTCGGCAGCCGCAGCGCCGAGGCCGGGCAGGCGCTCGCGACGCTCGCCGCCTTGTTCGGCGAATTCGTCGCCCAGGTCGAAGGCAGCGACAGCTGGCTGCTCGCCACCGCCGACCATGGCTTCATCGACTCGCCGCCCGATCGCGTCGTCAGGCTCGACGACCATCGCGAACTCGCGGCGATGCTGACGCGGCCGCTTTGCGGCGAGGCGCGCGTCGCTTATTGCTATGTCGCCGCGGCGAAGCGGCCAGCCTTTGCCGCCTACGTGCGGCGGCATCTTGCGCATTGCGCCGAGCTCGTGCCGAGCGCCGAGTTGATCGAAGCCGGCTGGTTCGGCCCGCCGCCCTGCCATGGCCAACTCGCCGCGCGCGTTGGCGATTTCACGCTGATCATGCACGAGAACTGGACGATCAAGGACTGGGTCCCCGGCGAAAAGCAGCACACGACGCTCGGCGTGCACGGGGGCTTGAGCGACGATGAGATGCGCGTACCGCTGCTCGCCCGCAGGGTCTGAAGCCCGCCTCTCAGAGCGTCGTCGCCTCGTCCGCCGCCGCCGGCCAGAGCGGCGCCTGCCGAAGCTCAAGGTGCACGAGGTAGGCGCGCAAGTCGAACTCGATCTCGTGATAAGCGGGCTCGATGTGGCGGCAGAGCTGGTAGAAGTCCTTGTCGTGCGCGGCAAAACGCAGGTGCGCGAGCTCATGGACGACGATCATGCGCAGGAACTCGGGCGGCGTCGCCTTGAACAGCGAGGCGACGCGAATTTCCCTTTTGCTCTTGAGCTTCGTTCCCTGCACGCGGGCGATGCGCCTGTGCATGCCGAGCGCCTGCTCGACGACTTGCATGCGGCTGTCGAAAGCGACGCGACTCAGAACGCCGGCATTGCGCAGGTATTCGCGCTTCATTTCATCGACGTAATCGTAGAGCGCGCGGTCGCTGCGCACGGCGTGCGCCTGCGGGTATTTTTCGCGCAGCGCGGCGCCGAGCCGGCCCTGCGCGAGCAGTCGGGTGACCGCCGCGACGAGCGGCGCCGGGTAGCCGGCAAGAGCGTCCGGCGCTGGCGTGCAGGCGTTTGCTGCTGTCAATTCTGCTCCCGGTGCCGCGGTCGGGCGCGGCCGCGAGCGGCGGCGATTATAGCGCGCGGCCGGCGATCCGCGGCCGCTTCGCCGCGGCCGCCGCTCGTGCGCATGGAAATTGCCGGCGCCGCACACGCAAGATTTTTCGAGGCGACGGCGCTGAGCGGGCGAGAAAACTGCCCGAACGAAGGCGCCCCGCCAACGCTGCCAACTATCACAGGAGCGAAACGATGAGCCAGACCTTGAGCGAAACGACCAGGACAAGGACCTCTCGGCCGCGGCGCTGGCGCACTTTCGCCGCGGCGCTGGCGACGGCGGCGGGTCTCATCGGCGCGGCCGGCGCCGAGACGGTGGCCGACCCGCGCCTCGACGTCGTCTATGTGCCGACGCCGCAGGCGGTCGTGGATCGGATGCTGGAGATCGCCGAGGTCAGACCGGCGGACTTTGTCGTTGACCTCGGCTGCGGCGACGGCCGCATGGTCGTCACCGCAGCGCAGAAATTCGGCGCCCGCGGCCTTGGCGTCGACATTGACGAGCGCCGCATCGCCGAGGCCAACGCGAACGCGCGCGCCGCCGGCGTCAGCGACAAGGTCGAATTTCGCGTCGGCAACCTCTACGACGTCGAACTCAGCCAGGTCGACGTGCTCGCGCTCTACCTCCTCAACGAGATCAACCTGAAACTGCGGCCGACGATCCAGAGCACGATGAAGCCGGGCTCGCGCGTCGTCTCGCACGCCTTTCACATGGGCGACTGGGTTGCCGACCACGAGGAGCGGGTCGCCGGCCGCATCGTCTACTCCTGGGTCGTGCCGGCGCAGGCGGCGGGACGCTGGCAGCTCAGGCAGGGCGAGCGCCGCATCGATCTTGCGCTCGACCAGAAACACCAGTTCCTGAGCGGCAGCGCGAGCGAGAACGGTCGCAGCGTCGCGCTGCGCGAGGGGCGAGTGAACGGCAGCGAAATCAGTTACGTGCTCGAGACGCGCGCCGGCGAGAGGCAAAGCTACCGCGGCCGCATCGCCGGCGACGAGATCGTTTCGCTCGCCGGCGAGAGTGCGCCCTGGCGCGCGACCCGCCTCTCGCGGCGGGCGCCGTAATGGCAAGGGCTGTCGCCGCGCCGCGCGCGAGCCTTTCGGTCGTCGACGGCGTCGGCATGATGGTCGGCATCGTCATCGGCATCGGCATCTTCAAGACGCCGGCGGTCGTCGCCGCCAACGTCGGCAGCGAAGCGGCGCTGATCGCCGCCTGGGTCCTTGGCGGCGCGCTGACGCTGATCGGCGCGCTCGTCTATGCCGAGCTCGGCGCCGCCTACCCGTCGACCGGCGGCGAATACCGCTTCCTCGTCCGCGCCTTCGGCCAGCGCACGGCCTTCCTCTTCGCCTGGGCGCGCATCTCGGTGATCCAGACCGGCGCAATCGCCGCCGTCGCCTTCGCCTTCGGCGACTACGCGCAGCAGATCCACGCGCTCGGCGCCAACGGCCCGGCGCTCTACGCGGTCAGCGTCCTCGTCGTGCTGACGCTGCTCAACCTCGCCGGGACGACGCCGAGCGCCAGCGCGCAGAACCTGTTCACCGGTGCGACGGTACTTGCGCTCGTCGCCGTCGCCCTCGTCGGCCTCGGCGTCGGCAGCTTCGCCGCGCCGCTCGAGGCTGCGACGGCGCCGCCGCCGGTGGCCAGCGCGCCGGCGAGCGAAGGCGCGCTCGGCCTGGCGATGATCTTCATCCTGCTCACCTACGGCGGCTGGAACGAGGCCGCCTACCTCTCGGCCGAGGTGCGCGACACGCGGCGCAATCTCTCGCGCGTGCTCGTCTTCGGCACCCTCGCGATCATCGCCACCTATATGCTGATCAACTTCGCCTTCCTGCGCGTGCTCGGCCTTGAATCGCTGCGCGCGAGCGAGGCCGCCGGCGCCGACATGATGCGCCGCGCCGTCGGCGAAGGCGGCGCGCTGGCGCTCAGCTTCATCGTGTGCTGCACGGCGATCAGCACGCTCAACGGCACGATCTTCACCGGCGCCCGCATCTACCACGCGGTCGGCGAGGACATGAGCGGGCTGCGCGCGCTCGGGCGCTGGTACGGCCAGGGCAACAATCCACGCACGGCGATCCTGATCCAGAGCGGCATCGCGCTGCTCCTCGTCGGCCTCGGCGCGCTGACGCCCGACGGCTTCAAGGCGATGGTCGAATACACGGCGCCGGTGTTCTGGTTCTTCCTGCTTCTCGTCGGCATCGCCTTCTTCGTCCTGCGTCGCCGCGACCCGCAACGCGAGCGCCCCTTCCGCACGCCGCTTTACCCGCTGACGCCGGCGCTCTTCTGCCTGACCTGCGCCTACCTGCTCTATGCGAGCCTCGCCTACACCGGCCTCGGCGCGCTCGTCGGCGTCGCCGTGCTGCTCGCCGGCTTCCCGCTGCTCGCCTTCCTGCGCCGCCGTGGCGCGGCCGACGCGGCGAAGTGAGGGTCGCGCCTGCACACTGGCTTCCGGCGTTCGCCGGAATGACGAGCCCGCTTATCCGGATTGCGTCGCGCTTCCCGCCCGCTGCGCGCGACGCCAGGCGGCGGGCGGCGTGCCGACGGCGCGTTTGAAGGCGCGGGCGAAAGCGGCTTCCGAGTCGTAACCGACGTCCTGGGCGATTGTCGCGACCGTCGCCTTGCCCTCGCGCAGCAGGCCGGCGGCGCGCTGCATGCGCCAGTTCGTCAGGTATTGCATCGGCGGCAGGCCGACGAGTTCGACGAAGCGTTCGTGCAGCGCCGAGCGCGAGAGGCCGGCCTGGCGGCCGAGTTCCTCGATCGTCCAGGGCTCGGCGGGGCGCGCGTGCAAAAGCGCGATCGCCCTGCCGACGTGGCGGTCGCGCAGCCCGGCGAGCCAGCCCGAGGCGTCTGCGGGCAGCGCTTCGAGGTGGCGGCGCGCGCAATCGACGAAGACCATTTCGCTGACGCGCTCGAGCACGGCGGCGCTGCCGGCCCGGCTCAGGCGCGACTCGGCGACGGCCTGGTCGAGGACCGGCGCGACCCAGGCCCCGACGCCGCCGGCGGTGAGGTGCAGGAGGCGTGGCAGCGCCGCGATCAGCGGGTTGAACGGGCGCAGGTCGCAGCCGACGAAGCCGCAGACGACGACCGTTTCGGCCTCGTCGGCCGGCGCGGGCGAACCGGGGCGCAGCACGCCGCGGTGATAGGCGACGGTGATCGGTTTGGGATCGTTGCGCGTCGTGAAGCGCCAGTTGTCGTCGTCCTGCTGCGCGCGCAGGCCCGGCGCCGAGGACAGCACGTGGCGGTCGCCGCGCGGGAACATGACGATGTCGCCGCGCGCGACGCGCACGGGTTTCTCGCCCTCGGTCGCCGCCCAGCCGCTGCCGCGCGCGAACAGGTGGTAGGCGAGCACGTGCTCGCTGCCCGGCATCAGCGCGCTGGCCAGGTCCTTCGACGGCGGTGTCTCGGCCGCCCACTCGTCGCCGAAACTGACGTAGTAGAAGATCGCGCCGTGCAGGCGGACGCTCGTCAGGACGTCGGAGAGCGGATCGTGGTTCATGGCCGGGCCTCGCTCGCGAGCGCGGGCGAAGGCCGGCCGGCCCAAACGCGGACGCGCAAGCAAATTCGCAAGACGCTTGGAGAAGCGGCGCCCGCCCGAAGTTCGAATAATGGCCCCGTCGACGCAAGACGCGCCGCCGCTCCCCGGCCCCGGAGCCAGCCACGGGGCCGCAATCCCCAAGGAGATCCCCATGAACCTCGTTCTTGAAACGCCAGTAAGCACCCCCGCCACCCCCGACTACGCCGCGATCAAGCAGCGCCAGCAGGCGACCTGGGCGAGCGGCGATTATTCGATCATCGGCACGACCTTGCAGATCGTCGCCGAGTCGCTCGCCGAAGCCGCCGACGTCACGGCCGGCAGCCGCGTTCTCGACGTCGCCGCCGGCAACGGCAACGCGACGCTCGCCGCGGCGCGCCGCTTTGCCGAAGTCACCTCGACGGATTACGTGCCGGCGCTGCTCGAGCGCGGCCGCCGCCGCGCCGAGGCCGAAGGCCAGCAGGTGCGCTTCGAAGTCGCCGACGCCGAAGACCTGCCCTTTGCCGACGCGAGCTTCGACTGCGTGCTCTCAACCTTCGGCGTCATGTTCACACCCGACCACGCCCGCGCGGCCGGCGAACTCGTGCGCGTGTTGCGTCCGGGCGGGCGCATCGGCCTTGCCAACTGGACGCCGCAAAGCTTCATCGGCCGGCTGTTCAAGACCATCGGCGCGCACCTGCCGCCGCCCGCCGGTGTCAGGTCGCCGGCGCTCTGGGGCAGCGAGCCGCATATCGTCGAACTGTTCGGTCCGCGCGCCGCCGAAATCCGCTGCGAGCGGCGCGTTTTCAATTTCCGCTACCGCTCGGCGCAGCACTGGCTGCAAGTCTTCCGCGATTACTACGGGCCGACGCTGAAGGCCTTCGCGGCACTCGACGACCCCGGCCGGCAGACACTCGAGCGTGAAATCCTGGCGCTGCTCGACGAACTCAATGTCGCCGGCGAAACGGCGCTCGTCGTCCCGAGCGAGTACCTCGAAGTCGTCATCAGCAAGGCCTGAGCGCCGACGCTGCCGCCAGGCCGGCAAGCCTGGCGGCGGGCGCGGAGTGGAGACTTCGCTGCGCTAGAGGCCCTTGGCCGATGCGATGCGGCGCAAGGCGTCCTCGAGCGGCTGCAGCGTGCGCTTGATGTCGTGCAGCTTGTCGAGACCGAAAAGCCCGATACGGAAAGTCCGGTAATCGGCGGGCTCGTCGCATTGCAGCGGGACGCCGGCAGCCGTCTGCAAGCCGAGCCCGAGAAACTTCTTGCCGCTCTGGATTTCCGCATCGTCGGTGTAGCAGACTACGACGCCCGGCGCTTCGAAGCCGCGTGCGGCGACGCTCTTGTAGCCATTGCGAGCGAGCAGCGCGCGCACCTCGTCGCCAAGCTGCTGCTGCTCGGCGCGAACTTTCTCGAAGCCGTAGCTTTCGGTCTCCAGCATGACGTCGCGCAAGGTCGCCAGCGCGTCGGTCGGCGGGGTCGCGTGGTAGGCGTGTCCGCCGTTCTCGTAGGCCGCCATGATCTGCAACCATTTCTTGAGGTCGCAGGCAAAGCTGCTGCTCGTCGTCGCCTCGATGCGCTCGCGCGCCTGCCTGCCGAGCATCACGAGCGCGCAGCACGGCGAACCGCTCCAGCCTTTCTGTGGCGCGCTGAGCAGGATGTCGACGCCGGTGGCCTGCATGTCGACCCAGATCGCGCCCGAAGCGACGCAGTCGAGCACGAACATTCCGCCGACGGCATGCACGGCTTCGCCCACCGCGCGCAGGTAAGCGTCGGGCAGAATCATTCCGGAAGCGGTCTCGACGTGCGGCGCAAAGACGAGGTCGGGCTTCTGCTCGCGGATGGCGGCGACGACCTCGGCAATCGGCGGCGGCGCAAATGCCGCCTGGCTGCCAGCCTCGACCGGACGCGCCTTGAGCACCGTCGTTTCGGCGGGGATCTGGCCGGCGTCGAAAATCTGGCTCCAGCGGAAGCTGAACCAGCCATTGCGGATGACGAGGCATTTCTTGCCGCCGGCGAACTGCCGCGCCACGGCTTCCATGCCGAAGCTGCCGCTGCCGGGGACGACGATCGCCGCTTGCGCGTGGTACACCTCTTTGAGGATGCGCGAAATGTCGCGCATCACGCCCTGGAAGCGTGCCGACATGTGATTGAGCGCGCGGTCGGTATAGACGACCGAGTATTCGAGCAGACCTTCGGGATCAACAGCGGGCAATAAGCCAGGCATGGCCGCCTCCGGCGAATGAAAGGACAAGCGCAGAGCTTAGCATGCAGCGATTTGCCGCATGCAGTCGATGCGCCAATCAGGACGAGCGCCTGGTCGCTACGGCGTCTCGTCGCGCATCGGCTGGTGCGCGTTAAGGCGCAGCCAGCCACGCATGATCCTGTAGATCGCCCACAGGCCGAGCAGGAACATGCCGAGCGCCCAGGTCCCGAAGCCGATGACGATCAAGGTCAGTGGCAGCGAGATCGCGCCGACGAGGAGCGCCCAGGCGAGCGCATACCAGAAGGTGCGGATCTGCCAGTCGAAGTGCGATTCGAGCCAGGTGCCGCGCGCTTCGCCGCGGTAGATGTAGTTGATGATGACGGCGATGATCGAGGGCCAGCCGAACAGGAAAGAGCCGATCACGGTGGCAGCGCCGAGCGCGCCCAGCGCCAGGCCGAGCGCATGCAGCGCGTAAACGATATGCGCCGTACGTACCAGCCCGGACGGAGCTTCCAGGGTCGTCAGTTGGTTGTTCATGCAGCGCGCTCCTCGGGAGGGGGTCAAGGCATCAAGGTGGGGGTGGGCGCCAGGACCGCAAGAGCAGTTTTCGAAAGCACCAGAAATTCAATGCCGCTATGCCGGAGTATCGGCGAGTGCCGATGCGAGGTCAATGCTTGCGCTGGCGTGCGAAGGCGGCGCCGGAAAAGAGCAAGCGCCATTCCTGGCCGCTCGTCATTGGCAAGTCGCCGGAGGCAGCGGGCGCCATCCGACCGACCGGCGCGCTGCTCTTGCTTAGCTTTCGCCCGGGTCTATAGTGGAAGTGCAGCTATCCAAAAGAAAGGAGTCATCATGTTCAAGAACATTCTCGTTCCGACAGATGGTTCTGAATCTTCTCAGGACACGATCCGTCGGGCGATCACTTTCGCCAAGGAAATCGGCGCCGGCATCACCGCCTTTCATGCCAGGCCGGAGCGCCGGGTGCCGTATTACAGCGTAACCGGCGGAAGTGCCGGCAGCTTCGCGCCGGATCCGTCCGAGCCTGACTCCGTCGACGACGGCAAGGCCAATGAAATCCTCGCCAACGTCGTCAGGCTGTGCGCCGAGGCCGGGGTCGCCTGCAAGCCGCGCGTGAAGAACGACAACATCGTCTATCAGGCGATCATCGACGCCGCCAGGGAAAACGGCTGCGATCTCATCTTCATGGCTTCGCATGGGCGCAGCGGTCTTGCCGCGGTGCTGCTCGGCAGCGAAACGATCAAGGTCCTCACGCATTCGAAGATCCCGGTCCTCGTCTGCCGTTAGGGCGGCACGAAGCCAGACTGGGCGGGCAATTGCACCACGCTGAGGACGCCTGACGCGCCCTCGCTTTTTTCGTTCGCCAAGATGGGAAACCGGGGCGCAGTGCGAGGTCGGTAAGCAGGGGTGCGTCGCTCGTGAGTCGAACTGGTGCAGCAGACCATCTCGACGCCGCGGCTGCGCGCGAGAGCGCAGCCCGGTGCCGCGGGCGACGGTCAATTGCCCGGCTCATTTACATGCGGAACCGGAAACCATTCTGCCTGATCTACATCGCCCGTCTGCGCCGTCCACGCCAGCCGAACATGCCGACGCCAAGCAATACCAGCGCCCAGCTGCCGGGCTCGGGCACCGTCGAGTCGGCCCTCACAGCAAGGCGGTAGGCGTGCCAGACGTCGCTTTGAACGTTATAGGCCTGGCCGACGATCCAGCCGCCGTCGTTGATGTCGCGCGCATCGGTCAGTATCCAGCCAGCGCTCCGGGTCGCGGCGTCGAGCAAGCCGTTCAGGTCGATGAGCCCGCTTTCCTCCGCCCAAAGCATCGCATGCGTGGCCTCCCCATGCGGGCTGAGATTGGAGTAGCCGACGACTTGCCCGTTGGCGTTAATGGCAAGCGCCGTACTTTGATCGCCGCCGAGCGTGCCGAGGTCGACTGCGCCGCTCTCTTTCCAGAGCGTTGCGCGTTGCCCGACGACGCCCGGAACTTCTGC
Organism: uncultured Propionivibrio sp.; assembly: GCA_964485725.1. Classification (GTDB taxonomy): domain Bacteria; phylum Pseudomonadota; class Gammaproteobacteria; order Burkholderiales; family Rhodocyclaceae; genus Propionivibrio. Next base: position 34,562 of record CAZALA010000005.1, on the reverse strand, counting down.
CCAACCGACCACGTCGCCTGCGTCGTTGATGCCCATGCCTGCGCTTTGCGCGCTGTGCAGAAAAACGGGGGTCGTGCCGTCCCAGCGTGTGGCGAAGACGGCGCCCAAATCACTGTTGCTTGAACCGCCGACAATCTGGTTGTGGTTGTTGATGGCATTGAGATAACTGATATTCCCCCGCACCGGCGGATAAATCGTCAGGGCCGTGCCGTTCCACGCCATCCCGCGCTCGCTGTAATCCGTGACCCCCCGGCCAACCATGACGCCGGCGTTATTGATGGCGATGCCCCCGCTTCCTCTGGAGGCTGGCGGCTGCTCGAGCAGCGTGGCGCTGCCGTCGCGCCAGAGCGTCGCGCTCGGCGCATAGGTGCCAAAGCTGCCGATGATCGCGCCGTTCTCGTTGATGCCGTTGGCACTGCTGCGCGATGTTGAACCGATCACAGCAGAAAGATTGGTCACCGACGAGCCCTGCCAGAGCATCGCGTTTTCAGCCGTATATCCCGGCAGCCAAAATGAACCGACGATCTGTCCGCGGTTGTTGATGCCATTGGCAGAACTGCTGTAGCTGCCATAGCCGCCGTAGACGCCGAGGTCGGTGAAGCTGTAAGTCGCAGCCTCGACCGAATGCGGGTTGGCGCCGAGCATGCCTGCCAATAGCAAGCTCGCGAGCAAACGATACTTCGCGGGTTTGCCACGCGTGCGGATGGATGCCGTCTTGGGCATGTTCAAGCAGTAGGCCATTGTTATGCTCCCTGATTGGACCGGACGGCAGTCTGCTTTGCCGCATCGCTGAGCTTGCGGCCACGTGCAGGCAGAACCCTTGCCGCCCCAGCCTCGTTGGTTTTATCTTTCGTGGCTCGAAAACGGGTCGAAATAAAGCTTAAGCACAGCTTATGCCCAATGTGTTCTTGTGCATGCAAATCATGGCCTTAAGCTTTGTTCAGACCTTGCCGGGCGCGCCAATGTAAGAATTATCGACGGCACCGGAAAGCGGCCAGCGCATGGCCCGGTCGCCGTCGCATCCTGCGCTGCCGCAGCGCGTTGAAACAGCGGGGCGCGGCACTCGTCGCCTCGCCGCGATGATGGCTCCTGACGCGAGCTCTGCGGCGGCCGCATTGACGACCGCGGCATATTCGCGTAGCGTCGGCCGCATGTTTCCGGAATCTCGCAGGACTCTCTTCTGGCTGTTAGTGCTCGTCACCGTGCTCGCGCTGGCGGCGCCTTTCATGCCGGAGGCGGCGCGCCGCGCGGTGTTCGCCGAGCATCGCATCGTCGAGTGGTCGACCGTGGCGCTGTGGTTTGCCGCCGCTCTGCTCATGCTTTTCTTCGGCCGCGGCAGCGCCGCATCGCTGGCTTTTTGCGGCGTCTTCCTGACTTTCGCCGCTCGCGAAGCCGACCTGGGCAAGGCCTTGATGCCGGGGATATCGAGTCGCGAACTGATGCACCTTAAATATTTCTTGCGCGCCGACCTGCCCTTCCTGCAGCGGGCGATCGTCGCGCTGATCATGCTCGCGCTGCTGATCTCGCTCGTCTACTCGCTCTTCGTTGCCGCTCGCTATTACCTGCGCCAGGGCGGCGCGCACGAGCTCGTCGGTCAGTGGCTGCTGGCGGCCGCACTGCTCCTCGTGGCCAGTCAGGTTTTCGAACGCTTGTTCGAGTGGCAGCGCGCGAGCAACGTCAGGCTGGCGACGGTTTGCTGGGCGCTCGAAGAACTGCTCGAGTGCGCGAGCCCCTTGCTCGTCATCGCCGCGCTGCTGTCGGGCCGTGGCAGGCCCTTCCGCAAGGGCAGCGCTTAGCGGCCCCCGCTCCCCGGCATGCCGCCTCAGCCGAGCGCCGTGTCGAGCACCATCATCAGCGCGAAGCCGGCCATCAGTCCCAGGGTCGCCGGCGTCTGATGGCCATTGCGGTGCGTCCCCGGGATGACCTCGTGCGAGACGACGAAGATCATTGCGCCGGCCGCAAGGCCAAGGCCAACCGGATAGGCCCAGGCGAGCCCGCTCGACAGCCCGACGCCGAAAAGCGCGCCAATGGGTTCGAGCAGTCCGCTCGCGGCCGCCACGAGGACCGCGCGCAGCGGCGTCAGCCCGGCGCCGCGCAAGGCGAGCGCGACGGCGAGGCCCTCCGGGATGTCCTGCAGCGCAATTGCCGTCGTCAACGGCAGGCCGACGTTCATGTCGCCCTGCGAAAAGGCAACGCCGATCGCCATGCCCTCGGGCAGGTTGTGCAGGGCGATGGCGAAGACGAAGAGCCAGACCCTTTGGCAGCGCTCATGGCCAGGACCGCAGGGCCCGGTCTTGTCGTGTTCGTGCGGGGTGAACTCGTCGAGCCCGAGCATCAGCAGGACGCCAAGCGCCATGCCGACAACGACGATGAAAGACCCGAACACCTTGCTGCCGGTGATTTCACTGGCGGCGGCAAGGCCGGGAAGGAGCAGCGAAAAGGCGCTCGCCGCCAGCATCATTCCGGCGGCCATGCCGAGCAGGCTGTCTTCGATGCGCTGCGGCAGCGCGCGCAGGACGAGGGCCGGCGCCGCCCCGAGCGAGGTCGTGACGAAACCGGCGATGCCGCCGAGGAGCGCGTAGCGAACGACCAGATGCTCCTTGCCGGCAAAGACCTGAACGAGGCTCTGGCCGAGGAAGGCAAGTACCGCGACCGCGGCGATGCAAAAGCCCCCGGCGATCAGCCGATGGGCGCGTATGTGCCGCTCCAGCGCGGCAGACCAGCTGGGCCGCGCGGCAATTCGAGTGGATTCCATGGGCGAATGATGACTGAAAGACACGGGGGTCGGCAAATCCTGTCGGCGATGTCGGCAGAGGCTGCAATCCTGACCGAAGCTGCTGAGAAGCGCTAACAAAAAAACGCCGAAGTTTTCGCCGCCCACGCGAAAGCGACCGCCCATTCAGCACACGAGGCGTGGCAACAAACTCGAAGCTGATCGCATTTAGATTCGGCCCGATTCAATTCGCGACCGGACAACACCAGGGCCAGCACCCTGCTATCAGTCGAACATCACGCAGTCGCCACGCGTCACGCCAAGGCCCCGTGGGCGGGCCTGGGCTCCGATCCAGGCCATTGACATGGTACGGTGGCGGACATTCAACCTTCGCATAAGCCTTGCAGGCGCCTTCGCCTAACGCCGAAAGCGATTGACCACGGCCTGCAGTCCATCCGCCATGAGGTCGAGGTCCTTGGCCTTGGTGTGGCTGCGCGCGGCGGACGCGGTGTTTTCTTCGCCCATTTGCGCGATGCGTTCGATGTTCTGCGAGATCATGGTCGCGGCGCCGCTTTGTTCGTGCGCGGCACTCGCCAGGTCGGCAAGGCTGGTTACCGCGGTGGCCGAGCACACCGTGAGGTGCTCGAGAGGCGCCTGCAGATTGCGTATCATCGTCACGCCGGTATCAACCCGCTCGCTGGCCAAAGTCATTTGCTTGACCGCAGCGTCGGTCTGCGACTGGATCGAATCGATCATTTCCTTGATTTCGCTCGTTGACTTGCCGGTTCGCTCGGCCAGCTTGCGCACCTCGTCCGCGACGACCGCGAAGCCCCGTCCCTGCTCGCCGGCCCGTGCCGCCTCAATGGCGGCGTTGAGCGCCAGCAGGTTGGTCTGATCGGCAATTTCCCTGATGACGTTGGCGATATTGCTGATCTTCTGCGAGCTTTCCTGCAGGTTCCGAATCGTTCGCGCGGTGACGGTGACGCTCTCGGCGATCTTGTCGATCTCCGCTGCCGCGCCGACGACGAGTTCCTTGCCTTCCTCTGCGGTCTGCGCTGTCTGCGCGGCGACGCCACGCGCCGAATCGGCGTTGTCCGAGACTTGCGCCATGCTCACCGTCATTTCCTCGACCGCTGACGCGGTGCCCGACACCGCGTCGCTCTGCGTTTGCACGGACGTGCTGATCTGGTTGGCGGTTGACGACATGTCTTTCGCCGATTCCTTGACCCGCAGCGCGTTGGCGGCGATTTCGCCGATGACGTCGGAGAGGCTTTGCTGCATGCAGCTCAAGGCCACGAGCAGTTGCCCGACCTCGTCACGGCCGCTGCCTTCGAGTCTGAAGCTGAGGTCGCCCTGGGCCACGCGCCCTGCCGCATCGACCGCGGCGCGCAGGGGAACGGTAATGCTGGCGGTGAGCAGCCAGGCACCGGCGGCGGCGAGCAGGATGACGATTGCCGCGATGGCCATGCCGACGCGTTCAAAGGTGACCCGGCGCTGATTGGCCGAATCGAGCGAAGCGCGCTCCCGGGCTTCCTGCAACTGGACGAACTGCTCGATCTCCTTGCGCGCCTTGACGAGCAGCGGGTCGATCCTGGTGACGATGATCGCCGCCGACTGTTCAGTGTTGAACAAGGTCGCGAGGCCAATGGCGTCCTTGAGGTGGCCCGACATCTCGCGGTCTATCGCCCGCAAACGTTCGAACACCGCCTGCTCGTCGGCGCCGGAACCCGCTTTGTCGAACTGCGACATGGCCTTGAGAAAGCGCGCGCGCTGCGCGCCAGCCTCGGCCTCTTCACGTTGCACGGCGTCGACGGTCGTTTGCAGGCCGATATTGCGAATCGCCACGGCACCGCTGAGCAGGGCGTCCTTCAATTCGACAGCGAGGCTCTTCTGGGTGGCGGCGCGATCCATCGCTGCCAGCAATTCGGCGTGGTTCCTGGTACTGCTGATATCGACGCCGGCGCTCAGCGCACACATCAGGAGCAGGATTGCAGCGAACCCGCCGGCGAGGCGCGCGCCGATCTTCATGCTGCGCAGCATATTCATCGGACAGCCTCCGAGCTTTCGTCAATCAGGTTGATAGTATTCAATGCGTGCGACAGCAGGAATCTTGCGACCCCCGCTTGCCGCACCGGGTCGATCAATCGAGGAAGATGCCGCAGGCGACGACGGTGTCACCCAAGCGTTCGACATAGACCTTGCGCCGCTCGATCTTCTGCGACGTCGGGTTCATGAACTTGACTTCGCTGCCCCAGCCCTTGCCCTTCTCCTTGGCGACGTCGATCAGGATCTTGTTCGGCAGGTTGCCATCAGGATCCTTCATGTTCATCAGGTCCTTGCCGACGAGCTTGGCGTTGGCGCCGTGCGCGAGGCTCTTGCCTTGCATGTCGTACACGAAGGCAACAGGTCGCGGTCCTTGAACATCGTCCCGTTGGTGATCTCGTTGTAGGCCTTCTCGGCGCCCACCTGCTTGATATAGGCAACGGTCTTGGCCACCATCGCTTCAGCTTCCGCCGCGCTGCCCTTGTCGGCGGCCGCGACCGGGACCGAGAGCGCGAGCGCCACGGCACAAAGAGAGAGCGTCCGCTTGATGATATTGAGTGCGTTCATGATGCATTCCTTCCGTTGGTGGTGATGAAACGTCGTTGAAAAACAGCTTCGGTCCGGGTAGCTCGGCGCGCACAGTCGCTGCGCTCAATGCGTCGGGGAAATTGCGTCGTGGAGACTTGCGAGTTGGGCGGCAAGGCCTCGGTCCTGCGCAAAAACGCGCTTCTTCTCGCGGCTGCGGCGGCAGCTTTCGGCTCTGGAAAGCGCTCTGGGCTTCGGCGCTGGCCGGCCCTGTCCGGCGGCGTAAACGGCGATCATCGGGCCGGCGAGATTGCGCCGCCATGCGGCGATGTGGATTCGTTGCTGCTTGACCAGAATATCCATGTAATGGGCGTTCTTGATCGTGTTCGGCGACAGGCCGGTGCGCTGCGCCGCTTCGAGATAGCTCAACATGCCGAAGCGTTCCAGCGCGGCGAGAATGCACTTCATTCCCGGCGAATCGCGGTCCTCGTCCGCGAACTTCGGCCGCGGCAGATCCGCGCGCTTGCCCAGGCTGAACAGCGGCGTGACAAAGCCCTTGGGCGTTTTGCGCCAGCCACTGACATGCACCAGCCCGCGCGCGCGCAGGGCCTTGACGTAACCGCCGCAGGAGAGCGTCGTCAGGCCGACAAAAGCCTCGCGCGACATGTCGCTTGCCGACAGATCCGACTTCCTGGCGAGCAGCGCAAGAATGCGCTGCATCGCCGGGCTGTTCTTTTCACGGGGAATGATCATCGCCGCGTTCGTCCAAGTGAAATGTCCACCGCCCCAACTCCCCAAGCCTCGGTGCATCCCCGCGTGTATTCAGGGACATCAGGGCTGATACTCGCAGACGCCACCCGGTCTGTGCATCCGTAGATTCCGCAGAAAACTGCGGTGATTACGGACCCGCGTGAAAGGGCAGCTTCGCGATGGATTCACGAATGCGCGCTTGCGATCATGAGCAACAAGGCGGATTAATGAACGCCTGGATCTGCAGTGGAAGTGAGCAGGCTACGCGGCCTTTCGCGCAGGTCCTTTGCCCTCAGGGAAATAAGCTCCACGCCATCGTGGAGACAAGCGAGATACTGCCTCTCCGGCTATGCGGTCAAGCCCGACAAGCGGCTAAGCCTGCGTCAGCATCAGCACCCCGGCGACCATGCACACCGTGCCGATCACGCGGGCGGCACTGAGGGCCTCGCGCAGCAGTCGCGCGCCGAAGAGGACGCCGAGCAGCATCGACAATTCACGGACCGGGGCGACGTAGCTCAAAGGCGCCATCGTCATCGCGAAGAGGATCAAGAGATAGGCGAGCGGCGAGAGCATCCCGACGCAGACGATATAACGGCGATTGGTCCGCCATTGACGGCCGAGTTCGGAGCGGTCCGCGAGCGCCTGCGGCGTGAGCAGGATGGCGCGCAGGGCGAGGCCGATGCAGTAGTAGAGCAGCGGCGCGATGCCGAGCGTCTTCATCGCCCAGCCGTCGATCAGCGTATAGAGGGCGATGCAGGCGCCGGTCGCGATTCCCCAGCGCAGGCCGGCGCGCGCCCGCGCCGAGCGCACGGCAAAGACCTGCGCCGCACCTGAAATGAGCACGATGCCAACGAGGACCGAGGCGATGCCAAGCCAGCCAAGTAGGCTCGGCGCCTCGCCGAGAAAAACGATCGCGCCGAGGACGGCGAACAGCGGACCGGTGCCGCGCGCCAGCGGATAGACGATCGAAAAGTCGCTGTCGCGGTAGCCTCTTTGCAGGACGAGCGAGTAGACCACATGGATCGCGGCGCTGCCAGCGATCGCCGCCCACGCCGGCAGGGTCAGCTGCTGCGCGTGCTCGCGCCACGCGGCGAAACCCAAGGGGACGGCGGGCAGCAGACTGACGAGGCCGAACAGCCAGACAAAGGCCAGCCCGCCGGAAGCTTTCTTGGCGGCGAGGTTCCACAGGGCATGCAGCAAGGCGCCGCTGATGACGAGGATGAGCGCGGTAGCGTTCATTGGGGCCAGATCGGTTTTTGTTATTGATTCAATCAGCCGATGATGGTACCCCTCGCGAGCCAGCTTCGCGAATAGTGGACGACAGCGGGCAAGCGCCGCGAACGGCAGACCCCCGTATTTCGAAACCGGCCACTCGGCCTCGTTGAGCTTATACTGCGGAATTCACGAACGGTGAGAATTCAGCCATGGCGAAGGATACACAAGCGCTCAATCCGGGCTTGCTGCGGATAGGGATTCCGCAGATTGACAAAGAGCATCGAGAGTTGACCGATCAGCTCGAACGGCTGATTGCCCACCCTGAGGCGAGCTACGGTTCGGAAACCTTCGTAACGATCTTCACCCATATAGCGGCGTCGCTTAAAGCGCACTTCCACCACGAAGAAGCGATGATGCGTTCGCTGCCGATGCCTGCTGAAGAGTTGTCCAGACACGTCAATGAGCACGGAGCGATTCTTGCCGAGTGTACTCAGCTTCACGAAGCGATGATGTCGGACGTGCCGATGAGCCACTGCGACGTCCTTCTGATGATCGAAAGGTGGCTTGTTGGTCATGTCAGAACCACCGACGTCAAGATCAGGGCCTACCTTCCCAGCAAGCTTTAATCGGCCATCAGCAAATCGGGGCGGACAGCGCCGTCGTTTCCAATGAGCCATCGCATGATGGCGACCATGCGAGACGGCTTGTCCGCTGGATCAACGGTCAGAAATAGAAGCGCGCATAAACTTCGACTCGACTGCTCGCTGCTTTCTCGGTGAACTCGGAATGGGGCTGCCCGCCGAGGACGACGAGACGGGCGCGCACTTCCACATTTGAGAATCCGGTATAGCTCACCTCCGGCGTGACCTGGTAGCTGCCGTCGTTCAGATTCGTCATTACAGTCAGTGCTGCCGCGCCATAGACCCAGTTGAAAGGCTCGCTGACGCTGGCTTTGAGGTAGAGGTAATCGCTGCCGGGATTGACTTTGCCGTAGCCTGACTGCGCCACGCTGCGGGCCTTGTTCGCCATTGCGGGCGCAGCGCTGCTGCCCATTGCGCGGTCGAGGAACTGGTAATAACTGTCCAGTTCGTCGGCGCTGTAGCCACCGCCGTTGCGGTAATACTCGCCGATCCAGGTCACTTCCCCTTCGCTGAGGTAACGCAGACCGGCAAGCCAGGAATTGAAATTCACGACCTGACTGCGGGTGACGCCGGCTGCCGTAACCGTGTTGCGCGGCGCATCGAGCGTGCGCGCCCATTCGCCATGGACTTCGAGCGCCGGACTCAGGTTGCGTGAAAAGTCGAAACCGAAGCTCTGCGGCTTGCCGCCTTTGCCGCGCCACATCAGGTCGATATCGGTATCCCACGCCAGCAGATAAAGCTTGGCGGCCGGATTCAGGCCAGTGTTCACGCCAAAGTCGGTGTTCATCGAGTCATTGGTCGGGACGACCAAGCCAGTCAGTCCGACCGTGCTGATCGGCCCGCTGAAGCTCTTCGTCCATTCGCCGCTGGCCATGACGAAGCCTTCGCGGGCGACTTGCGGGTCGCTGGGGTCCTTCGGGCGCTCGACGAAACCGACCGGGTCCCACGCATAGCCCTTGCCCCAGCGTTGAACGCGCTTGCCCACATCGAAAGTCAAACCGGGGCTGGCACTCCAGCGCACTCCCCCTTCCATGACCTTGCCGTCTGTCGTGCTGGCGAGCGCGTCGCCCGCGTAAGTTCCCTGGCCGCGCAAATCCACAACGACCGAATCCAGATTCAGCTTGCCGCCGGCTTCGAGCGTGGTCGTGCTGCGCAGCAGCCAGTTGCGCGCCGACTCGCCAGGGTAGTTGAGTTTGTAGGCGGCGCTATCGCTGCGCAGTTTGAGCACTTCCTCTTTCTGCTCAAGGTACCCGAAGAACTCGAAGGTTTTCTTCTCGAACTCGCTGGCATCAAACTTGAACTCCTCGGCGTTTGCCGACACACTCGCGACCATCAGGATGGTCACGCATGCGGCAGCAAGCGCTGCTCTTTTCATTTGCGCAGTTCTTCCATGCGCGCCATGAAACCCTGGGTAAACACCTCGTCCGGGAAAGTCTTCTTTTTCAGGCCGGAATACAGCATTACCGACTTGTAGCCCTTGTAGAGCGGGCTGTCCGTCTCGATCGATGCCGGGCGCTTGATGCCGCCACCGAAATCCTTCACGTCCTTGAAGTACAGGGTCTTCAGGAGCATGCCGCTCGCGGCATAGCACTCGATTTCCGTAGGCAGAATGAGTTTCTTGTCCGCCTTCATCATCAGCTTGTCGTAGGCGACCTCGCCGGTCTTGGCCTTGAGGTCGAGGAGGTAGTGATCGCCCTTGTCCTCTGCCGATTTCACATCGTATTCGACGGCGTAATCGAGCCGCATGATATCGGCGTTGTTGAAAACGCCGCCGATGACCGACTGCAGGCTCGTGATCCGCACCGGCTTGCCCACGTTCGGGATGTAAAGCCACATGTTGTCGCCCTGGCGCAGGGTGCTCCGCCCCTTGTCACTGCTCGGTGAAACGAACAAGGTGGCAATCTGGTCCTTGCCCTTTTTCGCCGAATAAATAACGAACTCTTTCCTGGCGCCATCGGGTTCGATGTTGATTAGTTTGCGATAGGACTCGTAGGACTCGGGTTCAAGGTTGCGGTCCAGTTTCCTGAGGATTTCAACCCCGTCTATGGCCGACGCCGCGAGCGGAAGGCAAAGCACGAGGAAGGCCAGCAGTCTTTTGCTTTTCATGATTTTCTTCTCGAGATCAGACGTGGCGAAGGGCCTGGATAGGATCCATCCGCGCCGCGCGCCAGGCCGGTTGCAGGCTGGCCAGCGCCGAGACAAGAACGGCAAGTCCGAGCACACCGAGCACTTCGGCGAGCGCGAGATGCGGATAGAGCGTGACTTGCTCGCGCCCGAAGTTGAAAACGAGCGGCGAGATATTGAGGACGGCGACGAGCGCGTAGCTGATGGCGATTCCCGCCGCAGCGCCGACCAAACCGAGAAGCAGTCCTTCGCTGAGAAAGATTGCCATCAGCTTGCCCGGCTGGGTGCCGATCGCCGCGAGCGTGCCAATCTCGCGGATACGCTCATAAACGGCCATCAGCATGACGTTCATCACGCTCACCAGGACGATGGCGATCAGCATGATGCGAATGAACAGGGTCATCAGGTCGATCATGCGAACGATGTTGGCAAAAGGTGAGAGGTCCGCCCAGGTATGCAACTCGACGACCGGTTTATCTTCCTTGCCGCGAATTTCGTCGAGTTTGCCGGTCAGGCGTTGCTGCGCAGCGGCCAGGTTGCCGATCGACTTGAGGCGAACGGCGATCTCCATGACTTCGGGCTTGTCCATGCGCAGCAGTTCGCGGGCATCGTTGATGTGAATGTAGCCATCACGTCCGCCGGGCCCGGTTACACCATCGAGAACACCGCTGACGGTGAAGGTCTTGCCATTGACCGAGCCGGACGCATTGGTGACGACGAGCACCACCGAATCCCCGACTTTGACCTTCATGCCGCGCGCCAGCAAGGTCGGGATAAGAACGTTTCCAGGCGCCACCAGCGAACCGCTCTTCTCCCCTTCGTTGATGCGCCGGCGCAGCCCGGGGACGGTAGCGTCCTCCGCCACCGGGTCGATGCCGTTCAGCCGGATGCTGGTGTTTTCGGTGAAGTTGCTGAACATCGCGCCAAGCTTGACGCGAAGCGAGTAGGCCGCAATTTCCGGCTCGGCCTTCAAGGCTGTTTCGATCTTGCCGACCGCAGCCGGCTGCATGCTCAAGTTGAGCGGAAGATTATCGATCGAGGCGGTGTAGCCTTTGCGGTGGATTTGCAAATGGCCCAGCATGCTGTCGGTGATCGAACCGACCATGGTCTGCTTGAAGGATCCGGCTGCGGCGACGAAGAGTAACAAGGCCGCAACACCGAGGGTGATCAACAGCGCGGTGAGCAGCGTACGGCGGCGATAGCGCAGCAGATTGCGCGCCGCAAGTTTGAGCGTGGAAATCATGCGGCGGCTCCTTGGTCAGTCAGGCGACCATCCTCGAGCGTGAAAGTCAGCTCGGCTTCGTGCATGATTTTCGGGTCATGGGTGGAAAAGATGAACGAGGTGCCGAAGTCATCGCGCATCGTCTTCATCAAATTCAGAATGCGATACGCCGTATCGTGGTCGAGGTTGGCCGTCGGCTCGTCAGCGAGCACCAGGCGCGGTTCGCCGACCAGCGCACGCGCCACCGCAACACGCTGCTTCTGCCCGCCGGAAAGTTGGTCGGGCCGTTTGTGGGCATGGTCACTCATATCGACGGCGGCAATCATCTTCAGCACCCGCTCTCGCCGTTTCGCTGCCGACCAGCCGCGTACCATCAGCAGCGGATATTCAATGTTTTCATATCCGCTCAAGACCGGAACCAGGTTGAAGTCCTGGAAAACGAAACCGAGATTTTCGCCGCGAAACCTTGCGGCCGCTTTGCGCGACAGAGTGCTGATGTCCGTACCGTTCACCAGCAAGGTGCCGCTACTCGGATGATCGAGACAGCCAATCAGGTTGAGGAGCGTCGATTTTCCGCTGCCCGAAGGGCCGACGAAGGCGGCGAAAGCGCCCTCGCCAATCGCGAAGCTGACGCCCCTGAGCGCCGGAACGTCCTCGCCGCCCACCCGGTAATTCTTTGCGATGTTCGTTGCCTGGATCAATGCCATGCTATTGCTCCTGAGTGCCTCGATCGACCGCTCGTTCAGTAGAACGACTTGCCTGAACGGCTCGGCCTGGAAATGAATAACTTCCCGCTCGGTGAATTGGATCTCTTTGCCTTTGTCCCCGATGCGCATTTAAGCGCACGCACGTAAGCGGCATGTTGCACAGCGGGAACGATTCGCCTCGCTGCGTAACGGATCGCCAAGGCGTTACGGTGCGTAACATTTCGTCGCCGTAAAGCGATAATGGCCCGGGTCGGAACGACGGCCTCGAGGCGTGCTGGCAAAACTCACGAGCCGCAATCGGTTCGTTTCGTATGATCGCCGTTTCATGAACGCGGCCAAGGGCGCGAACTGACGCGAGCGCAGCGGAAAGACCGGTCTTCCCGCCCTGAAATCGCGGCGACCGACAGCAGTATGCTTTGGACCGGATTATTGTTGCTACGGGGAGGCCAAATGAGCAGATCTGGGGATCGCAGGAAACCTGTTCCATCGATGCACGGCGCGGCGATCACCCAGGCCAAGCATGTCGCTTGCATTAAGTGCAATGTGACCAGAGCATACCATCAGATAGTGGTCCTCTCCGACCTGCACTTCCCCGGCAACAACCTGCCGGCGAAGGAAAAGGCATTGCGGACCATCGCTTCCTGGGACGACGTGGACATGATCGCCGTGACCGGCGACATCGTTTCAAGAGACGGTACGCCTGAGGAGTATGCGGCCGCCCGGAATTTTCTCGGCACGTTGAACCGGCCGCTGCGCGTCACAGGCGGAAACCACGACTACATCTATCCGGACGGCTGCCCGCCCAATCCGGCAACCGGGCACACCCTGAAGCAGGCTTGCCCGCAAAAGCGCAAGCTGAAACTTGAGCGGTTCAAGAAGACCTGGAACTTGCAGACGCTGTCCTACAGCGAGATGCTCGGAGCTTATCTGCTGGTATTTCTGACGCCCGATCACCTCACTTCGAACAACTACGCTGAAATGACGAACCAGAGTCTGGCGTGGTTCGCCAGGGTATTGGAGCAGAATCAGGCAGCCCCGACGCTGGTCTTCTTTCACGCGCCACTGCAGGGGACTTACAAGAGCGAGAAGATCGCGAAAGCGACTACCCCCGACAGCTACAACGCCGAACCGGCGCGCCAGATCCGCGAGATTCTGCTGAAAAACCGACAGGTCCTGCTGTGGCTTGCGGGTCACCTGCACCTCGCCCCGTCGAGCAGGAGTTTCGCTTCGCCGATCAACGTGTATGAGAATCGGGTAAGGGTGATTCACAACGCCGATTGGAATGGGGAGAGCATCTTCTCCGAGGAGGCGACGCAGGCGACGCGCCACGACTCGATCTGGACGAACTCGCTCTTTCTCCATCCGGACCGGGTGGTCGTGCGCACCTTTGACCACAAGCAGGGCCGCTGGTTAGCCGAGTTGGAACGAACGATCAGCGTTCCATGATTTGGCCGTGCTTTGGTCCCGGCAAGACGGCGTGCAATGCGCGGGAAGCTGCGTGTCAGCTCCCCTTCCGGCTGCGCTGGAACACCGCCCCGGTGAGCGGCCGGCCCGTCGCCAACGGTCCGCGCCCGGTTCTCATCGACGCGCTTGTTGGTGAAGGCTATGGCCTTTGCCGCGCTGTCCTTGAGCCGCTCGTCTTGCGCCTTGCCCTGGTGGCTGCCGCCGCCCCGAGAGCGGGTTTCTCAGCGACTCCGGGGGCTTCCCCCCGATGCGCTGCCGCGTGTTGCAGCGTCAGATCGATGAAGGTCCGGATCAGCTTCGAGAGGTACTTGTCCTTGTGGTAAACCATGAAGTAATCCAGATGAAGGCGCTGCGTCGTCAGCCGGTACTGTCGGATGACGCCAAGCTTGACCTCGTTCTCGACCACGCCGATCGGCACGATCGAGATGCCGAGGCCGACGGCGACCGCGCGCTTGATCGCCTCGTCACTGCCAAGCTCCATGAATGTCTTGGTGGCGACCCCCTGTCGCCGCAACTTCTCTTCGATGCACTCGCGGGTCCCCGACCCGCGCTCGCGAACGATGAGCGGCTGCTGGCTGAGTTCTGCCGGCACGATGCTTGGCTTGCTTCCGAACGAGAGCGACCGGCTCGTGATCACCACGAGTTCATCCTCCCATAAGGGCGCCGCCACCAGCTTCGAGTCGAAAGGACCGTTGCCGACGAACCCGAGGTCGTCTTTCAGCGACAGGATGCCGTCGATGACCCCCTTCTTGTTCGTGACATTCATTTGGATGTCGACCTTGGGGAACTCTTTGCTGAACGCATTGATGAGCGGCGCGAGGTGATAGGTGCCGACGGTCAGCCCGGTGCTGATCCTGAGGGTGCCCGTCATGCCGCCCTTCAGATCGTCCATGTGGTCGTCGGCCTCCTTGACGAGCCGGAACACCTGCTCGGCGTAGCCGAGCAGCGCCTCGCCGGCGGCGGTCAGTTCGACCTTGCGCCCGGAGCGCTCGAACAGTCTTAAGCCGTAGTGTTCTTCCATCTGCTTGATCTTGATGCTGACGGCCGGCGGCGTCACGAACAGCGCTTCCGCCGCGGCGCTGAAGCTCTTGAACCTGGCGACCTGGTGGAAGACGCGCAACTGGCTGAGGTCCATGCGCAAACTCCTTGTTTGCCGGGTGGGAAGGGTTAATTTTTTTAAACGTTACGATAATAACAAGTAAATTGATTTGAATAAATCCGTCGCATACAGTGCCTTCGGTAACCAGCACCTTGGTCGTACGCATCCCACTACCACCTACAAAGGAGATTTGGCTCATGGGCAAGATCAGCATGGTGATGTTCGACCTGTCGGGCACGACGGTCTATGACGACACGGGCGTTCGCGACAGCTTGTACAAGGCCGCGCAGGAGTTCGGCCTGAAGACCACGCCCGAAGAAATCCTCTACAACATGGGCACCAACAAGATTCACCTTTACCAGTTCCTGATCGCCCGGCAAATGGGCAAGAAGATCGACATCGAGGACTTCGAGCGGATGAAGGATCCCGACACGCTCGAGCTGGCGATGAAGGTGTTCGACCGCTACCAGGTGATCATGCTCGATCATTATCGCAACGAGTGCCGGGCGATTCCGGGCGCCGAGGAAACCTTCCAGTGGTGCCACGATCACGGCATCAAGGTGGCCACCGACACCGGCTTCCACCGGGTGATCACCGAGGCGATCATGGACAGCCTGGGCTGGGTCAGGCGCGGCCTCGTCGATCTCTCGGTCGACGTCGAGCACATCCCCGGCGAGATCGGGCGGCCGGCACCGTTCATGCTCTTTCACGCGATGACGCACTTCAACATCCAGAGCGTCCACGAGGTCATCAAGATCGGCGACACGCCGGCCGATATGCTCGAAGGCCGCAACGCAGGCGTGCGCGGCGTCGTCGGCGTGCTCAGCGGGCCGCGTCCGGTGACCGACTGGGGCAAGTACTGGCACACCCATGTCATCGAGAGCGTCGCCGACCTGCCGGCGCTGATCGAATCGGAGTTCCTGAAGTAGTTTCCCGGGCGGCGGGGCGCGGCCGGACGCGGCGCGCCCGCTCGAAGCACGGCGACGAGCCCGACCTGAACGATGGAGGAAGCCCTTGTGAAGACTGGTAAAGCTGCCGTCATGACCGCGGTCAATGGCGCTCTCGAAATCAGGACCTACCCGGTGCCCGAGCCTGAGCCCGGGGGCATCCTGGTCCGCATCACCTGCTGCACGATCTGTGGCTCGGACGTGCTCGCGTGGTCGGGCAAGAAGAAGTCGCATATCCCGATGATCCTTGGGCACGAAATCGTCGGCGAGATCGTCGAGCTCGGCGAGGCGATGAGCTGCGACGCGGGCAACCGCCCGCTCAAGGTCGGTGACCGTGTCACCTGGACCATCATGAGCAGCTGCGGCAAGTGCTACTACTGCAGCGAGAAGGGGCTGCCGATGAAGTGTCGCGAACTCAGGAAGTACGGGCACGACAGCTGCGAGGCCGCGCCCCACTTCAACGGCGGGTTCGCCGAGTACTGTTATATCGCGCCGGGAACGGGCGTCATCCGCGTGCCGGACTCGCTATCGGACCGCGTCGTGACGCCCGCCAACTGCGCGCTCGCGACCGTTGTCGCCGGCTGGGAAGCGGTCAATCTGAGGGCGTTCGAGAACGTCCTGATCCAGGGCGCCGGCGCGCTCGGCTTCTACGCCGCGGCGCTGGCCAAGCACTACGGCTGCAATCGCGTGATCGTCACCGATCTGCTCGATCACCGGCTCGAGGCGATCAGCGAATTCGGCGCCACCGACGTCATCAACACCAAGGGCATGGCGGACGACGACGTCGCCGGGGCCGTGCGCGAGCTCACCGGCGGTTTCGGCGCGGACGTCGCCATGGAGTGCGCCGGAACTCCCGCCGTCATCCCGGCGGGGCTCAAGAGCCTGCGCATCGGCGGGCGCTACGTCGAGCACGGGTGCACCTTCCCCAATGCGCTCGTCACCTACGACTTCTCGGACATTGTCTTCCGGTACCTGACGATCACCGGCGTGCACAACTACGACACCCGCCACCTGCAGGCGGCCATCGACTTCCTCGACCAGGCGCAGAAGACCTACCCGTTCGAGAAGATCGTCACTGAGACCTTCCCCCTGGAGCGAATCAACGAGGCCTTGAAGCTCGCCCAGTCCGGAAAGGCGATCCGCGTAGCGGTGATTCCCTAGGAGATGCGCAGGCGGCCTTGACGTTCGATCACCGAGAGGGGGAAAGTTGGCAAGAGCCGTCGTCCACCGCGAGTTTTCCGTGGTCGGGCGATTGAAGCTGTAGTCGTCGAAGTCGCATGCTGTACGGCGCGGGCACGCCACCAGTTGTATTGCTCGGAAAGGTCAGAAACATAAACGGGTTTGGTTCAGACATCCAACATAACAGGGGGATAATCATGAAGAAACTCACTGTCTTATGCACGGCGGCAGCTTTATTAATCGGCTTTTCGCTGCCGACGCAGGCGCAACAGTTCAAGTGGAAGCTGCAGAGCACGCAGCCTGCCAACACGCCGCACATCGAATTATTGAACAAGCTGTCGAGCAACATCGAAAGGATGTCGGCGGGACGCCTGAAGATCGAGGTGCTGCCCGGCGGGGCCATCGTCGATGCTTTCCACATTCTCGACGGGGTCGACAAGGGCGTCGTTGAAATGGGCCAGTGGTGGGCGCATTACGCGATCGGCAAGGCGCCGGCGGCGGGCCTGTTCACCTCGCCCCTGGGCGGGGCTGCGAGCGGTCTCGACCAGTTCAACCAGGTCTCCTGGTACATGCGCGGCGGCGGCCGCGAACTCTATCTCGAGCTCTACCAGAAGCAGTTGCGCGCGGACGTGATGCCCTTCTTCTTCGCGCCCGACGGTCCCGAGGCTCTGGGCTGGTTCAAGAAGAAAATCACCTCGGTCGAGGAGCTCAAGAAGCTGCGCATGCGCATGTCCTCCGGACTGCCGAGCGACGCGCTCAGGGCGATGGGCGGGATCCCGGTCAGCGTGGCGGCGCAGGAGATCATCCCCTCGGCCGAACGCGGGGTTCTCGACGCGCTCGAGTGGAGCAATCCGGCGACCGACGTCAAGCTCGGGCTTTCCGACATCTTCAAGTTCTACTCGCTGCAGGGGCTGCACCAGGCGATCGACATCGCCGACATCCTGATCAACGGCAAAGCCTGGCGTTCGCTGCCGCCGGACATCCAGGCGGCGGTCGAAGTCGCGATGCAGGCGGCCTTGCTCGAGAGCATGGTCTACTTCTCGGCCGAAAACGGCAAGGCGCTCGAAGTCATCAAGGCGCAAGGCGTCACGCTCTTCGATGCGCCGGCGGACTACGCGCCGGCGTTCATCGCTGCCTCCAAGAAGGTTCTCGGTCAGTACGAGCAGAAAGACGCCTTTTTCAAGAGGGTGCTCGACTCGCAGCGCGCCTACGCCAAGCAGGTGGTTCCCTACAGCAAGGAAGCGGCCAAGCTCTCGCAGCTCATCGCCGGAGCCAACGACTAGCCGGCGGCAAGCGTCCGCACGCCGCCCCGGCTTCCCGCCTGCCGGCCCCTGCGGGCCTGCAGGCGGCGGCCGACCGGGCGCACCCTACTGGAGCATGACGAATGAGAATGGTGGACCGATTCATCTTCTGGGTGGAACGCATCAACACCGCTGTCGGCAAGGCCGCCTCCTGGCTGATCATCCCGATGGGCGGCGCATTCGTGATCGAGGTCTTTTGCCGGAAGTTCCTGGAACCGACCATCTGGGCGTCGGACTTCGCGACCATGATGTACGGCACCCACTTCTTCCTCGGATGCGCATTCACCCTGACCATGAACAAGCACATCCGGACCGACTTCCTCTATGACAACTGGACCCCCAGGACCCGGGCGATTCTGGACGCCGTCAAGTACTTCGTCTTCTTTCTGCCGGGCCTGGCGATCTACCTCTACGTGAGCATCGAGTTTGCGGCCGAATCCTGGTACTTCCTCGAATCGATGGCGACGACGTGGCGGCCGCCCGCCTACCTGTACAAGACGGTGGTGCCCATTTCGGTGTTCCTGCTCCTGTTGCAGGGCATCGCCGAACTCATCAAGTGCATTCGCAGCGTGAGAGGGGAAGCGAAATGAGTCCGGAATACTGGGGACTGCTGCTGCTCGGATCACTCTTCGTGGTGATCTTCCTCGGCTTCCCGATCTCCTTCACCCTGATCTTCCTCTCCACCGTCATCGGCTACATCGCCGTCGGACCGAAGGTCTTCTACCTGATGATGCTCAGCAACTATTCGGACATGCTCAACACCATCCTGTCCGCCGTGGCGCTGTTCACCTTCATGGGGTGTGTGCTCGAGGGTTCCGGATTGATGGAGCGCCTGTTCAAGGCGCTGCAAATCCTTTGCGGCCGCCTCAGGGGCTCGCTCTACCTCGGAACGATCCTGACCGCGACGCTCTTTGCGGCAGCCACCGGGATCGTTGGCGCTTCGGTACCGATCATCGGCCTCATGGCAGGCCCGCAGATGCGCAAGTCGGGGTATGACACTGCCCTTTGCGCGGGCACGATCTGCGCCGGCGGGACCCTGGGCATCCTGATTCCGCCGAGCGTCATGCTGGTGGTCATGGGCCCGGTTTTCTCGGTTTCGGTGCCGCGGCTCTACGCGGCCGCGATCGTCCCGGGACTCTTGCTCTCGTTCCTCTACGTCTGCTACACGATGATTCGTTGCGTGCTCAATCCGAAGCTCGGTCCGGCGCTCTCCGCGAAGGAACTCGACGTGCCCAGGGGCTACCTGATGCGCGAGCTGTTCCTCGGAATGATCCCGCCGGCCGCGCTCATCCTGGTCACGCTCGGCAGCATCATCACCGGTTTTGCGACGCCGACCGAAGGCGCGGCGGTGGGCTCCTTCGGCGCCATCGTGGTCGCCCTGGGGCACCGGCGGCTCAGCTTCGCGATGTTCAAGGATGCCTGCGAGCGCACGCTGATCAACACGAGCATGGTCATGCTGCTGTTGCTCGCTTCCAACTTCATGGGGGCGGTTTTCTCGTCCTGCGGGACGCCGGCCCTCATTTCCGGAACCCTGCTCGGCCTGGATCTCTCACCCTCGATCTTCGTGCTCGGCATGCTCGTCGTCGCGTTCATCCTCGGCTGGCCGCTCGAATGGGTTCCCATCGTCGCGATCATCCTGCCGGTCTTCATACCGGTCCTCGTCATGCTCAAGGTCGACATGATCTGGTTTTGCATCCTCGTCGCCGTCACCCTGCAGAGCTGCTGGATCTCGCCGCCGGTCGCCGCTTCCGCCTACTACCTCAAGGCGGTCATGCCCGACTGGCAGCTCGTCGACATCTACAAGGGCATGATGCCCTTCATGTATCTGCAGGCGATTGCCGTGCTGCTCCTGTTCCTTTACCCGGAGCTCGTCAGCTACCTGCCGGATCTGATGTACGGCAAATGAGGGCACGGCGGCGCGCGGCTTAAGCTGCGCGTCGCCGCTTCCAGACGCACGCGAAGGGACGTCGTGATCGAGAAGTTCGGACCCAGCGCCGAGAACGCGGCTCGCCGAAGCCGGTCGTGGCCGTGATCGGGCGGCGAATGCGCACAGACGACGCCGGCGGGAGCAGTTCGCCCTATTCGGTCGTCATCGTCGCGCTGGTGACCGCCGCCTGCGTCGTCGGCGACTCGATGCTCTACATCGTTTTGCCGATACGCTGGCAGGAGGCCGGCCTGAGCTCGCTCTGGGACGTCGGCGTGCTGCTCTCGATCAACCGCTTCATCCGGCTGCCCCTGACGCCGCTGGCCGCGTGGGTCTACGCGTGCCTGAACGTGCGCACGGTAATGTTCGCGACCGTGGTACTGACCGCGGCCTTGACGATCGGCTATGGCTGCGCGGACAGCTTCTGGATCTGGGTAGTCTTGCGCTGCCTGTGGGGCGTCGCGTGGACCCTGTTGCGCATGGGCGCCTACCTGATGATATTGGACTGCGCGTCGGAATCGACTCGAGGCGCGCTGTTCGGCCGCTACAACGGCCTGTCGCGGCTGGGCAGCCTGGTCGGGATGTTGTGCGGTGGGCTGGCAAGCGACATATGGGGCCTCGCGGCAACGGCCTTTGGTGCCGGCGCGCTGGTGATACTGGCGATGCCGGTGACGCTGCGCTTCGTGCCAGCAGCCCAGGTCGCGCAGGAAAAGACGACGACGCTGCGCGTTCGGCTGACGGCGACTGGAGATCCCGCCACGCGCCGGGCGCTGCTGACCGGGATGGTCATCGCTTGGGCTTACCAGGGCGTCGTCGGTTCGAGCCTCAGCCACCTGCTGCAGAGCCATTTCGGGCCGGCCGTCTTGCTGGCGTCGGTCGTCGTCGGCGCGGCGTCCCTGTCGGGGGCCCTCCAGGCCTTGCGCTGGGCCTGGGAGCCCTGGCTGGGACCGTGGTTCGGGCATCTTTCCGATGGCCGATTCCGCCGCGAAGACGTCTTGAGCCTGGCGCTCGGCGCAGGCGCCCTGCTCCTGGCGCTGCTTCCGGTTCATCTGCCGATCGGGTGGTGGCTCGCGCTCGTCGTCGGCGTGCAGATCACCGCCACGGCGCTAACCACCGTCGGCGACGCGGCGGCGGCCGACGCGGCGGTTCGTCATTCGCGGACCACGGTGATGACCTTGTACGTGATGGCCACCGATATCGGCGCGGCCGTCGGCACCCTGGCCGGCTACCTGATCGCCGAAACGTGGGGAGCGGGCTCGATGTACTGGAGCGCGGCGGGGCTACTGGCGCTGACGGCAGCGTCGTGGCACTTCATGAATCCGGCCTGTTCGTCCGCCGTTCGCGAGCGTCTTTGACCGCCGGCAAGGGGAGAATCGCGATGCGCGAACTGGCGGGAACATGGGTGCGTCATGCGGGCGATTTCTGGGGCGGCATTTCGGCGATGCTCGTGGCCTTGCCGGCCTCCGTTGCCTTCGGCGTCACGGTCTATTCGGCGATCGGTCAGGAATATGCGGCTTTCGGCGCGATGGCCGGACTGCTCGGCGCAATCGCGCTCGGGCTCATCGCGCCGACCTTCGGCGGAACGGATCGGCTGATCAGCGCCCCTTGCGCGCCAGCTGCCGCGGTGCTTTCGGCTTTCGCGATTCATCTCGTGGCTCAGGGCGACCCGCCGATCACCGTCGTCCTGATGATCACGGTGCTCGGCATCCTTGCCGGGGTGCTGCAGACGCTGATCGGCTTCATGGGCATAGGAAAGCTGATCAAGTACATCCCCTACCCGGTGGTCAGCGGATATCTGAGCGGCGTCGGCCTGATCATCATTGGCAGCCAGATCCCCAAGTTTGCCGGCGTCGCCGCCGGCACGGCCTGGTTCGAGGTGCTCGTCAGGCCGTACGACTGGGACTGGCGAGGCGTCGCGGTCGGCGCGGCAACCGTCGTTGCGATACTGGCAGCCCCGCGCCTGACCAGGGTGGTGCCTAACACGATCGTCGGGATCGCCGCGGGAGTCCTCGTCTACGCCGGCATTGCCGCCTGCGATCCGGCGCTGCTCCAACTCGACGGCAACCGCCTGGTGATCGGGACGCTGGGCGCGACCAGCGAGGGCTATCTCGATCTGATTACCCGTCGCTGGCATCAGATCGGTGAGCTCAGGCTTTCGCAGGTGGCCGGCTTGATCGGCAGCGCGCTGACGCTCGCCGCGCTGCTGTGCATCGATACGCTCAAGACCTGTGTCGTACTCGACCAGAAGACCCGCACCCGCCACGAACCGGATCGCGAGCTCGCCGCTCAGGGCCTTGCCAACGTGGTGGCGTCGGCAATCGGCGGCATGCCGGGCGCCGGAACCATGGGCGCCAGCATGGTCAACTTCTCGGGCGGCGCCACGACCCGGATCTCCGGCGTGGTCGAAGGCGTCTCGACGCTGCTGGTGGCCCTGCTGCTCGGCGCCTTCGTCGCCTGGATTCCCGTCGCGACGCTAAGCGGCGTTCTCATTGTCGTCGGCTTGCGAATGATCGATACCGATCCGCTGCGCTTCCTCGAGTCGCGATCGACGGTGCTCGATTTCTCGGTGGTTCTGGCGGTGGTTGCCGTCGCCGTTTTCGTCGATCTGATCGCTGCCTCTGCGGTCGGCGTGATCCTGTCGATCATCCTGTTCCTTCGCGAACAGGTTGGGGGCAACGTAGTACGGCGGAAGAGCTTTGTCGGTCAGCGCTCGTCGACGTATTATCGTCCGGAAGCTGAAATGACGATCCTCGACCAGCGCGGAAATTCGGCCGTCATTTTCGAGCTGCAGGGCAGCCTGTTCTTCGGCACGACGCATCAGCTCTACCTGACGCTCGCCCCCGAACTCGACACGACCGAGTTCATGATCCTCGACCTGCAGCGGGTTCAATCGGTCGATGTTACCGCCACGCACATGCTGATTCTCGTCCGCGACGCGCTCGCGCAGCGCAAGGCTCCTCTGCTGCTCTCGAACGTGCGCGAACGCCTGCCCAATGGTCGCAAGCTCAGAGAGTTCCTCGAACTCGCGGGACTCGTGCCGGATGGCGAGTCCCTGATCATTTTGCCGACCCTGGAAGCGGCCATTGAATGGGTCGAGACGGCTCTGTTGGGCGGGATAGACAAATCGACGGCGGACTTGCCGCCGCTCGATCTGCACGACATCGAACTGTTCAAGGGCAGCAAGGCGGACACTTTGCAGGATCTGTGCTCGGCCATGGACAGGCGTTCGGTCGTTCAGGGCGAAACGATTTATCGGCGAGGCGACGCTGATGCCAACCTCTACCTGATTCGCAGCGGCGAAGTCCGCATCATGGGCTGTGTCGGCGGACGCAGCCGCCTGTCGCATATCGCCACCTTCGGGCGCGGTGAATTCTTCGGCGGCCTGGCGTTTCTCGACCATCAGCCGCGCGCCAACGACGCCATCGCCTCGCTCGATACGGAATTGTTCGTGCTGACCCGAGAGAAGTTCGACGCCCTGGCCGAAGGCCATAAGCGCATCGCCTTCGTCCTGCTCTCGAAGCTGGCCAAGACGTTGGCCATTCGGCTGCGGCACGCGGACGACGAGTTGACCTTGCTGCAGGAATACTAAGAGGTCATTGTGGTGGATGCGCCGGATCGGTGCGCGATCGCGGTGGCAATTCGTTGAGCGCTCATGCGGCCCGTCAGCTCTCTGAGCCGGGTCGTCCCGCGTCGATATCCGCACGGCTCTCGAGCTCAGCGAACTTGGCGGCCATCGTGGGGTTGCCGCGAGTGAGCTTCTTGATCGTGACGTCCTGCGCCTTATCGTTCGCGAGGCGAAGGTTGCGGTCGGTCCCGAGCAAGGCCTCCTTCGTCTTCTGCAGGTGATCGATCGACTTGTCGATTTCTTCGATCGCCATCTGGAAGCGCTTGGAGGCGAGGTCGTAGTTTCGCGCGAAGCCGTTCTTGAAGGTCTCGAGCTGCACTTCGAAGTTGGTGATGTCGATGTTCTGCGCCCTGACGAGCGCAAGCTCCGACTTGTAAGTGAGCGAGCTCATCGCCGCGTTGCGCAGCAGGGTAATGATCGGGATGAAGAACTGCGGCCGGACGACGTACATCTTCGGGTAGCGGTGGAAAACGTCGACGATGCCGCTGTTGTAAAGCTCGCTGTCGGGCTCGAGCAGCGAGACGAGCACGGCGTATTCGCAGCCTTTCTCGGTGCGGTCCTTGTCGAGCTCCCGGAGGAAATCCTCGTTGCGCTTCTTGGTCGCCGTTTCGTCGCTCTCGTTCTTCATCTCGAACATGATCGAGACGATCTCGTTGCCGGCCTCGTCGAGGTCGCGGAAAATGTAATCGCCCTTGCTGCCGGTGCGCGCGTCGTTGTCCTTCTCGAAGTAGGCGCGCGGGAACGCCGTAGCGCGGATGCGGTTGAACTCGGTGTCGCAGTGTTGCTCGAGCGTTTCGCCGACCATCTTGGTCGAGAGCCGCGCCTTCATGTCGCGCAGGCGCTCGATCGCGTCATCGCGATCCTTGATCTGCGTTTCGTACTTGTCCTTGAGCGACTTCTCGGCGAGCTGCTTCTCGAGTTCGACCCGCTCGAGGCCGCTCCTGAGCGCATCGCGCTCCTTCTCGACCGCGCTGACCGCCTCGTTGATCGCAAGCTTCTGCGTCATCTCGATGGCGTCGAGCTTGGCTTTGAGCCGCTGGATTTCGAGTTCTTTCGCCGACGCTGCGTTCTGCAGCTCGTTCGCGAAGGTCGCTGCCGCGAGTCTGGAAGCGGCTTCCTTGTCGCGCTTGGCCTGCGCGAGCTCGTTCGCGAGCACGTCACGCTCTTTTTCGACTGCGCTCAAGGCCTCGCTCACCGCGAGCTTGCGCGCCGCCTCGCCGGCGTCGAGCCTTGCCTTCAGCTCCTGGATTTCGGCGTCCTTGGTTGCAGCGGTCTTCTGCAATTCGTTGGTGACCTTCGCCTGCGCGAGCTCGACGGCGTTGCGCTTGTCCTGCTCGGCAAGCTCGAGGCGCTCGTGCAGCTGCAGCTCGAAATCGCTGTCGCGAACCTGCTTGAGGATGTCCGCGTACCCGGCCTCATCGATCGTGAATGCCTTCTTGCAGTGCGGGCAGATGATCTCATGCATGCCGGCCCTCCCCCGCTTTCATCAGGATCACTTTCACCATCGCTGGAATCTTTCCTTTCGCCTTGCCCTGCACCTCATGTGCATGCACGCGATTGTACAGAGACCGGCGAGTTGGCGCCCCTGATGTCGCCCGCCAGGCGTCAGCGCGCGCAGCGGCTGGTGCCACTGCGCGCTGACCGCAATCAGCCGAAACTTTGCGGCCGCCGCGACGCCGACCGCTTGTCAGCGGCTCGCCAGCGAGTTTATCGGCGTCGCGTTGAGCGCTGCGATGCGCTGCTCGATCGGCGGGTGGGTGGCAAAAAGCTCCATCCAGCCGGGTCGCCCGGTGATGCCGGCGGTGGCGATGCTGCGCGGCAGGTCGCCAGCGCTCAGTCGGCCAAGTTTGCGCAGCGCCGCGACCATCGGCCGGGGCGATCCGAGCAGCTGGGCAGAGCCGGCGTCGGCGCGGAATTCGCGCTGACGCGAGAACCACGCAACGATGATGCTCGCGATGATGCCGAACAGGATGTCGCAAATGACCGTGGTCACCATGTAGGCGATGCCCGGCCCGCTCGACTCCTGGTCGTTGCGCCGCAAGAACGAATCGACCATGTAGCCGACGACGCGCGAAAGGAAGACGACGAAGGTGTTCACGACGCCCTGGATCAGCGTCAGCGTCACCATGTCGCCGTTGGCGATGTGCGCCACCTCGTGCGCCAGCACCGCTTCGGCTTCTTCGCGCGACATGCTCTGCAAGAGGCCGGTGGAGACCGCGACCAGGGAACTGTTCTTCGTCGCACCGGTGGCGAAGGCGTTGGGCTCGCCTTCGTAGATGGCCACCTCCGGCGTCTTGAGGCCGGCGGCCCTGGCCAATCGCGCAACGGTATCGACGAGCCAGAACTCGGCCGAATTGGCCGGATGCTCGATTACCTGCGCGCCGGTGCTCCACTTGGCGATGGGCTTGGAGAGCAGCAGTGAAATGAAAGCGCCACCGAAACCCATGACTGCGGCGAAGCCGAGCAAGGCCCCCAGATCGAGGCCATAGCTCGTCAGGTAGCGGTTGACGCCGAGCAGATTGGCGACGAAGCCAAGAACGACGAGGATGGCGAGGTTGGTCGCCAGAAAGAGCAGAACACGTTTCATCGAAACCTCCTTGGATGTGTTATCGGCTTGCCGGGGCAAGGGTGAGCAGTGCGCGCGGATCGCTCTCGCCGCAGCTGCGAAGCGGACGCCGTCGCCGCTGCCAGAGGCGAACCAGCGAGCGGTTCGCGCGACGCAACGCGCCGTCGAGCGCGAGAGAAGCGCTCGGGGCTTGCGCGCTGACGACGAGAAGTCCATGAGCGTCGAGTTTCAACGTCACTCGGCAGCGCTTATCGACGCCGCCGCGCGGTCCGTTGACGTCGTGCAGGCTGACATGGATCTGCCGCACTTTGTCCTGCATGCGCCGAAAGACGAAACGCACACGGTGGTCAAGCGCGGCACGTAAACCGTTTGCTTCGCCCGCGTGGGCTGATTCGATCTGAACTTGCATTGCCGGCTCCTTGGCTGGTAAACGAACCCGTAGCCTACTGGGCCAAACCATCCATAAAAAGCAGACCAAAATGCACCGTAGGTCAGGAAAAACGGAAGTTACCTCGCACCGTGCGAGGTCCGTCGATCCCAGGCGCGCGCTTTCAGGATCTGCTGCACGAGCGGATGCTGGTGGCCACGGCGAGTCTGGATCGCGTAGATCTCCTCGTGCAGTCCCTGGCACTCGCCGAGCAAGTGCAATCCCGGCATCAGTCCGACGTTGTCGGTGCCGAGCCGGCTGACCGGAAACACGCCGAGGCCGCGGGCGGCGAAGACCGACATCAGGGCGCTGTCCTCGAACTCGCCGACGATATGCGGCTTCAGTTCGCGGTCGAAGAACCAGCGGTCGAGGCTTGCCCGCAGCACCGAATGCCCGGTCGGCAGCAAGACCGGCAGGCGTTCGAGCGACTGCGGGAAAGAAGCGACGTCGGCGGCACTGACCCACTTGGCCGGGCCGTACCAGTCGACGGGCGAAGAAACCAGGCGCTCACTCGTCAGGCGAAGGTTGGGATTGGGCGATCCGGGCTGCCCGGCGAGAACGATGTCGAGACGGTGCAGCGCAAGTTCGCTCTGCAATTGTTCGAATTCCCCCTCGTGGCAAAGCAGCTTCAGGTCGGGCGTGTCGAGGATGAGCGCCAAAATGGAGTGGGCGGCGAGTTTCGATATGCCGTCAGAGAGGCCGACCGAGAGCCTGATCGAGCGCTTGCCAGCGACCTCGCGCACCTCGTCGGCGAGCGTCTGTCCGATCTGAAAAATTTCCTCGGCGCGCGAAAAAGCGGCCTTTCCCGCATCGGTCAGCGCGACGCCGCGGCCCGCCGGCTTCAGCAACTGATAGCCGAGCGCTTTTTCGAGTTCGCGCACCTGCGCGCTGATCGTCTGGATTGCCATGTCGAGGCGCTCGGCGGCCCTGGCAAATCCCCCTTCCTTGCCAACCATCCAGAAGTAGTAAAGGTGGCGGTAATTCAACATGGCAATCGCTTCGCAATTTACGAACCTGCGGCGAGTCTAGTACAGATTTCGCCCCGCGGCAGCCAAGCCATGTCGCCGGCCTTGAAGCCGGCAAAGCGTCAATCGGCCGCTGCCAGCAGCAGCACCGCCGTGACTGCCGCGCCGATCCCTGCCGGCAAGCCGTAGCGCTCGAGAGGGGAAGGCGCTTCGCCGGGGACGATTTGCACTGGAACGGGGGAACGTTCGAGCACCCGGTTCGTCGTGGACGCGCCGAGTACACGCATCACCGGCTTCTTGCGCGCGGCACCGAGTAGGATCAGGTCGCACCGCAGACGCGCGGCGGCCGACACGATGCGTTCGGCCGGGTCACCCATCTCGACGTGCTGCAAATAGGGAATGGCGTGTTGGTCGAGCAGGTCGCGACAAGGCCGCAGGGCCTTCTCGGCTTCCTCGCGGTGGAAGCTCTGGCGATTGCCCTTGCGCACGAAGCGCGCGATATGCCGCGACAGCGGTCGGCGCACATGGAGAAGATGGATCTCGACGCCCGGCTTGCCGAGCCATTCGCGCGCCGCCCGCCTGACGGCAAACAGCGATTGCGCTGACTCATTGACTGGCAGCAGGATCTTTTGCATGGCGCCTCCGTTCATTGACCGGCCGATTGCGATGAAGACCTGCACGAGAAAGCAACTCGGCAAAGCCCGGCATTTTCTGGATGGCCGCGCCGCATGGCCTTCTACACCAGTGCCCGATGATGCCCGGCTGGCGCGTTGATGTGTCCCTTGTTGCGACGGGCCCGGATGTTGATGACTTCGACGGCCAGCGAGAAAGCCATCGCGCCGTAGATGTACCCCTTCGGGATGTGCATCTCGAAAGCCTCGCCGACGAGCGCCATGCCGACCATGACGAGGAAGGCGAGCGCGAGCACCTTGATCGAAGGATGGCGATCGACGAACTCGCCGATCGGCGTTGCTGCGAACATCATCACGGCCACGGCGGCAACGACCGCCGCCATCATCACGCCAAGGTTATCGACCATGCCCACCGCGGTAATCACCGAGTCGATCGAAAAAATGATGTCGATGACGGCGATCTGCCCGATGATCGACCAGAACAGCTTTTTCCCGGCAGCGTGAAGCGTCGCGGCCTCGCTCACGGCACGGACGTCTTCCTCGCGCGTTTCGACTTCGATGAAGATTTCGTGCGAGGCCTTGTAGAGCAGGAACAGACCGCCGCCGAGCAAGACCATGTCGCGGCCGCTGATGCCCTGCCCCAGGACCGTGACGAGGTCGGCGGTCAGGCCCATGACCCAGCTCAGCGAGGCGAGCAGCATCAGCCGCGTCAGCATCGCGAAGCCCAGGCCGAGCCGGCGGGCCTTGTTGCGCAGATGCAGCGGCAGGCGGCCGACCAGGATCGAGATGAAGACGATGTTGTCGATGCCAAGAACGATTTCGAGCGCCGTGAGCATCGAAAAAGCAAGCCAGACGTTGGGGTCGAGAAGAAAATCCATGAGTCCTGTTCAAAAACGGGTCGTTGAGAGGCAGATCGTGGTGGCGGCGGCGGGAGGTCCTGCGCGAAACAGGCAATGCCGATGATCCGGTCTTTGCAAAGCGCAATAAACCCGCTTTCGGCTTCAGGACAGTTCGAAAATTGCGAAGCGAGGGACGCGCCGCGCAGCCGCAGCGCAGCGCAGCGGCAGCGACTGTGTGCGCGCGCTTCGGCAAGTGGCACGATCGGCAAGCCGCCTCTCCCGGGAAAGGCGGGCAGCGGCGCTTGCCTGCGGCAGCCGCGCAGCAACCGTTTGCCTGGACGAGGTCCGCCGGTTGCGGCGGCCGGTGCGATCAAACAGCAGTTGGCGATTCGACCGCCAGCTTAAGTTGCCGGCGACCCTCTAGCGCGACGTCCTCGCGCGTCGAAGCGCTTTCCTGCGGCTGCTGCGGCGAGGCCTCTGCGCTCGCGGCCATGGCGTCGCCTTCCGCCGCGCGCACTTGCGCTGGCGCCGCTTCGGAATCGAGCGTGTTCATGCGACGGCGCAATCCTGCGGCAAAACTTCGGGCGGTGCTCGCCACTTTCTTTATCGTTCCTTTCCACTGCGCCTTGCGCTCGTCCAACTCCCGGATGCGCAGCAGGTCATCGATGGCGAGCGTTTCGAGGACAGGCATCAACTGGTCGACTTTCGTCATCAGCTCGAGATAACGACGCGCCAAAGGGGAGATCACTTTGACCTCGAAAGTCAGCGGCGCCGTGTCGTAAGTGGCGAGGCTGGTGATCGCATTTTCCTTGCACAACAGCTCCGCGGCAGCCAGGGCGCGGACGACCTCCTCATCGCTGCGTTCGATGCGCTCCCTGAGCACCGCTTCAACGGTTTCAACGGCGTCGTGGGGCAGCTTGGTTCGCGCAATGACCGAAATGAAATACAGATGAAGTTGCGTGCTGTTGAACAATCGCAGAAAGAGCCGCTTCACCTCCGGGCTGTAGAACGAAGTGTTGATTTTGCGGCTTGCCGATTCCACTCGATCGAAATCGGCTTTCGCCTCGTAGGAGAGAATGCGGGCGTTAATCTTGTCGGCCCCTGGACTGGCAATGGTTGTCACGTTTCTGCTCCTTTCTCTGGTTGGGTGAGACGCCGTTTGCAAGCTGCACTCGATCATCGGACGATCCGCGCACCCGCGCCAACGGAAAATCCCCGCTTTTTCAGGGCGTTTCGGCATCAGGTCGGCGATATCGGGCTTTCACGTGTCGCCGCCTCGCTCCGGTTCTTGCAAGGGGCGGGGTGGGAAGTGCGCCTGCACGCGTTTATCGGACCGATAACGCTTGAGCAATTTGCAGAAGTGACACCCTCTTTCCCCTGGCGGACAGAGAAACCGGTAATTGCACTTCTGGCAGTCGGTCAGCATCAACTGCGGTGTCCGGTCGACCCGCCACACCCCGAAGGTATTGCGCACGAGATCGAATGCCCGGTCGAAGCTGATGCGCGGGGCCGGACCGCATTTTTCGCGGTATTGCCTGAACGCGCCGATCAGCGCATCGGGGGGCTCAAGCCCGAGAGCGCGCATGCGCGCGAACAAGGCGACGAAGATCGAGGCTTCGACCCGGTCGAGAAGGTTGCTCCGGTCGAACCAGTTGGTCGAGTCCGGCGGTCGGCCACGACGCGCCGTTCCTTCATCTTCAAAAAAGAGGCGGACCACAAGCGCATGATTCAGGCCCGTGATGTTGGTAATCGTCCGCACGCGGCCACCCAGTTCGGCACAGGCCTTGGCCAGCAGAAGCGCCCGGATGTGGCGCTCCGCCGCTGCAGTGTTCATCGCTTGCCTGTTCGCCGGCAGCTAGACGGCACGCCGGCGTTGCGCGTCGGCCGCCAATTCCTTGGCTGCGCCCAGGGAAGCTACGGCTGCCAGCGGCCCCTGCAGCCCGGGTGGCAGCGTCGCCAGCCTGGCAACGGCGTCTTCGCGCAATTGAAACAGCGATTCGGAACCGTAGTTGGCGACGAGCGCGTGCAACTCGTCCTGGCTGAAAATCTCGAAACGGCGCGCGGTTTCAGCGCTGAGGTTGAATCGATAGCACGCCCCCGCGAAATC
Organism: uncultured Propionivibrio sp.; assembly: GCA_964485725.1. GTDB lineage: Bacteria > Pseudomonadota > Gammaproteobacteria > Burkholderiales > Rhodocyclaceae > Propionivibrio. The sequence continues at coordinate 3,547 of CAZALA010000005.1, read as the reverse complement.
CTGCCGAATGTGAGTTTGTAAAATCTGCAGAAAATTCAGGTTCAGCCAGTAAATATCTGACGTTGGCATCGAGTGATCTCCTTACAAGTTGCCTCCGTGCTGCAGAGGCTCCGGTGAGCGAACCCGGGTCGCGCTGTTGCCCTCTGGTCCCCCAAACTCCTACAGGCCGCCGCGTCCTTCCGGCGACAACTACTGCTTTGTAGTGGGGTTGCTGGTCGATATCCGGGATACATCAAGTTAATCCCGCACCACCGGCCAGCAACCTCCATGCCATCCGATTGAAGCCGCCGATTCGTTGACGCAGCAGACTGTTATGCCGCCAGCGAGCAAATCAGCAATGACGCGGGGATGTCGACCGTGCGCACGCACGATTAGTTCACTTGACGCTTGCATGAAGATCCGGACTCGATGACGGTTTGCACAGCTCTCTGCTTGCCGTCTCTGGGGCGCGCCGCCGGCACGGTATGACTAAGGTTTGATCATCTGGTGCTTGACCGCAAGCAGCGTGATTTCCGCTGGACGCTCAACGCCGAGCGTCTCCTTGATCCCCTGACTGATGTTGCTGATGGTCTTCGGCGACAAGTGAAGTTCGGCGGCGATTTCCGCGTTGGTTCGCCCTTGCGCCATCAAGGTGAAGACTTCCACCGCACGCGCGTCGAGTTGCGCGCGCGGCGAGGTGTCGCCACGTATCGCGAGCGTGGCAAGGCGCTCAGCGACCTGCGGCAGAAAGTACAGATGGCCTTCACTGACGCGCTCGATCGCCGTCGCAAGGTGGGCGGTGTCGGCATCCGCCGTAAGATATGCGAGGCCACCTGACCGGTACGCCTCGCGGATCACGTCGTCGTGATCGAACTGGCTGAGGAAGATGATTCTGGCATCGGAGAAGGATTGCAACAGTTTCTTGGCCGCGTCCAGACCGGCGAGTTCTTCACCGAACTGGATATCCATGATCAGTACGTCGGGCGAATGCTTGGCGTACTTCTCGATGGCCTCCGCCGCGGTAGCGGCGACCGCGACCACTTTGACGTCATGGCAGGCAAGCGCTTTAGAGAAAGCTTCCCGCAGCAGCGGGCGATCGTCCGCAAGGACGACCGATATCGGCCTTTTCTTTTCAGCTTGCACAGCGTCACCTCGCAATCAAGGTCCCAAGATGTACACCGATGCGCCACCGATGCGCGTCCGTGGCGAGCGCTTGCTTCTAGCCCACTGCAATAAACGGTGGGCCTGTATGGCAATTCTTGTTCCTTTATACACGCCTCGACGGGCGGAGCTAACGCCGAAATGCCCGAAAAAACCGCCCTATTTCCGTTCGACCCGGGGAGCCGGTCGTTGCAATATCCCGCGTATCGGGTGGCCGGGGCAATCGCATGCTGGAACGTTTTTTTCGCGGCAAGCCAGGCGCAACAAGCGGCATTTCGGGTAGCCCGGGATGGCTCTCGCGCGACGACGCGGGGAGCAATCTGCACGGGGCAACGAGCGGCGGCATCGCTTCGCTTGGCATCGACGAGTTGCTCGCGGCCAATGCGCCGCTGGTCCGGCGGATCAAGCTTGCGTATGGCACCGACCGCGACAGCTTCGATGCGCAAGTGGGCACGCTGATCAGGCGTTACGCAGAATACGTCCACTTGTTGCCGGCGACCCCTGGCAATTTCTTCAACGCGCCGGGCGGACTTCTGCAAGCGGGGCTGGAAATCGGATTCTATGCGCTGCAGGCGACCGACGGGCAGATCTTCAGCGGCAAGTCGACGATTACCGATCGCCGCGAACTCGAGCCGCGCTGGCGACATGCGACCTTCATCGCCGGGCTGTGCAGCGAACTGCACAGGGCGCTCGCCGATGTCATCGTCACCACCGAGCGCGGCAGCGAGTGGCCGGCGTATTTGCTGCCGCTCCATGCCTGGCTCGTCCGCGAGCGCGCCTCGCGGTTCTTTCTGCGCTGGAACGCCCAGGCCCAGGAGTCGCGACCGCTTGCGCTTCTCGCCGTGCCATTGATCGTTCCTGCGGCGACCCTGCAGCATCTTTCCGCGGGCAACAGCCTGATCGTGCCGCACATGATGGCGAGCATCGGCGGCATCGCGCTCTATCGCGGCCACAACATCATCAGCAAGCTGGTTGGACGCGCCGCTGCCTCGGTCATCGAGCGCAACCTGCGCGTCGCGGGCGCGCAAAATGGCCGGATTGAGCAGGGATCTCACGTTGTCCATTACCTGATCTCGACGATGCGCGATCTGATGGCATCGAATGCGGCCTGGCTGCCCAACTCCGAAAAATCGCGCGCGTGGTACGCCAGGGATGGGCTCTACCTGCTTTGGCCCAACGCCGCCGTCGACATCGCCAAGCGCCTTCAATCCGAGGAATTGCCGGGGATTCCGACCGATCCGCAATTGATGCTGCAAGCCCTCGTCGACGCCGGCGTCTTCGTGCCGCGCGACAAGGACCACCTGACCTGGCCGATCAGTCCGCGCGGCGAAGGGCCGCTCACCAGCGTCGAGGCGGCGAAGCTCGGCGAACCGGAAATCCTGCTCTCGGCGCTGGCGAGCAGACCACAGCCGCAGGACACGACCCTGTCATCCGCTCCGCCGGTAGCGAACGCCAGCGAAGGCAGCGCGCCTGCGCCGGTGGGCAGTCGGTCCGACGTCCCGGCACCGCCACCGCAGGGGCCGGCAACGCCGGGTGACGACCCTGCTGCCGCTGCGCCCGCAGAGGTCCGCTGCTCGCTGATCGCGCCGATGCGGCTGCCGACACCGCTGCGCCATGCACTCGATGAAATTGTCGCCACCCTCAATCCTTCCGCACCGAGGCCGGCATGCTGCGCGCTGCGGGGCGCGGTCTTTGTGCCGATTGCGGCGCTGGAAGCGCGGGGCGTCGACCCGGCGCAGGCGGCTCGGGCGCTGGCCGAAAGCGCCCTGCTGGTTCCAGGCCCCAAGACGCTGGTCCACGATTTCCCTGAACCCGCAACGACCGGCTTCGCGCTGCGGGGAAGTTGCGTGAGCGGGTTTCGAGAACCCGGAAAAGAGGATTAGCCATGCTGGTTCGACCGTATGAGATGCCGTGGCGGCGGGCTTATGAGGCGTACGCGGGGCTGGCATGGACGCTCGCTTTTGTCTGGTCGCTCTATGCGGCCGTGCGCGAGGACGCACCGTGGTCCCTCTCCGCCGGCCTTGCGATCGTCTGCTTTACGATGGCCTTGCACAGGTACGGCCAAGCCCTGCGACTGCTTACCGTACGCGCGTCGCTTTCGGGCAAGGCGATGGAGTTCATTTCGCACAGGCAGTTGCGTACGCTCTGCCGCGATGCCGGGCAGGTATTCCTCGGCTTCGGCTTCGAGTGGCAGCCGGTCCATTCGCAGCGGCTCTACGAGCTCTCCAAGGTCAACTTTCGCGACTACCTCGTGTCCCCGACGCTGCTGCGCCTCACCGGCCATACGGTCAATCCGCAGCCCGACGGGGAGATAGGCCTGTCCTATATTCACGGCGTCGAGCCGAAGGAGCATGCGCTCTACCGACCGCTGGTGAACTTCGAAGGGGGCACCTGCATCGCGGGCACG
>CAZALA010000004.1:64371-69806 GCA_964485725.1 uncultured Propionivibrio sp. | reverse complement strand
CGAACTCGTCGACCTCGCCGAGGGCGGGATCGCGATGCTCGTCGGCCTGCAGAAAGCGGCGCTCAAAGCCTGATGAAGACCATGAAAGTCGTCCTCGCTTCCAACAACGCCAAGAAGCTCAAGGAACTCGACGAGATCCTGAGCCCGCTCGGCTGGGAACTGATCGCGCAGGAAACGCTCGGCGTTCCCGAGGCCGAAGAGCCGCACTGCACCTTCGTCGAGAATGCGCTGGCGAAAGCGCGCCACGCCTCGAGGATCACCGGCCTGCCGGCGCTTGCCGACGACTCGGGGCTTTGCGTCGAGGCTTTCGGCGGCGCGCCCGGCGTCTATTCGGCGCGCTACGCCGGCGAACCGAAGTCCGACCAGCGCAACAACGAAAAGCTCGTCGCCGAACTCGCCGCGCACCCCGAGCCATCCGGGCGCAAAGCGCATTTCGTTTCGCTGATCGTTTTCCTGCGCCACGCCGACGACCCGCAGCCGATCATTTGCGAAGGCGAGTGGCACGGCGAAATCCTCGACGCCGAACGCGGCAGCGCGGGCTTCGGCTACGACCCGCTTTTTTACGTCCGCGAACTCGGCGTCAGCGCCGCTGAACTGCCGGCCGCCGAAAAGAACCGCGTTTCGCACCGCGGCAAGGCGCTCGCCAAATTCGTCGCTCGCCTGCAAGAACGGCATTGAAGCGCATCATTCCGATCCACGCCGCGGGCCGTCGCGCGGCGGGGCCCGCCGCCCCTGCGGCAATGAAGGCGGGCGCCGAGTTGCCGCTCTCGCTCTACGTCCATCTGCCCTGGTGCGTCGAGAAGTGTCCTTACTGCGACTTCAATTCGCACGCCACGCACTCGGCCAATGCCCTCTCCGCGGGCATCCCCGAGGATGCCTACGTCGACGCGCTGATCGCCGACCTCGAAGCGGCGCTGCCGCTCGTCTGGGGCCGGCGCGTGTCGACGATCTTTTTTGGCGGCGGCACCCCCAGCCTGTTTTCGGGCGAGGCGATCGATCGCCTGCTCAAGGCTTTCCGCGCGCGCCTTACCATCCTGCCCGACGCCGAGGTCACGCTGGAAGCCAATCCCGGTACCGTCGAGGCCGCAAGGTTTGCCGCCTTTCGCGACGCCGGCATCAATCGCCTCTCGCTCGGCATCCAGAGCTTCAACCCGAAACACCTGCGGGCGCTCGGCCGCATCCACGACGACGTCGAAGCGAAAAGGGCGATCGAGATCGCCCGCCAGCACTTTGCCAACTTCAACCTCGACCTGATGTACGGGCTGCCCGGGCAGACGATCGCCGAGGCGATCGCCGACCTCGAGTGCGCGCTCGCGTTTTCGCCGCCGCACCTTTCGTGCTACCAGCTCACGCTCGAACCGAACACGGCTTTTGCCGCTGCGCCGCCGACGCTGCCCGACCCCGACGCCTGCGCCGACATGCAGGAAGCGATCGAAGCGAGGCTCGCCGACGCCGCCTTCACGCATTACGAAACCTCGGCTTTCGCGCAGGCCGGGCGGCAGTGCCGGCACAACCTCAACTACTGGACTTTCGGCGATTATCTTGGCATCGGCGCCGGCGCCCACAGCAAGCTCACGCTGCCTGCTGAGGAGGGCATAACGGTGCGCCGCGAAATGCGCTGGAAGCGACCCGAAGCCTATCTCTCGCACGTCGCGGCCGGCGAGCCCGTGCAGGAGGCGTTCGCCGTACCGGCAAGCGAGCTGGCCTTCGAATTCATGATGAACGCGCTGCGCCTCAACGAGGGTTTTCCCGCCGCGCTTTTCGCGCAGCGAACCGGCTTGCCGCTCGTGACGATCGAAGCGCCGCTCGCGCGCGCGCAAAGCGCCGGCCTCCTCGTTCGCGACGCCGACCGTCCCCCAAGGGGATTTCCTGCGGGGCAGATCGCGCCGACGCTGCGCGGGCGGCGCTTCCTGAATCGCCTCTTGCAGATCTTCCTGGCCGACGAGGGCGACCGCAAGCGATAGCAGCCCTGTAGGAGCGCAGATTTTCTGCGCGATTACGGCCTCTGCGCTCGCCGCTTAGCGCTTCATCTTCTCGACCGCTTCAAAGAGCTGCCGACGCAAATCGTTCGTCGGCTGGCCTTGCGCTTCGGCCTGGCGGATGCGCCGCATGAGATCGGCGACTTCGCCCGCCGATGGCGGCGGCGGCCTGCTCTCGCTGATTTCGATCACGGGCTTGCCGCCTTTGCGCGCCGCCGGCTGCGCCGGCACGCTCGCTTGCGGCTTGCCATCGACGACGATCTGCGCGCGCTCAGCGCCGGGCTTGTTGCGCTTGGCGGTGATCACGATCGATTTCGGCTGGTAGGGCAGCGGCATCGCCTGACGCGCATTCTTTTGCGCCATCGCGTTGCGCCGGAAGCGGTTGACGGCCTCGTCGAGTTGGGCGCGCAAGGCTTCGCTCGGCTGTCCCGCGGCTTCGGCCTCGCGGATCTTGCGCAGCAGCTCCTCGATCTCGTTGGGCGCAGCGGCCGAGCGCGCCGGTTCGCCAAAGCTCTCTTTCGGTGCTTTGACGGCGACGGCAAACTCCTCGGCCGTCGAAATCAGCTTGCCGATCTGATAATGCTCGTAGCGCATCGCGAGCGTCAGCGCGCTGTCGCCCCAGTCGTTCTTCGCCTTCACGTCGGCGCCGGCGTCGAGCAGCGCCTGACCGAGTTCGTCGCGGCCTTCGCGCGCGGCCATCATCAGCGGCGTCGACCCGTTTGGCGAGCGCGCGTTGACCGCGGCGCCGCGCTCGATCAGCAGTTTCGCGAGCGCCACGTGGCCGTTGAAGACCGCATAGTGCAGGGCGCCCCAGTAGTTGCCGTCGCGGTTGATCGCCGCGCCATGGTCGAGCAGCCATTTGACGGCTTCGGTGTGGCCGTTCCAGGCGGCAAGCTGCAAGGCCTGTTCGCCGCTGCGGTTGCTGCGCGCCGGGTTGGCGCCGCGCGCGACGAAGAGCTTCATCATCTCGACGTTGCCGTGCCAGGCGGCGATCATGAGGCCGGTGCCGAGCTGGTTGCCCAGCATCTCCGGGTCGAGCCCCTCGTCGAACCAGCCGGCGACTTTCTGCACGTCGCCGCGCTCGACGGCAAAAGCAAAGGTGATCGGATCAGGCAGCGCCGCCGACGCTGCGCCCGAAAAGAGCGCCCATGCCACGAAGATTGCCCGCACGCTGCTACGCATCGACCGCATTCCGCTGATCCTCTGTCGCGGCCAAGTTTCGCCACCGCATTTTGTTGCACAATACGACATCCATGTCATCCCGCCTGTTTCTCGCCCTTGCACTTTCGCTTGCGCTGCACGGTGCGCTCATCGTCCCGGACTTCCTGAAGCGCTGGTCGGCCGCTCCGGCAAGACCCGCGCTGCAGGCGTCCTTGCGCGCGCTCGTCGAGCGAGCGCCGGAGCCCGAACTCCTGCTCAAGAATACCATCGACAGCGAAGCGGCGCCGCGCCCGGCCGTCACGCCTGCGCCGCCAGCGACGGCGAAGTCGCCCGCCTCGCCCCGGCGCGAAGTCCAGACCGCGCAGAGAAAACTCTCGCAACATCTTTTCTACCCGGCCGAAGCGGTCGCGAACGGCATCGAAGGCGAAGTGCGCCTGATCGTCAAACTCGCCGCCGACGGTTCGGTGAGCGAGGTCAAGGTCGCCGCGACGAGCGGCCACGCCATCCTCGACAACGCCGCGATCCGCGCAGCTTACGCGATTGGAACCATGGGCGCGGGCGAGGCCCGCGAACTCATCGTCCCGGTGATCTTCAGGCTGCAGTAAGTAACGTCCACCGCAAAGGCGCCAGCCATAACGTCCACCGCAAAGACGCAAAGGCGCAAAGATTACGCAAAGGACAACCAGGCAAAAAGATGGCGTCTTTTCGGTCTTCTTTGCGAGGCCTTTGCGCCTTTGCGTCTTTGCGGTGGGGTTTTTTAGCAAGCCCGACGGCGGAAAACGAGGTCCCAGACGCCGTGGCCGAGGCGCAGCCCGCGCGCTTCGAACTTGGTGAGCGGCCGGTAGTCGGGCCGCGGCGCGTAAGCGTCGGCGGTGTTCTCGAGCGTCGGCTCGGCCGAGAGAACGGCAAGCATCTGCTGCGCGTACTCCTCCCAGTCGGTCGCGCAGTGCAGGTAGGCGCCGGGTTTGAGGCGGCTCGCGAGGAGCGCGACGAGCGGCGCCTGCAGCAGCCGCCGCTTGTGGTGGCGCTTCTTCGGCCAGGGATCGGGAAAGAAGATATGCACGCCGGCAAGCGAAGCCGGCGCGATCATGTCGCGCAGCACCTCGACCGCGTCGTGCTGGACGATGCGCTGGTTGCTGAGACCGCCTTCGGCAATCAGTTTGCACAGGCTGCCGACGCCCGGCGTATGCACTTCGACGCCGAGGTAGTCGTTCTCCGGGTGCGCCGCGGCGATCGCCGCCGAGGTCTCGCCCATGCCGAAACCGATTTCGAGGATGCGCGGCGCGCTACGGCCGAACACCGCGTCGAGGTCGAGCGCAGCGGCGACGTAAGGAACGCCGATGCGCGCCATCATTTCGTCGTAGTAGCGCTCCTGCGCGTTCGAGACGCGTCCCTGGCGCAGCACAAAGCTCTTGATGTGGCCGTGCGAGTTGTGCAATTTCGCGCCGGACGCTTTCTCCGATTCCGTCAAACGCGCTACGCCTTGCCGCCGCTGCCGATCAAGCCGCCGGTCGGCGAAGAGGGATCGGCCGAGTAGTACTTGCGCGCCATGCGCCCGGCGAGGAAAGCTTCGCGGCCGGCCTCGACGGCTTTCTTCATCGCGCTTGCCATCAGCACCGGGTCTTTCGCGTGCGCGATCGCGGTGTTCATGAGCACGCCGTCGCAACCGAGCTCCATCGCCACCGCAGCGTCGGACGCGGTGCCGACGCCGGCATCGACGAGAACCGGCACCTTCGCCTGATCGATGATGAGGCGCAGGTTCCAGGGGTTCACGATGCCCATGCCCGAGCCGATCAGGGAAGCGAGCGGCATGATCGCGACGCAGCCGATCTCTTCGAGCATCTTCGCCTGGATCGGGTCGTCGGCGCAGTAGACCATGACGTCGAAACCGTCCTTGACGAGCGTCGCCGCGGCTTTGAGCGTCTCCGGCATGTTCGGGAAAAGGTTGGTCGCATCGCCGAGGACTTCGAGCTTGCACAGCGGGTGGCCGTCGAGCAGCTCGCGGCCGAGGCGCAGCGTGCGCACGGCTTCGTCGGCGGTATAGCAACCCGCGGTGTTCGGGAGAATCGTAAACTGCGAGACCGGCAGCGCGTCGAGCAGGCTCGGTTCGCCGGCGTTCTGGCCGATATTGACGCGGCGGATCGCGACCGTGATGATCTGCGCCCCCGAGGCATCGACCGCCGCCCGCGTTTCCTTGAAGTCCCTGTACTTGCCGGTGCCGACGAGCAGGCGCGAACGGTAGGCCTTGCCGGCGATAATGAGCCCTTGATCCTGAGTAGTCATCACTTGCTTATC